>NZ_JBVHEP010000009.1:0-330233 GCF_055562795.1 Streptomyces sp. NPDC016851
CAGATCTTTTCTCGACCCGATTTCCTCGGTGCTTTCCAGGTTTCCGCTTCCGCGTTTCCCTTTCCGGCGGCTCCGACTTTATCAGAAGTTCTGAGTCGGATTTCCCTCCTCGGCCGGGCATGGTTCCCGTGCCTGAGTCGGCCGGGTGCCCCTTCGGAAGGAGTTGTAAACCTACTGGAGCGGGGCTCCTCGATGCAAATCGAGGAGCCCCGCTCCCAGTTGGCGCCTGTTCAGGCCCGACGGACCGTCAGACCTCCACGACCACAGGCAGGATCATCGGCCGGCGCCGGTAGGTGTCCGAGACCCACTTGCCCAGCGTGCGGCGAACGAGCTGCTGCAGCTGGTGGGGTTCGACCACGCCGTCCTGGGCGGAGCGTTCGAGTACCTCCGTGACCCGGGGAATCACGTCGCCGAAGGCGGAGTCCTCGATGCCGGAGCCGCGGGCCTGGATGTGCGGGCCACCGGTGATCTTCCCGGTGGACGAGTCCATGACGACGAAGACCGAGATGATGCCCTCGTCGCCGAGGATCTTGCGGTCCTTGAGGGCCGGCTCCCCCACGTCACCGACCGAGAGGCCGTCGACGTAGACGTAACCCGCCTGGACCTTGCCGGAGATCTTGGCCTTGCCCTCGACGAGGTCGACGGCGACGCCGTCCTCGGCGATGACGATGCGGTCGTGCGGGACGCCGGTCAGGGCGCCCAGCTCGGCGTTGGCACGCAGGTGGCGCCATTCGCCGTGCACCGGCATCAGGTTCTTCGGGCGGCAGATGTTGTAGAAGTACAGCAGCTCGCCCGCGGAGGCATGGCCGGAGACGTGGACCTTGGCGTTGCCCTTGTGGACCACGTTGGCGCCCCAGCGGGTGAGGCCGTTGATCACGCGGTAGACCGCGTTCTCGTTGCCGGGGATCAGGGACGACGCCAGGATCACCGTGTCGCCCTGGACGATGCGGATCTGGTGGTCCCTGTTGGCCATCCTCGACAGGGCCGCCATGGGTTCGCCCTGGGAGCCCGTGCAGACGAGGACCACCTCGCTGTCCGGGAGATCGTCGAGCGTCTTGACGTCCACGACCAGGCCCGGGGGGACCTTCAGGTAGCCCAGGTCGCGCGCGATGCCCATGTTGCGGACCATGGAGCGCCCGACGAAGGCGACGCGGCGGCCGTACTCGTGCGCCGCGTCCAGGATCTGCTGGATGCGGTGGACGTGGCTGGCGAAGCTCGCGACGATGATGCGCTTGCGGGCGCCGGCGAAGACCTGGCGCAGGACGTTGGAGATCTCCCGCTCGGGCGGGACGAAGCCCGGGACCTCGGCGTTCGTCGAGTCCGAGAGCAGGAGGTCGATGCCCTCCTCGCTCAGGCGTGCGAATGCGTGGAGGTCCGTGAGGCGGCTGTCCAGCGGGAGCTGGTCCATCTTGAAGTCGCCGGTGTGGACCACCATGCCCGCGGGGGTGCGGATGGCGACGGCCAGCGCGTCCGGGATGGAGTGGTTGACCGCGACGAACTCGCAGTCGAACGGGCCGATGCGCTCGCGGTGTCCTTCCACCACCTCGAGGGTGTACGGGCGGATGCGGTGCTCCTGGAGCTTGGCCTCGATGAGGGCGAGGGTCAGCTTGGAGCCGATCAGCGGGATGTCCGGCTTCTCGCGCAGGAGATAGGGGACGCCACCGATGTGGTCCTCGTGGCCGTGTGTGAGGACGATGCCCTCGATGTCGTCGAGGCGGTCCCTGATGGACGAGAAGTCCGGCAGGATCAGGTCGATTCCGGGCTGCTCCTCCTCGGGGAAGAGCACTCCGCAGTCGACGATCAGCAGGCGGCCGCCGTACTCGAAGACCGTCATGTTCCGGCCGATTTCGCCGAGGCCACCGAGCGGGGTGACCCGCAGTCCGCCTTCAGGGAGCGGCGGCGGCGGGCTGAGTTCGGGATGCGGATGACTCAAAAGACTCTCCTCACCACACACGCCACGTACCGGTAGGGCACGTGGCGCGCATGACGTTCGTGCAGAAGCAGTTGTCGTATGGGTGGTGCGGGCACCGGTGGCCCGCTTATTCAGTTGTGAAGCCGTTGCGCGGGGGGCCGCGCGAAGTCTGATGTCAGAGCTGTACCCCGCCGGCGGCAAGATCGATCTTGAGTTGCTCGATCTCCTCGGGCGCGCACTCGACCATGGGGGCGCGCAGGGGCCCGCCGGGCAGGCCCTTCAGGGCGAGCGCCGCCTTGGTCGTCATCACGCCCTGGGTGCGGAACATGCCCGTGTAGACCGAGAGCAGCTTCTGGTGGATCTCGGTGGCCTTCTGGACATCGCCCGAGGTGTACGCGTCGACGAGGGCGCGCAGCTCGGGGGTGACCACGTGGCCGACGACGGAGACGAAGCCGACCGCGCCCACGGAGAGCAGGGGCAGGTTCAGCATGTCGTCGCCGGAGTACCAGGCGAGGCCGGAGCGGGCGATGGCCCAGCTCGCCCGGCCCAGGTCGCCCTTGGCGTCCTTGTTGGCGACGATCCGGGGGTGCCCGGCGAGGCGGACGAGCGTCTCCGTGTTGATCGGCACGCCGCTGCGGCCGGGGATGTCGTAGAGCATGACCGGCAGCTCGGTGGCGTCGGCGATGGCCGTGAAGTGCCGGTAGAGGCCCTCTTGCGGGGGCTTGTTGTAGTACGGGGTCACGACGAGCAGGCCGTGTGCGCCGGTGCGCTCCGCCGCGCGGGCGAGTTCGATGCTGTGGTGGGTGTCGTTGGTGCCGACCCCGGCCACCACATGGGCACGGTCGCCGACCGCCTCCAGGACCGCCCGTACGAGGTCCCTTTTCTCCGCATCGCTGGTCGTCGGCGACTCGCCCGTGGTGCCGTTGATGACCAGGCCGTCGTTGCCTGCGTCCACCAGGTGGGTGGCGAGCCGCTGCGCGCCGTCGAGGTCGAGTGCGCCGTCCGCCTTGAAGGGCGTGACCATGGCGGTGAGGACCCGCCCGAAGGGGGTCTGCGGAGTGGAGGTCGGAGCCATGGGTTACACGCTACTCGTTGCTCAGGACCGGGTCTGCCCTAGGGGGAGGCGACAAGTCGTGACAAAGGTGGAGCCCGGCACTGCCTGCTCGGGGGTTCAAGCAGTGCCGGACCCGTTTGATCAGGCTAGATGAACTTCTCGAAATGCCGCAATACGGACACTTCGTGCGGCTGAACCGTACATCTGTACCTGATCGGGGAACCGGGGCGCGTCAGGGCGCCACGCGTCCGTTCGCGTTGAAGGCCGCGTAGGTGAGCGGCATGAGCCGGGCCCACTCGGCCTCCATCTTCTCCCCGACCATCTCGATCTCGCGCTGCGGGAAGGACGGGACCTTGGCCAGCTCGTGCTGGGTGCGCAGGCCGAGGAAGTGCATCAGCGAGCGGGCGTTGCAGGTGGCGTACATCGAGGAGTACAGGCCGACCGGGAGGACCGCGCGGGCGACCTCGCGGGCGACACCGGCGGCGAGCATCTCCTGGTAGGCCTCGTACGCCTGACGGTAGGAGTCCTCCATCACGCGGCCGACGAGCTCCTGCTGGGCCTGGGTGCCCTCGACGAAGACGTACTTGCCGGGACGGCCCTCCTGGACGAGCTTGCGGGACTCGTCGGGGACGTAGAAGACCGGCTGGAGCTCGCGGTAGCGGCCGCTCTCCTCGTTGTACGACCAGCCGACGCGGTGCCGCATGAACTCGCGGAAGACGAAGATCGGGGCGCTGATGAAGAAGGTCATCGAGTTGTGCTCGAAGGGGCTGCCGTGCCGGTCCCGCATCAGGTAGTTGATCAGGCCCTTGGAGCGCTCGGGGTCCTTGTTCAGCTCGTCCAGGGACTGCTCGCCGAGGGTCGAGACGCGGGCGGCGAACAGGACGTCCGCGTCGGACGCGGTGTGCTTGACCAGCTCGACGGTCACATCGCTGCGGTAGCTGGGCTTGGGGTCGTCGGCGGGGGTGTCGGTCACGGTTGGCAGGGCCTTCCCATCTCGTCGTGTGGCGACGCCACTCTACGGCCCGGCGGAATCCGTGCGATCGGTGGCGTGCCGCAATGAAGTCGGTGAAACAGGGCACCACTGAGGGAGTTCGTTCGTCTTTAGGGACGAGAGTGATTCGTTCCATCCCCGAAGGGAGAAGCACCCCTGATGTTCGGTCGGCGTGAACCCGTACCGTTTGCCTTTGTTGCTGAGGCCGACAGGTTCCGCAGTAATGTCACTCCCCCACCGCGTGAGCGGCTGTCCGTCGGCCAGATGGCCGGGCGCTGGCTGCTGGGTCTGACCATCGTGGCGGGGCTCGTGGGTTCCCTGGTCATCGGGACGCCCGCGCTGTCGACGGGCGACAACCCGGGCTCACAGCCCCAGCAGTCGCAGGCGTCGCAGAAGAACTGAGCCGCCGCAGACCGGCGATGACTCCATCCGGCCCCCCGCCAGTGGTGACCGGGGACACAGATCGGTAGCCTCACCGGGCACAGCCCACGCATGGATCGAGTGAGGACCAGCCGTGCCCCTGCCCTTCCTGACGGCCGACCGCGTTTTCGAGGCGACGGACGACATTCCGCTGCCCTACGACGACCGTGACCGCTGGCGGCGGCCGTACCGGCCCGGCCCCTGGCGGGTGGCGGCGGCCGCGCTGGCGCTGCTGCTCGCCTCGTTCGTGCTGTTCGCGGCGGTCATCATCGCGGCGACGGCCGAACCGGCCTCGGCCGGTGTGGTCTTCGGGCTCGCGCTGCTGGTCATCGCCGGGGCGCTGCGGCTGCTGCGCGTGGGTGTGTGGGTGAGCGCGCGCGGGCTGCGGCACGTGGGCTTCCTCACCACACGTACGGCGTCCTGGGAGCAGGTCGCCGCCGTGCGGACGGTGCAGCAGCCGGTGCGCTGGCTGGGGCTGCCCCGGACGGTGCAGGGGCAGGCGCTGCTGGTCGTCCGACGGGGGCAGTCGCCCGACGGTGGGCCGGCGCTGCTGACGACGCACAACGCGGACTTCCTGGGCCGGGTGGAGGCCTTCGACCGGGCGGCGGACTCCATCGAGGCGTGGGCCGACGAGTACCGCCCGCACTGACGTCCCGGGTGACCCCGGATTCTCATGCCGGAGGGGCCGGACCGCGAACGGTCCGGCCCCTCCGGCATGAGCGGGGTCCGGCTCAGGCCGCCTCGGGCTGCTTGCCGTCGTGCAGGGCGATCGCGCGTTGCATCGCCTTGCGGGCGCGCGGGGTGTCGCGGGCGTCGTGGTAGGCGACGGCGAGGCGGAACCAGGTGCGCCAGTCGTCGGGGGCGGCCTCCGTCTCGGCCTTGCGCTTGGCGAAGACCTCGTCGGCCGAGTCCCGGTCGATCCGCCCGCTGGGCGTGCGCTTCAGTTCGTCGACGGGCAGGCCGCCCTCGGCGTCGAGTTCGGCGGCGAGGGCGTTGGCCCTGCGGACGAACTGGGTGTTCTTCCACAGGAACCACAGGCCGATGGCCGGCAGGATCAGCACCGCGACGCCGAAGGTGACGGTGAGGGGCGTGCCGGTCTCGATGAGCAGGACGCCTCGGCTGCCGACCAGGACGAAGTAGACGACCAGGACGGCGGCCGTGAGGGCGTAGGTGAGCTTCGCGCGCATGACGGTCAGGTGCTCAGCTCAGGTCCAGGAAGTGTTCCAGGCCGAAGGTCAGGCCCGGGACGCTCCCCACACGGCGGGCGCCGAGCAGGATGCCCGGCATGAAGCTGCTGTGGTGCAGCGAGTCGTGCCGGACCGTCAGGGTCTCGCCCTCCGCGCCGAGCAGGACCTCCTGGTGGGCGAGCAGGCCGCGCAGCCGGACGGCGTGGACCGGGACGCCGTCGACGTCGGCGCCGCGGGCACCGTCCAGGGCGGTGGCCGTGGCGTCCGGGGCCGGGGCGGAGCCCGCGTTGCGGCGGGCCTCGGCGATGAGCTGGGCAGTGCGCGTGGCGGTGCCGGAAGGGGCGTCCACCTTGTTCGGGTGGTGCAGCTCGACGACCTCGACGGACTCGAAGTACGGGGCGGCGATCTGCGCGAACTTCATGGTCAGAACGGCCCCGATGGAGAAGTTCGGCGCGATGAGCACGCCGGTCTCCGGGGACTGCTCCAGCCAGCCCTTCAGCTGCGCGAGGCGCTCGTCGGTCCAGCCTGTGGTGCCGACGACCGCGTGGATGCCGTGGCGTACGCAGTAGTCGAGGTTGGCCATGACCGAGTCGGGCGTGGTCAGTTCGACGGCGACCTGGGCGCCGGTCTCGGCCAGCGTCTCCAGCTTGTCGCCGCGGCTCAGCGCGGCGACCAGTTCCATGTCCTCGGCGGCCTCGACGGCTCGGACCGCCTCCGAGCCGATCCGGCCCTTGGCGCCGAGGACCGCCACGCGCAGCTTGCTCATCTCTTGTGCTTCCTTCACCAGGGGTTGTCAGGCGACGGCGTCGTGCAGGCGGGCCGCCTGTTTGTCCTTCAGCGGGCCGATGACCGACAGGGAGGGCCGCCGTCCCAGGATCTCGCGGGCGACCGAGCGGACGTCGTCCGGGGTGACCGAGGTTATCCGCGCCAGCATGTCGTCGACGGACATCTGCTCGCCCCAGCACAGCTCGCTCTTGCCGATACGGTTCATCAGCGCACCGGTGTCCTCCAGGCCGAGGACCGTGGAGCCCTGGAGCTGGCCGATCGCGCGCCCGATCTCGTCGTCCGAGAGGCCGTGCTCGGCGACGTGGTCGAGTTCGTCGCGGCAGATCTTCAGCACGTCGTGCACCTGCGACGGCCTGCACCCCGCGTACACGCCGAACAGGCCGCAGTCGGCGAAGCCCGAGGTGTACGAGTACACGCTGTAGGCCAGGCCGCGCTTCTCGCGGACCTCCTGGAAGAGGCGGGACGACATGCCGCCGCCGAGGGCGGTGTTCAGCACGCCCAGGGCCCAGCGGCGCTCGTCCGTGCGGGACAGGCCCGGCATGCCGAGCACGACATGGGCCTGCTCGGTCTTGCGGTCGATCAGCTCGACCCGGCCGGCGGTCCGCAGGGCGCGCCGGCCGCTGCGCGGGGCGACGGGCTCGGCGACGGCTTCCTTGAAGGCGCCGGCCTTCTCGAAGGCGGCGCGGACCTGGCGTACGACCTGGGCGTGGTCGATGTTGCCGGCGCACGCGACCACGAGGTGGGTCGGGTCGTAGTGCTTCTTGTAGAAGCGGCGGATGCGGTCGGCGGTCAGGGCGTTGACCGTGGCGACCGTGCCGAGGACCGGGCGGCCGAGGGGGTTGTCGCCGAACATCGTGTGCGCGAACAGGTCGTGCACGCAGTCGCCCGGGTCGTCCTCGGTCATGGCGATCTCTTCGAGGATGGCGCCGCGCTCGACGTCGACGTCCTCTTCGAGGATGAGTGAGCCGGTCAGCATGTCGCTGACGACGTCGATGGCGAGCGGCAGGTCGGTGTCGAGCACGCGCGCGTAGTAGCACGTGTACTCCTTCGCCGTGAACGCGTTCATCTCGCCGCCGACCGCGTCGATGGCGGAGGAGATGTCCATGGCGGACCTGCGGTTCGTGCCCTTGAAGAGCAGGTGCTCGAGGTAGTGCGTGGCTCCGTTGAGCGCGGGCGTCTCGTCGCGGGAGCCGACGTGGGCCCAGATGCCGAAGGTGGCCGAGCGGACCGAGGGGAGGGTCTCGGTGACGATGCGCAGGCCACCGGGGAGGGTGGTCTTGCGGACGACGCCGATGCCGTTGGTGCCCTTGATCAGGGTTTGGGTACGGGCGACGGCCCGCGCCTCCGAGGAGGTGCGGGCCGTCGCCGTCGAGCTGGTCGACGTCACTGGTCGGTGTCGTCCTTCTTGTCGTCGTCGCCTTCGCCCTCGATCACGGGGATGAGGGAGAGCTTGCCGCGCGAGTCGATCTCGGCGATCTCCACCTGGACCTTCGCGCCGACGCCGAGGACGTCCTCGACGTTCTCCACGCGCTTGCCGCCGGCGAGCTTGCGGATCTGCGAGATGTGCAGCAGACCGTCCTTGCCCGGGAGCAGCGACACGAACGCGCCGAAGGTGGTCGTCTTCACGACCGTGCCCAGGTAGCGCTCGCCGACCTCGGGCATCGTCGGGTTGGCGATGCCGTTGATCGTCGTACGGGCGGCCTCGGCGGACGGGCCGTCGACGGCGCCGATGTAGATCGTGCCGTCGTCCTCGATCGTGATGTCGGCGCCGGTGTCCTCCTGGATCTGGTTGATCATCTTGCCCTTGGGGCCGATGACCTCGCCGATCTTGTCCACGGGGATCTTGACGGTGATGATCCGCGGGGCGTTCGGGGACATCTCGTCCGGCGTGTCGATCGCTTCCATCATCACGTCGAGGATGTGGAGGCGGGCGTCACGGGCCTGCTTGAGGGCGGCGGCCAGGACGGAGGCGGGGATGCCGTCCAGCTTGGTGTCGAGCTGGAGGGCGGTCACGAACTCCTTGGTGCCGGCGACCTTGAAGTCCATGTCGCCGAAGGCGTCCTCCGCACCGAGGATGTCGGTGAGGGTGACGTAGTGCGTCTCGCCCTCGATCTCCTGGGAGATCAGGCCCATGGCGATACCGGCGACGGGGGCCTTCAGCGGCACACCGGCGTTCAGCAGCGACATGGTGGAGGCGCAGACCGAGCCCATGGAGGTCGAGCCGTTCGAGCTGAGCGCCTCGGAGACCTGGCGGATCGCGTAGGGGAACTCCTCGCGCGTCGGCAGGACCGGGATCAGGGCGCGCTCGGCGAGGGCGCCGTGGCCGATCTCGCGGCGCTTCGGGGAGCCGACGCGGCCGGTCTCGCCGGTGGAGTACGGCGGGAAGTTGTAGTTGTGCATGTAGCGCTTGCGGGTCACCGGCGACAGCGTGTCCAGCTGCTGCTCCATGCGGAGCATGTTCAGGGTGGTGACGCCCAGGATCTGGGTCTCGCCACGCTCGAACACCGCGGAGCCGTGGACCCGCGGGATCGCCTCGACCTCGGCGGCCAGCGTGCGGATGTCGGTGACACCGCGGCCGTCGATGCGCTTCTTCTCCTTGATGACGCGCTCCCGGACCAGGGTCTTGGTCAGCGAGCGGTACGCGGCGGAGATCTCCTTCTCGCGGCCCTCGAACTCCGGCAGGAGCTTCTCGGCGGCGAGCTGCTTGACGCGGTCCAGCTCGGCCTCGCGCTCCTGCTTGCCGGCGATGGTGAGCGCCTGGGCGAGCTCGGGCTTGACGGCGGCGGTGAGCGCCTCGAGGACGTCGTCCTGGTAGTCCAGGAAGATCGGGAACTCGCCGGTCGGCTTGGCGGCCTTGGAGGCGAGGTCCGACTGCGCCTTGCACAGGACCTTGATGAAGGGCTTCGCGGCGTCCAGACCGGCGGCGACGACCTCCTCGGTCGGCGCCTCGGCGCCGCCCTTGACCAGCTGGATGGTCTTCTCGGTGGCCTCGGCCTCGACCATCATGATCGCGACGTCGCCGTCCTCCAGGACGCGGCCCGCGACGACCATGTCGAAGACGGCGTCCTCGAGCTCGGTGTGCGTCGGGAAGGCCACCCACTGGCCGTTGATCAGCGCGACGCGGACGCCGCCGATCGGGCCGGAGAAGGGCAGGCCGGCCAGCTGCGTGGACGCGGAGGCGGCGTTGATCGCCACCACGTCGTACAGGTGGTCGGGGTTGAGCGCCATGATCGTGGCGACGACCTGGATCTCGTTGCGCAGGCCCTTCTTGAAGGACGGGCGCAGCGGGCGGTCGATCAGGCGGCAGGTGAGGATCGCGTCCTCAGAGGGGCGGCCCTCACGGCGGAAGAAGCTGCCGGGGATCTTGCCGGCGGCGTACATCCGCTCCTCGACGTCCACCGTGAGGGGGAAGAAGTCGAGCTGGTCCTTGGGGTTCTTGGAGGCGGTGGTGGCCGACAGCACCATGGTGTCGTCGTCCAGGTACGCCACGGCGGAGCCGGCGGCCTGCTTGGCCAGGCGGCCCGTCTCGAAGCGGATGGTGCGGGTGCCGAAGGTGCCGTTGTCGATGACGGCCTCGGCGTAGTGGGTCTCGTTCTCCACTAGCGTTTTCTCCGTTACTTTGTCGTCTTTTGTCCCGGGCTGCCCGTGTGGCAGGGGGACGGTGGCGGAGAAGCGCTCCGTGCTGTGCGGGCCGGTCTTCGATCGAAGCACCCGGGGCTCGCTTCCCCCCGGGGGCCACTACCGAGGACCGGCGGCGGCTAGGCGCGCTTCCCCTCTTCTTCTTGTCGTGCTGTGTCGTCCGTATTGCGTTGTGCTACCACACTACAAAGCAGCGGTGACACTCCGCACGTACAGCAAAGGGAGCGGTCCCCTTTCCTGCCGGGAACCGCTCCCTTCACGGCGTCTTACTTGGCGCCCGCCGCACCACGGCGGATGCCGAGGCGGTCGACCAGCGCACGGAAGCGCTGGATGTCCTTCTTCGCCAGGTACTGCAGCAGCCGGCGGCGCTGACCGACCAGGATCAGCAGACCACGGCGGGAGTGGTGGTCGTGCTTGTGGGTCTTGAGGTGCTCAGTCAGGTCGGAGATGCGGCGCGAGAGCATGGCGACCTGGACCTCGGGGGAGCCGGTGTCGCCCTCCTTCTGGCCGAACTCGGTGATGATCTGCTTCTTCGTAGCGGCGTCGAGCGGCACGCGTACTCCTCGTAGTCTGTGATGGCCACCGAGTGCCCCCGGTCTGTGTCTCGGGGGAGCTTCCGTTACTCGGGAGGCGGGGATCCGCTGGGCGCGGCCTCCAGAGCGGTGAGCTCCGGGGGTGCGTACACAAACGGCCGTCGACCAGGGTACCAGGCGGTCAGGGCCGTCTTCGCGCTGGTCCCCGAACCTGCCGGACGGGGCGGCCCGCGCCACTAGGGTGAGCAGGTTCGGATCGTTCGTACGGCATCCGGACGTTCGGAACCGGTACGTCGGGAAGGGGTCGCTACGGCATGGCGGAGACGGCTGAGGAGATCAAGGCACGCAAGGAGCGGGAGCGGGACGAGCTCTACGCCCTCGACATCTCCGGTGTCGAGTGGCACTGCGCGCCGGGCACCGAGGAGCACGAGGAGCGGGTCGAGATCGCGTACCTGCCCGAGGGGGCGGTGGCGATGCGGTCCTCGCTCGACCCGGACACGGTGCTGCGCTACACCGAGGCGGAGTGGCGGGCGTTCGTACTGGGAGCGCGGGACGGGGAGTTCGATCTGGAGCCGCGGTCGCACAACGGGGGCTCGCAGGCGGAGTCCGTGCAGTAGTCGCGGTAGCTGCGGTAGTTGCGGTAGTTGTGCGGAGCGCGACGAGGGCGGGGCGGGCCGGTGGCCGGCCGTCCCTCGTCGCGCTTCTTCATGTGCGGTAACGCAAGATGGTTCGCGGTTCTTCACCGTACTCGCCCTGATTGTTCACCAAAGTGTGTGCTCTGTACGTCACTTCCGGGCAGCTTCTGGGCAGGTTGTGACACGACGGACAGGTGCTCGGGGGTGGACGGGCCTGCCGAGGCGGGGCTTGTGGTGATTAGGCTGGGACCGGGCGCGACGCCAGAACCCGTGAGTAGGCGTGAGCGTCCCAGGGGGAGAGCGGGGGAGCTTGGTTTCGGACGACCTCGGACGACCCCTTCTTACGCCTCAGAACGACTTCGTACGACGTCGGACGACAAGCAAGGGTCGCCCCAGCACGGCATGAGGGTGCTCGACCAACCAGGAGGAACACTGTGAGCAGCGATCGGGACGGGAACCGCGGGGGCTGGGCGACACCCGGCGATGACCAGCCCGACGCGGAGTCCGCGGCAGAGGTGACGGGCGAGTTCACCATCGACTACGCGCCGCCGGCCTGGTACACGCAGAACGCCTCGGGGGGCTCCAGCTCGGGGCAGGGGGCGGGTACGTCCGAGGACTCCAGTGCTTCCGGGGCGCCCGGGGGTTCCGGGAGTTCCGGGGCGCGTGGGGGTTCCGGTGGGCCGAGTGGGCCGGTTCCGCCGCTGCCGGGGCTCACTCCCCCGCCGCATGCCAATCCTTCCGGTGCGGCGGCGTCCATTCCGAGGCAGGGGCAGGGGCCAGGACACGGGCACGGACACGGGCAGGGACAGGGGCAGGCCGCCGGCTCGGCTCCGGTGTCGGCTCCTTCTCCGGCTCCTTCTCCGACTCCAGGGGCGCCTTTCACTCCGCCCGCGCCGCCGCCTGCCCCGGGCGCTCCGTTCACGCCTCCCGCTCCTCCCGCACCCGCTCCGGGTACGCCCTTCACGCCGCCCGCGCCTGCTGCGGGGTCGTCTGCCGGAGGGCCGACTGCCGTGCCCTGGCTTCCGGTGGGGTTCGAGCCGCAGGGACGGACCGAGACGCCTGCGGCGGATCCGGCCTCTCCTACGGCCGTGCCGAACATCCCCGCCGGCGGGTATCAGGCGCAGTGGGCGCCGGCCGCTCCGTCGGAGGGGTCGGAGCCCCCGGCTGCTCCGGCCACTCCCGAGGCTTCGGCTGCTGCTCCTGCCGCTCCTGCCGCTCCGGCTTCCGAGGAGGCGGAGCCGGAGAGCGGTGACCTGGAGAGCGGTGCCACGATGCGGTTCTCCGCCGTCGCCCTGAAGCGGGAGATCGAGGAGCGTGCCGCCGAGGTCGAGGCACGGCTGGAGTCGGCCGACGACGACCAGGACGAGGACAAGGGCGGGGACGAGGACGGTTTCGCCGTCGCTTCCGGCCCGGGCGACGGGGCGGAGCCGGGTGAGGAGTCCGGCGGTGACGTCGAGGACGCTCCCAGTCACGCCGAGGACGAGGCCGACGCCGATGAGGACGTCTCCTCCGACACGGCCGTCGCGGTTGACGTGGCCGACGCACCCGGTGTGGACGGTCCGGCTTCCGACGACGCCGACAGCGAGGATGCTGATGCTGCGGTGACCGCACCGGAAGAGGAAGCCCCCGAGGACGCGGCTGCGGCTGCGGCTGCGGAGGAAGCGGCTCCGGAGGCGGAGACGGGCGCGGCCGTGCCGCAGGATGCCGAGCCTGAGGACTCCGCGCCCGCGGATGCGGTGCCTGCGGACGAGGCTCCGGCGGATGCGGTGCCTGTCGACGAGGTCCCGGCCGACGCAGTGCCTGCGGAGGAGGTCCCGGCTGCTCCCGAGCCGGCCGACGCACAGCCCGCAGACACCCCGCCCACCGACGCCCCACCCGTGGGCCCCGAGCCCACCGACGCCGTGCCCGCCGACGCCGCTCCCGAGGACGCCGCTCCGCAGGACGCCGCCGTGCCGGGCCCGGCCGACGCCCAGCCCGCCTGGACTCCCCCGGCGCCGCAGGCCATGCCGCCGCTGCCGCCGTCGTATCAGCCGGCCGCCCCGGCCCCGGCCAGCCAGTGGCCCGCACAGCCGCAGGCCCAGCCTCAGGCTCAGCCCCAAGCACAGCCCACGGACCCGAACGCTCCCGCGCAGGGGCAGCCGCCGTTCCAGCCGCAGGCGCCGCAGCCCGCGCCCGCCGCCTGGAACCCGCCGGCCGCACCGACGCCGCCGCCGAGCCAGCCGTCCGCCCAGCCCGGACCGCAGCCCGGCGCCTATGGCTTCCCGCAGCCGGGGGCTCCGGCCCCGGCCGCACCCGACGGCCAGGGCGGCTACGGCTTCCCGCAACCGGGCGCTCCCGCCCAGCCCCCGGCCGCACAGCAACCGCCGGCCCAGCAGCCCAACACGCCCCCCACCCCTGCCCCGAACACGCAGGACGGCTACGGCTTCCCGCGCCCCGGCGCCCCTGCTCAGCCCCCAGCCGCACAACAGCCGCCGGCCCAGCAGCCCAACACCCCGCCCACCCCTGCCCCGAACACGCAGGACGGCTACGGCTTCCCGCAGCCCGGGCCCAACCCCCAAGCCGGTTACGGCTTCCCCCACCCCGGCGCGCCCACCCAACCCCCGGCCGCACAGCAGCCGCCGGCCGCGCAGCCCCCCGCCCAGCAGCCCAACACCCCGCCCGCCCCCGCGCCCAACGCGCAGGACGGCTACGGCTTCCCGCAGCCCGGCGCGCCCGCACCGGCCGCTCCCCATCCGCAGGGATACGGCTTCCCCCACCCCGGCGTGCCCCCGCAGGGCCAGCCGCAGCCCGAGGGGCAGCCGCCTCAGCAGCCCGTGGACCCGCGGACCGGGGCCGCATGGCCGCAGCCCATGCAGCACGACCAGCGGCAGCCGACCAACCCGGGGGCCGCGCCGCTCGGTTACACCGCTGCCGTCGAGCTGTCGTCCGACCGGTTGCTCAACAGCAAGAAGCAGAAGGCGAAGAGCAGCCGTCCGGTGGCCGGTGGCGGCCGGTTCAAGATCGGTGGGAAGAAGGAGGAGGCCGAGCGGCAGCGGAAGCTGGAGCTGATCCGCACGCCCGTGCTCTCCTGCTACCGGATCGCCGTGATCAGCCTCAAGGGTGGTGTCGGCAAGACGACCACGACCACCGCGCTCGGCTCCACGCTCGCCACCGAGCGGCAGGACAAGATCCTCGCGATCGACGCCAACCCGGATGCTGGAACCCTGGGGCGTCGCGTGCGGCGCGAGACCGGGGCCACCATCCGTGATCTCGTCCAGGCGATCCCGCACCTCAACTCGTACATGGACATCCGGCGGTTCACGTCCCAGGCGCCGTCGGGCCTGGAGATCATCGCCAACGACGTCGACCCGGCCGTGTCCACGACGTTCAACGACGAGGACTACCGGCGCGCGATCGACGTGCTGGGCAAGCAGTACCCGGTGATCCTCACCGACTCCGGTACAGGTCTGCTCTACAGCGCCATGCGCGGTGTGCTGGACCTCGCCGACCAGCTCATCATCATCTCGACGCCGTCGGTGGACGGTGCGAGCAGCGCGAGTACGACGCTGGACTGGCTGTCGGCGCACGGGTACGCCGATCTCGTCTCGCGGTCCATCACCGTCATCTCCGGTGTGCGCGAGACCGGCAAGATGATCAAGGTCGACGACATCGTGTCGCACTTCGAGACGCGCTGCCGGGGCGTCATCGTCGTGCCGTTCGACGAGCATCTCGCCGCCGGTGCCGAGGTCGACCTCGACATGATGCGGCCGAAGGTGCGGGAGGCGTACTTCAACCTCGCGGCGATGGTCGCCGAGGACTTCACCCGCCACCAGCAGGCGCACGGCCTGTGGACCTCCGACGGCAACCCGCCGCCGGTGGCCGCCCCGCCGCTGCCCGGCCAGCAGGTCCCGGGCCAGCCGGTCCCCGGCCAGCCTCCGTACCCCGGACAGCAGCAGCCGGGACAGCCGTACCCGCAGCAGCCTGGTCCGTACCCCCAGCAGCCGGGGCAGCCCTACCCGCAGCAGCCGGGACAGCCGTACCCCCAGCCCGGCCAGCCCTACCCCCAGCCGGGGCAGCAGCCGTATCCGCAGGCGGCGGGCCAGCCGCCGTACCCGCAGCAGGCGCAGCAGGGCCAGCCCGGGCAGCCGTACCCCCAGCAGCCCCAGCCCGGGCAGCCTCCGGCCGCCCCTCCGCAGCCGGGCTACGGCTACCCGCAGCCGGGACAGCCCGGCCACCCCGGCCCCGGTCACCCCGGGCAGCCCGACGGGCAGGGTCAGACGCCGCCGCCCCCGCCCCCGACGCAGTAATCGCCTCACCCGATCGGCCCCTTTCGAGGGGCCGATCCCCTTTCCGGCCCGCGCCGTTCCGACTCGGCGCGGGCCGCCGTGCGTTCCGGGGCCGTCCGGGGCGAAATCCGTTGCCAGGCCCTGGCCTGGGGCGCGTCAGTGGTCTCGACCAATGGCCGTGAAAAGCTCGCCAATTCGTTATTTCCGCAGGCCACAAGGGGTGAACGTGCCGTTGACGGGTGGAGACGGCCGCTGATACACACTCAGCATCCACTGACTGCTGATCAACCCGTCCTTCCCGTCCGAGCGATGACGCGAGGTCCGACCATGGGCACGAAAGATCAGACACGCAGCCTCCCGCGCGGCCTCGGGCTCGTCGCCGTGGCCGGTGCGGCGGCGCTCACCCTCACCGCCGGTCTCGCGACCCCGCTCGACCCGGCGCCCCGGCAGGCCCGGGCGGCCGACGACGGCAAGAAGACGCTGACCGTCGCGGTGGCGCAGAGCGTGGACTCGCTCAGCCCGTTCCTCGCGGTCCGGCTGCTCAGTACGAGCATTCACCGGCTGGTGTACGAGTACCTGACGAACTACGACCCCAAGGACAACCACGCCATCCCGGGCCTGGCCACCAAGTGGGAGCCGTCGCCGGACAAGCTGACCTGGACGTACACGATCCGCTCGAACTCCAAGTGGTCCGACGGCAAGCAGGCCACGGCCGAGGACGCGGCGTGGACGTTCAACAAGATGATGACCGACTCCGGCGCGGCCACGGCGAACGGCAGCTATGTCGGCAACTTCCGGAAGGTGACGGCGCCCAGCCCGACCAAGCTGGTCATCGAGCTGAAGAAGCCGCAGGCCACGATGACGGCGCTCGATGTGCCGATCGTGCCGAAGCACGTGTGGGAGAAGGTCTCGGACTTCTCCGAGTTCAACAACGACAAGAGCTTCCCGGTGGTGGGCAACGGGCCGTTCGTGCTGACCGGGTACAAAGCCGACAGCTACGTCCGGCTCAAGGCCAACAAGAGGTTCTGGCGCGGGTCGCCGAAGTTCGACGAGCTGGTCTTCCGCTACTACAAGGACCAGGACGCGGCGGTGTCGGCGCTGCGCAAGGGCGAGGTCTCGTTCGTCGCCGGTTCGCCGTCCCTGACGCCCGCTCAGGCGGCCTCCCTTCAGGGCGCGGAGAACATCAAGGTCAACGACGCCCCCGGCCGTCGTTTCTACGCCCTCGCGACCAACCCGGGCGCGAAGGCGAAGAACGGCAAGAAGTTCGGCGACGGCCACCCGTCCCTGCTGGACCAGCGGGTGCGCAACGCGCTGTTCAAGGCCGTCGACCGCAAGGCCGTCATCGACAAGGTGTTCCAGGGACACGCCGTCGAGGGCGAGGGCTACATCCCGCCGCGCTTCTCGCAGTACTTCTGGAAGCCGTCGGGCGGCCAGAAGCTGACGTACGACCCGGCCGAGGCGGCCCGGATGCTCGACCGGGCGGGTTACAGGAAGAACGGCGACGGCAAGCGCGTCGGCAAGGACGGCAAGCCCATCACCTACCGGGTCCTGTGCCACGCCACCGACCCGAACGACAAGGCGATCGGCAAGTACCTCCAGGAGTGGTGGGGCGAGCTCGGCATCGGCGTCCAGCTCAACTGCCTGGACAACGTGACCGACCCCTGGCTCGCCGGCAAGTACGACCTGGCCTTCGACGGCTGGTCGGTCAACCCCGACCCGGACTTCGTGCTGTCCATCCACACCTGCGGCGCGCTCCCGGCGACCCCGGAGGAGACGGGCGCGACCGACAACTTCATCTGCGACAAGAAGTACGACGAGCTCTACGCCCGGCAGCTCGCCGAGTACGACCCCGCCAAACGGGCGGACATCGTCAAGCAGATGGAGTCGCGGCTGTACGACCTCGGGTACATGAACGTCATGGCGTATCCGAACGCGGTCGAGGCCTACCGAACGGACCAGATCGAGTCCATCACGACCATGCCGGCGAAGGCGGGGAACATCTACGGCCAGGACGGCTACTGGAGCTGGTGGTCGGCGATCCCTGCGGAGTCCAGTGGCTCGTCGGACAACGCGTCGTCGGCGGGGGTCGTGGCCGGGATCGTCGGAGGTGTCGTGGTCCTCGCCGGGCTCGGCGTCTTCGCGGCGATGCGGCGGCGCTCCACCGCCGAGGACCGCGAGTAGAGCGGGGACACGGACACTCATGACCGCTGACGCGACACCCGCGCTGGTCGAGGACAAGCACGCGGTGGCCGGGGCGCGGGTACGCAAGAGCTCCGCGTACCCGCGGTACCTCGCGGGCAAGGTGGCGGGCGCGGCCGTCTCGCTGCTGGCCGTGCTGGTCACCAGCTTCTTCCTCTTCCGGCTGATCCCCGGCGACCCGGTGAAGACCATGACGGGCGGCCGTCAGGTCTCGGCCGAGCAGCTGGCCGCCTATCGCGAGGAGTTCGGGCTCGACCTGCCGCTGTGGCGGCAGTTCACGGACTACTGCGGCAAGGCGCTCACCGGCGACTTCGGGACGTCGTACCAGTTCCGGGCCCCGGTCGTCGACAAGATCACCGAGGCGCTGCCGAACACCCTGCTGCTGACCGGGACCGCCTTCGTCCTCTACACCGCGCTGGGCATCTTCCTCGGCACCCGCTCGGCGTGGCGGCGCGGCGGGCTCGGCGACCGGATCAACACCGGCCTCGCGCTGACGCTGTACTCCATCCCGTCCTTCTGGCTCGGGCTGCTGCTGATCATCGTGCTGGCGGTGGGCATCGGCCCGGTCCCGGGCATGTTCCCCACCGGCGGCATGGAGTCGGGCGGCGAGGAGGGCTTCGCGTACGTCGTCGATGTGGCGCACCATCTGGTGCTGCCGGTGGTGACGCTGGTGGCCGTGGAGTACGGGCAGACGCTGCTGGTCACGCGGTCGGCGCTGCTGGACGAGATGGGCAGCGACTATCTGACGACCGCGCGGGCCAAGGGGCTGCGCGACGACCTCGTACGGCGTCGGCATGCCGTGCCCAACGCGCTGCTGCCGACCGTCACGCTGATCTTCATCAACCTCGGCCGGACGGTGGCGGGCGTGATCCTCGTCGAGACGGTGTTCTCCTGGCCCGGGCTCGGCGGGCTGTTCTACCAGGCGCTGAGCGTGCCCGACCTGCCGCTGGTGCAGGGGCTGTTCTTCGTGTTCGCCGCCGCGGTGATCCTGATGAACACCCTCGCCGACCTGGTGTATCCCCTGCTCGACCCCCGGGTGGCCCGATGACGACGACGACCGGCACGGGCATGGGTCCGCGCGCCCTCGCCCGGCAGCGGCGCCGGGCCTCCGTCGCGCGCTTCTGGCGGCAGTACCGCTCCGAGCGGGCGGGGCTGTACGGCCTGACCGCACTCGCCCTGTGCGCGCTGCTGGCGCTGTTCGCGCCGCTGTTCGTGGGCTCCGACATGAGCAGTGTGACCGGCGCGCCGGGGCGTCCGATGCAGAGCCCGAGCGCGGAGTTCCCGCTCGGCACGGACCAGTTCGGGCGGGACCTGCTGGGCCTGCTGGTCTGGGGTTCGCGGGTGTCGCTGCTGGTCGGGCTGCTCGCGGCCGTGCTGTCGGTGGCGATCGGCACGCTGATCGGGGTCACGGCGGGGCACTTCAAGGGCTGGTACGCGACCGTCATGATGCGGATCACCGACTGGTTCCTGGTCATGCCGACGCTGGTGCTGGCGATCGCCCTGGCCACCGTGATGTCCCGCTCGCTGACCACGACCGTCGTGGCGATCGGCGTCACGACCTGGCCGACCACGGCCCGCCTGGTGCGCGCGCAGACCCTCGCTGTGGAGACCCGGCCGTACATCGAGCGGGCGAGGGCGCTGGGCGGCGGGCACTGGCACGTCATGTCGAGGCACGTCCTGCCCAATGTGATGCCGCTGGTGCTGGCCCAGACGACCCTGATCATCTCCTCGGCCATCCTCGCCGAGGCGACCCTCGCCTTCCTCGGGCTCGGCGACCCGACGGTCGTGTCGTGGGGCGGGCTGCTCCAGGACGCGCGCGAGGCGGGCGCGGTCAGTGCCGGGGACTGGTGGTACCTGGTGCCGCCGGGCATCGCCATCGCCGTGGTGGCGCTGGCGTTCACGCTGTGCGGGCGGGCCGTGGAGTCCGTCCTCAACCCCAGGCTGGGGGTGTCGCGGTGACGCTGCTGGACGTCAGGGACCTGACGGTGACGTACCCGGGCGGGGCCGCGGCCGTGCGCGGGGTGGACCTGCGCCTGGACGCCGGGCAGAAGCTCGGCCTCGCCGGGGAGTCCGGCTGCGGCAAGTCCACGCTGGCACTGGCCCTGCTGCGGCTGCTGCCCGCCGGGACCCGCATCACGGGTGAGGTCATGCTCGACGGCGAGGACGTGCTGACGATGAAGTGGGGCCGGGTGCGGGCGGTCCGCTGGGCCGGCGCCTCGGTCGTGTTCCAGGGCGCGATGCACTCCCTGAACGCCGTGCACCGCATCGGCGACCAGATCGCCGAGCCGATCCTGCTGCACAAGAAGGCGACCCCGGCCGGGGCGAAGAAGAAGACCGGGGAGCTGCTGGAGCACGTCGGCCTGCCCGCCGCCCGCGCGGACGCCTACCCGCACGAGCTGTCCGGCGGGCAGCGGCAGCGCGTCATGATCGCCATGGCGCTGGCCTGCGATCCGCGGCTGATCATCGCCGACGAGCCGACCACCGCGCTCGACGTGATGATCCAGGCCCAGATCCTCCGGCTCATCGAGCAGCTCGTCGCGGACCAGGCCCTGGGCCTGATCATGATCAGCCACGACCTGGCGGTCCTCGCCGACACCTGTGACCGGCTGGCGGTGATGTACGCGGGCCGGGTCGTCGAGGAGGGCCCGGCCCGGCAGGTGTACGAGGACGCCCGGCACCCGTACGCCAGGGCCCTGTCGGCCGCGTTCCCGCGCATCGGCGACCCGTCCTCCCGGTTCGCGCCGCAGGGGCTGGCGGGCGACCCGCCCGACCCGGCGGCGCTGCCGTCCGGCTGTACGTTCCATCCGCGGTGCCCGGTGGCGCTGGAGTCGTGCCCGGAGGAGGACCCGGTGCTTGCCGAGGCGGGGCCGGAGCGCCGGGCGGCGTGCGTCCTGGTCGGGTCGCCGGCTCAGGAGCTCCGCGAGGCCCGCGAGGATCCGGACGCCATGGAAGAAGCGAGGCCGAGTACGCCATGACCACGTCCCCCACGGCCCCCGAGGTCACCACGGCGCCCCTGCTGAGCGCCCAGGGCCTGCACGTCACCTTCCCCGGCCGGCACGGCGGCCCCTGGGCCCGCGCGGTGGACGGGGTCGACCTCGACATCCGGCCCGGCGAGATCGTCGCGCTGGTCGGCGAATCCGGCTGCGGAAAGACGACCCTGGCCCGCTGTCTGCTGGGCCTGGTCGAGCCGACCTCGGGCCGGGTCACGTTCGACGGCCGCCCGCTGGCGTACTCCGGCCGGTCCCTCAAGGCCTACCGCAAGCGCGTCCAGCTGGTCCTCCAGGACCCGAGCGGCTCGCTCAACCCCCGGCACACGGTGTACGACGCGGTCGCCGAGGGTCTGCGCATCCACGGGTACGGCGGTGACGAGCGGGCGGCGGTCGCCGAGGCCCTCTCACGGGCCGGGCTGCGGCCACCGGAACGCTTCTTCCTGCGCTATCCGCACGAACTGTCCGGCGGGCAGCGCCAGCGGGTCGTCATCGCGGGCGCGCTCGTCCTGGAACCCGACCTCCTCGTCGCCGACGAGCCGGTGGCGTCCCTCGACGCCTCCGTGCGCGGCGAGATCCTCGCCCTGCTGCTGCGGCTGCGCACGGAGCTGGGCCTGTCCGCGCTGGTCGTCACGCACGACCTGGGGCTGGCCTGGAACATCGCGGACCGGGTCGCCGTGATGTATCTGGGCCGGATCGTGGAGACGGGCGCGGTGGAGCAGGTCCTGACCGCGCCCCGTCACCCGTACACGCAGGCCCTGCTGTCGGTGCTGCCGGAGGCACCCGGCGACCCGGTGGTCCTCACCGGCGAGCCGCCGGACCCGTCGCGGGTGCCGTCCGGCTGCCGTTTCCACGCCCGCTGCCAGATCCTCGCGAGCGGCGAGGCGGACCGGGCAGGCGTCGCGGACGCGTGCCGCAACCAGGATCCGGAGATTCTCGACGGCAGCGGCACGGCCCAGGTGGCATGCCACTGGGCGACACGCTGAGGGGAAACCGGGCGGGACCTCCCGGCTCACTGTGTCGCCCGGCCAGGGCTTCTCTTGTGGATCACGTCGCGCGAGCCGTGGATCGTAGGATCGGGGTCATTGCTGCGTGAGGGGGCGGGATGGCTGGGACTTCCCCGGCTTCGGGCGACGTACTGGAGCCGGTGAGGCGACACCTGCGAGACCCCTCGTATGACTTCGACGTGGGGCCTGGCTGGCGTCTGTTGGTACTTGAGTGCCATCAGGCCGTGGTCGCGGAGTTCCCGGAGTATGAGCTTCTTGCCGTGAAGCAGAAGTGGGGGTCTTTGTCCTTCCAGGCGTTTCCGCGGCCGTGGAAGCCTGACGGCAACTGGACGGATGCCGAGTCCGCACGTGTCAGTGCTGTGACTGAAACGTTCGCTGACCGCAGTGAGGGCACCTGCGAGCGGTGCGGTGCCGTTGGCTCACCGCGTGAGAGCCGACGGATCCTCCTGGTGCTGTGTGATCGGTGCGAGACGCGCGTTCCGGAGCACGGTCGTCTGCTCTAGCCGCGCGTCCCCCCGGCATGGGCGAGGGCGCTGGGGGTCCTGCAGCCGACGATCGCCGGGGCCTCCTGGACGAGTGTGTCGTCGGTGAGCGCTTCCACCATGAACAGCGCGAAGTCCACGCGGCGCGTCAGGTTGCCGGCCAGTACCGGGTCGCCCACGTGCCTGCTCCACACGGGCAGGCCCTGGCTCTCGCCCTCCTCCAGGGAGCTGCCGCGCACCACGGTCCACCGGGTGTCGCTGGCGAACACCCGGCGGCACGCCTCGACCTGGTCGTCGAGTTCGACGGCGCGGACGAGCTTGGCCAGCACGGTGGCGATCCGGACGCCCAGGGTGAACAGCCGTGAGTACCTGTCCTTGCCGTCGCGGGTGATGTGCCAGCCGCAGGAGAAGACCAGGCGCGCGCCCGGCCGTGCGTGGTCGAGCACCGCCTGCGCCGTGCCCGACGCGTACTGCCGCACACCCCACGGGACCAGCACCGTCAGCACGCCGTCGCACCCGGCGACCGCCCGCCGGATCACCTCCGGGTCGTTCGTGTCTCCGGGGACGACGGTCATCCGGCCTTCGAACGCGGCCAGCTTCGGCACGCTGCGCTCCCGGCACACCCCGACCACCTCGTAGCCGCGCTCCAGCGCGTGGCCGACCATGTACTGCCCGAGCTTCCCCGAAGCCCCGATGATGCAGACCCTCTTCACGCGATCCGTGTCCATGGCGCGGCCCCTTTCACCGGGATGCCTACCTTATGTTGTAAGGCAAGCTAGCCTTATGCCGTAAGGCGGTCAAGGGAGCGCACGAGGACGTCAGAAGGAGGGCCCCGGGTGGGCGAGGGAAACAAGGGCCGGCGGGGGGCGTCGGCGCGCACCCCGCTCAGTCGCGAGCGCGTGATCCGCACGGCGATGGCCGTGGCGGACGAGAAGGGAGCGGCCGCGCTCACCATGCGGGCCATCGCCGAACCGCTGGGCGTCGAGGCGATGTCGCTCTACCACCACGTCGCGGGCCGGGAAGACATCCTCGACGGCATGGTGGACGCCGTGTTCGGCGAGATCGACCTGCCGCCGCGCGAGATGGACTGGAAGAGCGCCCTGCGCCACCGCGCGGACTCCGCCCGTGCCGTTCTGCTGCGCCACCCCTGGGCCGTCGGGCTCATGGACTCCCGCTCGCAGCCCGGCCCGGCGACCCTGCGCCATCACGACGCCGTCATCGGGACGCTGCGCGCCGGGGGATTTTCCGTCCCCATGACCGCGCACGCCGTCTCGCTGATCGACAGCTACCTGTACGGGTTCGTGCTCCAGGAACTGAGCCTGCCGTTCAGGGGCGCGGCGGAGCTGGACGAGGTCGCGGGCGCCATCCTGCGCGACATGCCCACCGACACCTACCCCCACCTCACCGAACTGGCCACCGAACACGTCCTCAAGCCCGGCTACGACTACGCCGGCGAGTTCGCCTTCGGCCTCACCCTCATCCTCGACGCCCTCCACCCGGACGAGGCCGCCGGCGCACAGCGAGTGCCCTGATGTGCCAGGGCCGTCAGGCGGACCGCTCGGCCGCCGCCACCAGCTCCCGGCAGCGCTTGACGTCCTCGGCAATCTGCTCCAGCAGCGCGTCCAGTGTGTCGAACCTGGCCTGTCCCCGCACGAACGCCAGGAAGTCGACGGCGACATGGAGGCCGTACAGGTCGAGGCCCACCCGGTCGATGGCGTACGCCTCCACCGTGCGCTCGGTGCCGTCGAACTGCGGGTTCGTGCCGACGGAGATCGCGGCCGGCATCGCCTCGCCCTGGGCGTGCAGCCAGCCGGCGTAGACACCGTCGGCGGGGATGGCGGTGTGCGGCAGTGTCTCGACGTTGGCGGTCGGGAAGCCCATCTCGCGGCCGCGCTGGGCGCCCCGGACGACGACGCCCTCCACCCGGTGCGGCCTGCCCAGGATCTCGGCGGCGCCCTGGACGTCGCCCTCGGCGACCAGACGCCGGGTCAGCGTCGAGGAGAACGGCTCGCCGCCGCCCGCCTCGCCGGTCACGTACAGGTCGACGACCTCGACCTCGAAGTCGTAGATCTTGCCCTGCTCCGCGAGGAACTCGACGTTGCCCGCGGCCTTGTGGCCGAAGCGGAAGTTGGGGCCCTCGACGACCGCCTTGGCGTGCAGCTTGTCGACCAGCACCTTGACGACGAAGTCGGCCGGGGACAGCTTCGAGAACTCGGTCGTGAACGGGAGGATCAGGACGGCGTCCACACCCAGATCGGCCATGAGTTCGGCGCGGCGGTGGTGCGGGGCGAGCAGCGGCGGATGGCTGCCGGGGCGGACGACCTCGCTGGGATGCGGGTCGAAGGTGACGACGACGGCGGGCACGCCCAGCTCCCGGGCGCGGTTCACGGCATGCCGGATGATGAGCTGGTGTCCGCGGTGGACTCCGTCGTAGGAGCCGATGGTGACGACGCTGCGCCCCCAGTCCTGGGGGATGTCCTCCAAGCCACGCCAGCGCTGCACTGTGCCTGCTCCTTGTCGAAAGCTCGTCGAACCCGTGTCCGTGGTGTTGCTGGTTGCCTCGTACGCAGGTCTAAGGGTGCCATGCCGGGTGCCTCAGGCCCGCATCGGCATGGGGGTGTGACCGGGCGCACGAGGCCGTGTCCCCTCCGGCCTGTGCGGGAACCCGTCAGGCCGGGACGCCTGCGCCCGCCAGGTTCTCGATCGTCCGGTGGGCGCTCGGCCCGACCAGGGCCGCCCACTCATCGGGCGCGGCGGCCAACCAGCGGGCCACGCGGGCGGCGAAGCCGGGCACGTGCCGGCCGAGGTCGACCAGGGCGCGGTCGAAGCGGCCGGCGCCCTCCGGGGTGCGCACGAGCAGCAGCCCGATGCGGCGGACGAGGTCGCGCAGGTCGTCGCCGCCGTTCCGGGCGGCGGCGTGCAGCAGCGCGTCCAGGACGTCGGTGTCGCGCTCGCGGTCCAGGAGCGTGTCGCGCAGCTCGCGGCGCAGCGGGCGGGAGGCGGGGATGCCGGGCGGGGTGAGGACCGCGGCGAGAGCGCACCGCAGCCGCACCGGGCCGTCCTCCAGCAGGCCGCTGACCAGCGGCAGGAGCACGGCCCGGGCCGCCGGCCCGCGGTCGAGCCGCTGGTCCACGTACGCGGCCACATGCCCGGCGAGTGCCGGCCTCCGCTGCGCCGCCTGCCCCACCAGCGCGGCGACCCGCCGGGCCAGGCCGGGCGGGGTGGCGTCGGCGAGCGCCCGCAGCGCCTCCTCCGGGTCCGGCCGCTCCAGCCGCACCGCGAAGGCGCCGAGGACCGGCTCGGGATGGGCCGCGAGGGCGGCGGCCGGCGCGTCCGGCGGGAGGTGCGGGTCGCCCGCCGCGAAGTGCTCCAGCGCCCGGGGGAGATAACGGTCCCGGGTGTGCGGATCCTGGACGAGGAGGGCGAGTGCGCCGCCGTGCAGGGCGCGGTCGGCGGGGCGGGCGAGCAGGGTGAGGGCCGCGTAGCGCAGGAGGGCGCGGTCGCCTCCGGTGTTCACCTGCGGCGCGACGCGCAGACCGTGCGCCATCGCGGCACCGCGTCGCGCCGAACGCTCGTCGCGCGCCCACCGGTCGACGGCCCGGCACATCGCCGAGGTTTCCTCCTCGGCCAGGACGGCGAGCAGTTCGTCGGCCCTGCGGTGGGCGCGGTCGACGAGCACGTCCACCAGGTCGTCCAGGGCGCTGTGCCGGTGGGTGTGCAGCAGCGCCTGCGCGGCCGTGGCGACGGTCGCGTGCGGGGTGGCGGGCAGCGGCTGTTCGTCGTCGAACCAGCGGGCCAGCAGCGGCTGTACGGCGGTGGGATCGGCGGCCAGCAGCCGCGCGGCGGTGTCCAGGAACCGGGGACCGGCCTCGCACGGCGGGCCGTCGGCGTGCACCAGCCGCCTCAGCAGCGCGAACCGCTCGCCCTCCGGCAGCCGTACGCCGGCCCAGAACGCGGGCCCGACCTCCTCCGGCACGGGCCTTCCCTGCCGCCGCCAGGCCACGATCCGGTCGGCGAGCAGCCGCAGCACCTCCGTGTACGGCGTCGCCTCGGGCACGGCCGACAGGGTCCCGGCGAGCAGCCGGGCGGCCCACCAGGACCGCGGATCGGCGTCCAGGGCGTGCACCAGGTCCGCCAGCCGGGAGGCCAGTCGGCCGGCGCCGTGCTGGCGGGCGAGGAACAGCAGGGCCTGGACGACCGGACCGATGCGGTGGTGCGGGACGGGGTCGGACTGCGCGTCCGGCCGGCGGTGGACGAGGACGTGCAAGGCCTCGTCGAGGTCGAGGTGCATGCCCTGGAGCCAGTCGGCGAGCTCCTCGTGGGCGAAGCGGTAGCCGGATCCGGCGGGCACGAGCAGGCCCTCGGCGAGGACGGCCGACGCCCAGCCGGTGCCGCCACCGAGCCGCTCCGGTGCGGGCCCCCACGGGAACACCGACTCGAAGGCCTCGCGGTCCAGGTCCCCCAGCCCGGGCCCGAGGCCGCGCCGGGCGGCCTCGTGCACCTGCCCGGCGACCTTGGCGGCCAGCCGGCGGACGGCCGTGCCGCACAGGCCGCTCCCTGCGGCCAGCCGCTGGGCGATGCGCAGGGACATCAGGTCCAGGTAGGCCGCGAAGACCTCGTCGCGGCCGACGGTGGCGCCGGGGCCGTCCGGACAGGGCGGACCGTCGGGTGCGTCGGCGAGGGCCGCCCGGATCTCGCCGAGCAGTCGCAGGGTGAGAGGGTGCCGGGCGTCGGTGTCGACGAGGGCGCTCTCCGGGATGCCATGGCGCAGACGGGCCTCGCGGGCCTCCTCCTCGGTGAGATCGCCGAGGCGCACACACGCGGGCCCGCCGTCGGCACCGGCAGGCCGGTGCAGGACCTCCGCCGGGAAGCCCGCCCCCTCCCAGTACTCCGCCCGGGACGCCACGACCAGCCGCACTCCCGTCTCGCGCAGCCACCGCGCCGTCCCGTCCGTCCAGTCGGCCAGGCGGCGGGCCAGCGCCAAGGGCATCTCCTCCGGGCCGTCGAGGAGCAGCAACAGGGGCCGGCCGAAGGCGCCGGCGAGTCGGGCGAGGCGCTCGGGAGTGGCGTCGCCCAGGTCGGCCGGCAGATGACCGGGCCGGGACGCGGCCACGACAGAGGCAGCCCGGGTCAGCGCCCGGCGTGCCGCGTCGGCCACCGAGGCGTCGTCGCCCCGCAGTTCGCAGCCGCGCAGCCACAGTGTGGGATGCCCGTCGCGGGCGCGGCGCGCGGCGAGCGCCGCGAGTTCCGTCGTACGGCCGCTGCCGGGCGGCCCGACGAGACCGAGCACCGCCGCGGGTCCTGCCGCGAACGCGCCGAACTCGGCTACCACGGCCGCCCGTTCCACCGGCTCCGGGAGTCCCGTGCCGCCGGGCGGACCGTCCAGCCCCACCGCCGTGCCGGTCAGCTCCAGCACCCCGGCCAGGTTGAGGTCGGCGCCGTACGCGGGGACCGTCGCCGCGTTCTCGGCGAGCAGCTCGGCGAGCGGGCCCGCCGCGCCGGGATCCTGAGGATGCAGCGGCACGGCGAACCCGACGTCGCTGTGGTCGGTGCTGAGCGCCGTGCCGAGAACCCCGACGACCGCGCCGGTCGCGGCGTCGAGCACCGGGCCGCCGGCCGCTCCGCCGCCCAGCCGCAGCGCGTCGCGCCCTGCCGTGCCGACCGCCAGTTCCAGCGCGCCGTCGAGGCGGTGGAGGCGGTCCGTGGCGGTGTACGTCACGGCGGTCGAGCCCAGCACCCTGGCCTCGCGCCAGCCGCCGGCGGCGATCCGCACATAGGCGCCCGTCCCGGCCCCGCCCCGCACGGTGACGGGCAGCGGCGGGACCCCGAGGTCCTCGGTCCGTACGAGGGCCAGGTCGAGCGCGGGCAGCGGGGTCACCGCGTCGGCGGACACGACCCGGCGGCGGCCCCCGGCCCCGTGCAGGACGAGCCGGGGCAGGCCGTCGACCGCCTCGTGGCTGGTGACGAGCGTGCCGTGATGGTCGGCCAGGAAGCCGGTGCCCCGGGGCCGGCCGGCGAGGTCGTGGATACGGACGAGGGCCGGGCCGGATGCCCCGGCGTCGGTCCCCTCGGTCGTCTGCTCCGCTGCTTCGGGGCGGTCCTGGGATCCTGGTGCGCTGTCCTGTGTCTCCCCGGACCGGTTCCGCGACGTCATCGTCGAGCCTCCCCGCCGTACACCCGTGCCCTTGTGTTCGACGGTAGGGCCGGGATGATCAGCGGGACAGATCGCTCGGCGAAAGCGCCCCCTTCCGCTCCCCCGGTTCACTCCGAGCGCCCGCACGGACGGGTGAACGGAGAGGGACGGCTGGATACACCCTAGGGGTGGGGGAACCGAGGGGGGACCGTGGAGCGGCGGCAGTGGAGGTACCCCGTGGTCGCCGCTCCACGGGCGGACGGTCCCGGTCGGGCCGTCAGCCGAAGACGGCCAGGCTCTTGGCCTTGCCCCGCTGCTCCTCGACGAGGGCGAGGAAGCGGCCCTCCGGGTCGAAGACGGCGACGGGGCCGGAGCCCGCGTACGTCTCGGGCATCTCCAGCCGTACGCCGTTGGTGAGCAGCTTGGCCCGCCGGGTGTCGACGTCCCAGCGGGGGAACGCGGCCGTGGCGGCCTCGGCGATGGGCATCACGGTCAGCTCCTGCTGGAGCTGGTCGAGCGTGCGGGCCGCGTCCAGCTTGTAGGGGCCGACGCGGGTGCGGCGCAGGGCGGTGAGATGCCCGCCCACGCCGAGGTCGGCGCCCAGGTCGCGGGCGAGGGCCCGGATGTACGTGCCGGAGGAGCAGACGACCGAGACGACCAGGTCGAGTACGGCCGTGCCGTCCTCGGCGACTGCCTCCCGGACGTCGTACACGCCGAAGGAGGAGACCGTGACGGGCCGGGCCGGGATGTCGAACTCCTCGCCGTCCCTGGCCCGCTTGTAGGACCGCACGCCGTTGATCTTGATGGCGCTGACCTTGGACGGCACCTGCATGATGTCGCCGGTCAGCTTGGCGATGCCCGCGTCGATGGCGTCGCGGGTGACCCCGGAGGCGTCCGTGGAAGAGGTGATCTCCCCCTCGGCGTCGTCCGTGAGGGTGTTCTGCCCGAGCCGGATGGTGCCCAGGTACTCCTTCTCGGTCAGCGCGAGGTGGCCGAGGAGCTTGGTGGCCTTCTCGACGCCGAGGACGAGGACGCCCGTCGCCATCGGGTCGAGGGTGCCGGCGTGCCCGACGCGTCGCGTTCTGGCGATGCCGCGCATCTTGGCGACGACGTCGTGCGAAGTGAAGCCCGACGGCTTGTCGACGATGACGAGGCCGTCGGGCGTGGTGTGCTTCTGGGTCATTCGGCGGTGTCGTCCGTCTCGTCGTCCTCGTCCGGCTTGCGGTACGGGTCGGCGTCGCCGGCGTACTTCGCGCCCGCGGAGGCCTCCCGCACCTTCTCGTCGGACTGGCGCGCCTTGTCGAGGAGGTCCTCGATGGCGCGCGCGGTGTCCGGAAGGGCGTCCATGACGAAGGTCAGGGTCGGCGTGAACTTCACGCCGGCGGCCCGGCCGACCTCGGAGCGCAGGACGCCCTTGGCGCTCTCCAGACCGGCCGCGGCGGCGTTCCGCTCCTCCTCGTCCCCGTACACGGTGTAGAAGACGGTCGCCTCCCGCAGATCGCCCGTGACCCGCGTGTCCGTGATGGTGACGTGCGAGCCGAGCCGCGGGTCCTTGATCCCACGCTGCAGCTTCTGGGCCACCACTTCCCGGATGAGGTCCGCCAGCCTCTTGGCCCGCGCGTTGTCGGCCACTGGTCCGTCTCCCGTTCTTTCCTGTCTGGGTCGTTCTCGGTTCGTCAGTCGTCTTCGCCGTGGAAGCGCCGCCTGACGGACAGCAGCTCCACCTCGGGGCGGGCGGCGACCAGCCGTTCGCACCGGTCGAGGACCTCGCTCACGTGCCCCGCGTCGCCGGACACCAGCGCGAGGCCGATGACGGCCCTGCGGTGGAGGTCCGTGTGATCCACCTCGGCCGCGCTCACCGCGTACTTGCGCTGGAGCTCGGCGACGATGGGGCGGACGACGGAGCGCTTCTCCTTCAGCGACCGTACGTCGCCGAGGAGCAGGTCGAAGGACAGCGTCCCCACGTACATGTGTGTATCCGGATGACCCGCCGGTACGGGATCGATGGCCCTGCGGTTGGGGCAGGGACATCAAGAACGGTACCGCGTACCGTCCGGTGGCTCGACGGGGTTTTCCTTTGCCCACCCACCCGCCCGACACGGTCGGCCAGGAGGTGCTGCCTCCGGGGCTCCGCCCCGGACCCCGGCGGGGACTGCGTCCCCTGCACCCCTCGCGGGGCTTCGCCCCTGCGCACCCCACAGGGTGCGCCGAGGCTGTTCCGCAGGAGGAGCAAACGACCAGCCGGCCGACGGGGCGAGGCCCCGTCGGCCGGTCTGACAACCGTGGGTTACACCCGCGGCTTCTCGCGCATCTCGTACGTCGCGATGACGTCGTCGACCTTGATGTCGTTGAAGTTGCCGAGGTTGATACCGCCCTCGAACCCTTCGCGGATCTCGGTGACGTCGTCCTTGAAGCGACGCAGGCCCTCGATGTTGAGGTTCTCCGCGACCACCTTGCCGTCGCGGATGAGGCGGGCCTTGGTGTTGCGCTTGACCTCGCCGGAGCGGATGAGAACACCCGCGATGTTGCCCAGCTTGGACGACTTGAAGACCTCGCGGATCTCCGCCGTACCGAGCTCGACCTCTTCGTACTCCGGCTTGAGCATGCCCTTGAGGGCCGCCTCGATCTCCTCGATCGCCTGGTAGATGACCGAGTAGTACCGGACGTCCACGCCCTCGCGCTCGGCCATCTGCTGCGCACGCCCGGCGGCGCGCACGTTGAAGCCGATCACGATGGCGTCCGAGCCCATCGCCAGGTCGATGTCGGACTCCGTGACCGCACCGACGCCGCGGTGCAGGACGCGGATGTCGACCTCTTCGCCGACGTCCAGCTGGAGCAGGGAGGACTCGAGTGCCTCGACGGAACCGGAAGCGTCACCCTTGATGATCAGGTTCAGCTGCTGGACCTCGCCGGCCTTCAGCACCTTGTCCAGGTCCTCCAGCGACACACGGCGCGTGCGCTTCGCGAAGGCCGCGTTGCGCTCGCGCGCCGCACGCTTCTCCGCGATCTGACGGGCCGTACGGTCCTCGTCGACGACGAGGAAGTTGTCGCCGGCACCCGGGACGTTGGTCAGACCCAGGACCTGCACCGGCGTCGACGGGCCGGCCTCGGTGACGAGGTTGCCGTTGTCGTCGTGCATCGCCCGCACTCGGCCGTACGCGTCGCCGACCACCATGGTGTCGCCGACCCGCAGCGTGCCGCGCTGGACGAGGACCGTCGACACGGCACCACGGCCGCGGTCGAGACGGGACTCGATCGCGATGCCCTGCGCGTCCTGGTTCGGGTTGGCCCGAAGGTCGAGCGAGGCATCGGCCGTGAGGACCACGGCCTCCAGCAGGGAGTCGATGTTCAGACCCTGCTTGGCGGAGATGTCGACGAACATGGTGTCGCCGCCGTACTCCTCGGCCACGAGGCCGTACTCGGTCAGCTGACCGCGCACCTTGGTCGGGTCCGCACCCTCGACGTCGATCTTGTTGACCGCGACGACGATCGGAACCTCGGCCGCCTTCGCGTGGTTGAGCGCCTCGACCGTCTGCGGCATGACGCCGTCGTTGGCCGCGACGACCAGGATCGCGATGTCCGTCGACCGGGCACCACGGGCACGCATGGCGGTGAACGCCTCGTGACCCGGGGTGTCGATGAAGGTGATCTTGCGCTCTTCGTCGTTGACCTCGGTCGCGACCTGGTAGGCACCGATGTGCTGGGTGATGCCGCCGGCCTCGCCCGCGATGACGTTCGTCTTGCGGATGGCGTCGAGGAGCCGGGTCTTACCGTGGTCAACGTGACCCATGACGGTGACGACCGGCGGGCGGACCATCAGGTCCTCCTCGTCGCCCTCGTCCTCGCCGAACTCGATGTCGAAGGACTCGAGGAGCTCGCGGTCCTCCTCCTCCGGGCTGACGATCTGAACCGTGTAGTTCATCTCGTCGGCGAGGAGCTGGAGCGTCTCGTCGGAGACGGACTGCGTGGCCGTGACCATCTCGCCGAGGTTCATCATGACCGCGACGAGCGACGCCGGGTTGGCGTTGATCTTCTCCGCGAAGTCGGTGAGCGAGGCACCGCGCGACAGGCGAACGGTCTCGCCGTTGCCGCGAGGCAGCATCACACCGCCGACCGACGGGGCCTGCATGGCCTCGTACTCCTGGCGCCTCTGCCGCTTCGACTTGCGGCCACGACGCGCGGGACCGCCGGGACGACCGAAGGCGCCCTGCGTGCCACCACGGCCACCGGGACCACCGGGACGACCACCGAAGCCGGGACGGCCACCGCCGCCACCCGGACGGCCGGCGAAACCGCCGCCACCGCCACCGGGACCACCGGGACGACCGGCGAAACCGCCACCGCCGCCACCCGGACGACCCGCGAAGCCGCCGCCACCCGGGCGACCGCCGCCGCCACCGGGACGACCGCCGCCACCAGGACCGCGGCCGCCGGGGCCACCGCCACCGGGACGCGGACCGGCAGCCGGACGCTGCGGCATCATGCCGGGGTTGGGACGCGGACCGCCGGGACCGCCGCCGGGACGCGGACCGCCGCCCTGCGGACGGGGCATGCCGCCCGGAGTGGGACGCGCGCCGCCCGGAGCCTGCGGACGAGGACCGCCGCCCGCACCCTGCGGACGGGGACCGCCCTGGCCCTGGCCCTGCGGACGCTGTCCGCCGCCGGGGGCACCAGGGCCGCCGGGACGCGGGGCACCGCCCGGACGGGGCGCCTGGGGGCGCGCCATGCCGGTGGAACCACCAGAGGTGAACGGGTTGTTGCCCGGACGGGGACCCGCCGGACGGGCACCGGGACGCGGGGCGCCGCCACCCGGACGCGAGGCGCCGGGGCGCTCGCCCCGGTCACCACGGCCCTGGCCGCCCTGGCCGGAACCACCCGGACGCGGGGCACCCGGACGCGGCGACTGGCCGGCCGGACGCGGGGCGCCCGGACGCGCACCGGAACCCTGCGAGGAGCCCTGCGACGAACCCTGCGACGAACCCTGCGAGGAGGGAGCCGCCGGGGGCGCCGTGAACTCGGGCGTGGTCGGAGCCGGGGACGCCGGGGCGGGCCGCGGCGCGGGCTTCGGACCCGGGGTGGGACGGGGGCCGGGAGTGGCCGGTGCGGCCGGAGCCGCGGGCTTCTCGGCGGCTGCCGGCTTGGGGGCCGGCGGGCGCGGGGCGGCCGGACGGGCAGCCTGCGCCGGGGAAGGGGCTGCCGGCTTCGCCGGGGCAGCCTTGCGTGCGGGGGCGGACTTGCCGCCACCGTTGCCCTGCTGGAGGGCGTCCGTCAGCTTGCGTACAACGGGCGCTTCGATGGTCGAAGACGCCGAACGGACGAATTCACCGAGCTCCTGGAGCTTGGCCATGACGACCTTGCTCTCGACACCGAACTCCTTGGCGAGTTCGTAGACCCGGACCTTAGCCACTTCGCTCCTTTGAGGTCCGGGTGAAGCCGGACCGTCGCTAGTTCATGGGCGTACTCATCGCGTACTCATCGAGTGCTCATCGCAATCTCGACCTGCTTTCGACTCGCGAGGTACCTAGACCGCACGGGGGGTTCCGTGCGGCACGTTCTTACCGTGTTGCCTGCTCGGCAACTGTTGTCTGCTCGACGTATTGGCGCAACGCCTTTGTGTCGGGCGCTCCCGGGGCGCGCAGTGCCCTCGTGAACGCCCGGCGGCGAACCGCCTGGTCGAGACAGACCGGTGTGGGGTGCACATACGCACCCCGGCCGGGCAGCGTACCGCGTGGATCAGGGACGCATGCACCCTCGATCAACACGATCCGCAACAGATCGGCCTTGGCCACTCGCTCCCGACACCCCACACAGGTGCGTTCAGGGCATGCGCGGGTGCGCGTCCGGCCAGACACCGTTAAGTCTACCTCCCCGTAGGCGCCTCACCCCTTTGGGGCAGGATTCGAACAGTTGCCGGGCCCGAACCTGTCGTGATCTGAACGACCCGCGGCTTGGATCTATTCCCCGGCCCGGTCGTCCCCGGCCGGTTCGGTGTCCGGCCGGATGTCGATCCGCCAGCCGGTCAGCCGGGCCGCGAGGCGGGCGTTCTGCCCCTCCTTGCCGATGGCCAGGGACAGCTGGTAGTCGGGCACGGTCACCCGGGCCGACCGGGTCGCCATGTCCACGATCTCCACCTTGGAGACACGCGCCGGGGACAACGCGTTCGCCACCATCTCGGCCGGGTCCTCCGACCAGTCGACGATGTCGATCTTCTCACCGTTCAGCTCGCCCATCACGTTGCGCACACGGCCGCCCATGGGGCCGATGCAGGCGCCCTTGGCGTTCAGGCCGGACCGGGTGGACCGTACGGCGATCTTCGTGCGGTGGCCGGCCTCACGGGCGATCGCGGAGATCTCCACGGACCCGTCGGCGATCTCCGGCACCTCCAGGGCGAAGAGCTTCTTCACCAGATTGGGGTGCGTTCGCGACAGCGTCACGGACGGGCCGCGGACGCCCTTGGCCACCCGGACGACGTACGACCGCAGCCGCATGCCGTGCGGGTAGGTCTCGCCCGGCACCTGCTCCTGGACCGGCAGGATGGCTTCCAGCCTGCCGATGTCGACGAGCACGTTCTTCGGGTCGCGGCCCTGCTGGACCACGCCGGTGACGATGTCGCCCTCGCGGCCCGCGTACTCGCCGAGCGTCGCGTCGTCCTCGGCGTCGCGCAGGCGCTGCAGGATGACCTGCTTGGCCGTGGTGGCGGCGATACGGCCGAAACCGGACGGGGTGTCGTCGAACTCGCGGGGCTCCTGGCCCTCCTCGAGATCGTCGGGGTCCTCCTTCGCCCACACGGTCACATGGCCGGTCTCCCGGTTGAGCTCCACGCGCGCGTGACGGCGGCTTCCCTCGGTGCGGTGGTAGGCGATGAGGAGGGCCGACTCGATCGCCTCGACCAGCAGGTCGAAGGAGATCTCCTTCTCCCGAACCAAGCCCCGCAGGGCACTCATGTCGATGTCCACGGCTACGCCTCCTCTTCCTTCTTGTTGTCCTTGCGGCTGAACTCGACCTGGACGCGTGCCCGGACGATGTCGTCGAAGGCGAGTCTGCGCGCGGTGGCCTTGCGGCCCTTCACCCCGGGCACCTCGGTGTCGATTCCCTCGTCGTCGACCTTGAGGATCCTGGCGACCAGCTCGCCGCCCTCGGCCAGCTGGAACTTCACCAGGCGGTCCGTGGCGCGGACGTAGTGCCGGTGTTCCGTGAGGAGGCGCTCCGCGCCCGGGGTGCCGACCTCGAGGGTGTACTCCCCCTCGCCCATCGCGTCCGTCTCGTCGAGCTTCGCCGAGAGCGCGCGGCTCACATCGGCGATCTGGTCCAGGTCGGCGCCCGTGTCCGAGTCGACGACGACGCGCAGCACACGCTTGCGTCCGACGGAGTCCACTTCGATCTCTTCGAGATCCAGGCCCTGGGATGTGACGAGCGGTTCCAGCAGTTTTCGCAGCCTCTCGCTCTGGGTGGTGCTCATCCGGGTGACTCCTCGGCCGCGTGTGCTGTTGTGGGATGGGTCGCGTGTCTGGTCAAAGGGTATCCGGTCGCGGGGTGTGTTGCCGTCCACCCGGTGACGAACGGTGCCGCTGAGTGGTCCCGGGCGGGGGCCCGGGTACCGTGATCACGGGCGTTCAGCCCTCAGAGCCGTTTCTTTCTCGTACGAGCCCCCCGAGGACGTCTGACGTGCCGTTCCCCTCATCTCCGCGCGCCCGGTCGGGGCCGCGCAGAAGGACTCTGCTCGCCGTCGGCCCGGCGGCTCTCGCCCTGGCGGGCTGCACCGCCGGGGGCGACGGTCCGGGTGCCCCGGAGGACGGCCCGTCGGCGGCCGAGCGCCGGGCACGCGCGCGTGCGGCGCGGGACAGCGAGGGGCTGGTGGAGCGGTACGACGCCGTGATCACCGCCCATCCGGGGCTCGCGGAGCGGCTGCGCCCGCTGCGGGAGGAGTCCGTGCGGCATGCGCAGGCCTTCGGCGGGGGGCCGGGCCGGAAGGCGTCTCCCTCCCCCTCCCTCTCTGCCTCGGCCGCGTCGGCCTCCCCTTCGGCCGCCGCCGTGCCGGGCAGCGACAAGGACGCGCTCGCCGCGCTCGCCGCCGCGGAGCGGGACCTCGCCGACCGGCGGGCCAAGGCACTGCTCGACGCGCCGGGCGAGCTGGCGCGGCTGCTGGCCTCGGTGGCGGCGGCCGGGGCGGCGCACGTGTATCTGCTGACGGAGGGTGGCGCGTGAGCGAGGCGAAGGACCGGGAGCTGCGGGCCCTGCAGGCGGCGCTGGCCGCCGAGCACGCGGCGGTGTACGGCTACGGCGTCGTCGGCGGCCGGATCGGCGAGGGACAGCGCGCCGAGGCACGGACGGCGTACGACGCCCACCGGACGCGCCGGGACGCGCTGGTGCGCGAGGTGAAGGACCTGGGCGGCAGGCCCGTGGCGGCGGCCGCCGGGTACGCGCTGCCGTTCCCGGTGCCGGACGCGGCGGCGGCCGTGCGGCTCGCCGCAGAGCTGGAGGACCGGGTGGCCGGGGTGTACTCGGACCTGGTGCGCGCGGCGGGCGGCGCCCGGCGGGCCCTGGCCGCCGAGGCGCTGCGGGAGGCGGCGGTGCGGGCGGTGCGCTGGCGCGGCGAGAGCGTAGCCTTCCCTGGGCTCGCCGAGCGGGCCGGCACGGCCCCGCCCTTGGCGGCGCCGACGGCGTGACCCGCGCAGGGCACGCACCGCGGACAGCATGAAGGGAACGACTCGCGCATGGTTTTCGAACCGCCGAAGCGTCTGGTCAGGGCGCTCGGTGAGACGGCACCGGACGGTGACGACTGGCTGGAGAAGCTGCCCGGGGCGGCGCAGCAGGCCGTCGCGCTACGCGAGTTGACCGTGGAGCGGGTGCAGGTGCCCGGCGGGCGCAGCAGCCTGGTCGTGCTGGTGCGGACGGCCGACGGTACGCCCGCCGTGCTGAAGCTGGCGCCGGGCCGGGCCCGTCCGGAGGCGGAGCGGGCCGCGCTCGCGCACTGGGCCGGGCGGGGTGCCGTGCAGTTGCTCGAACCCGGTCGGACCGAGGGTGTGCTGCTGCTGGAGCGGCTGCATCCGGACGTGTCGGTGCGGTCGCTGCCGGAGGCGAAGGCGCTGCTGGAGGCGGCGGGGACGCTGCGGCGGCTGTGGGTGGAGCCGCCCGCCGGCTTCCCCTTCGAGACCGTGGCCGAGCGGACCGGGCGGCAGGCCGAGGCGATGCGGGCGCGTGCCCGGGTCGATCCCGAGGTGGCACCGCTGGTCGACGTGGCGCTCGCGGCGCGTGCGGAGCTGCTGGCCGCGCCGCCCGAACACCGGCTGCTGCACGGCACGTTCCGGCAGAGCAAGGTGCTCGCCGGGGAGCGGATGCCGTGGCTGGCGGTGGGGCCCGACCCGGTGGTCGGCGAGTGCGCCTTCGATCTGGCCCGGCTGGTCCGCGACCGGGTGGAGGACCTGATCGCCCAGCCGTCCGGCGCGGCGACGACCCGGCGCCGGGTGAAGCGCCTGGCCGAGTCCCTGGACGTCGACCAGGAGCGGCTGCGCGGCTGGACGCTGTTCCGGGCCGTGGAGTCGGGTGTGCGGGCGGGGCGGGTGGGTCGCCCGCGGGACGCGGAGCTGCTGCTGGAGTTCGCGGGCTGGCTGTGAGCGCTCCGCAGGCCCGGAGCGCTCACAGGGCCAGGGCGCTCAGGCGGTGAGCCGGGCGACGGCCTCCTCGACCGTCAGCTCCTCGCGCTCGCCGGTGCGGCGGTCCTTCAGCTCCACCACGCCGTCGGCCGCGCGCCGCCCGGCCACCAGGATCTGCGGTACGCCCATCAGCTCGGAGTCCGTGAACTTGACGCCCGGGGAGACGCCGGCGCGGTCGTCGACAAGGACGCGGACGCCGGCGGCGGCCAGCTTCTGGGAGATGTCGAGGGCCAGTTCGGTCTGGAGGGCCTTGCCGGCGGCGACCACGTGGACGTCGGCCGGGGCGACCTCCTTGGGCCAGCACAGGCCCTTGTCGTCGGCGCTCTGCTCGGCGATGGCGGCGACCGCTCGGGAGACGCCGATGCCGTAGGAGCCCATGGTGACGCGGACCGGCTTGCCGTTCTGGCCGAGGACGTCGAGCTTGAGGGCGTCGGTGTACTTGCGGCCCAGCTGGAAGATGTGGCCGATCTCGATGGCCCGGTCGAGGACGAGGCCCGTGCCGCACTTCGGGCAGGGGTCGCCCTCCTGCACGACCACGACGTCGACGTAACGGTCGACCTCGAAGTCGCGGCCCGCGACGACGTTCTTGGTGTGCGTGCCGGGCTTGTTGGCGCCGGTGATCCAGGACGTCCCCGGGGCGACGCGCGGGTCGGCGATGTAGGTGACCTTGTCCAGGCCCTGCGGTCCGACGTAGCCGCGGACCAGGTCGGGGCGGGCCGCGAAGTCCGTCTCGGTGACGAGTTCGACGACGGCGGGGGCGAAGTGCGCCTCGACCTTGTCCATGTCGACCTCGCGGTCGCCGGGGACACCGACGGCGACGATCTCGCCGTCGACCTTGACGAGGAGGTTCTTCAGCGTGGCCGAGGCCGGGACGCCGAGGGAGGCGGCGAGGGTCTCGATGGTCGGGGTGTCGGGGGTCGGGATGTCCTCGGCGGCCGGCACGTCCGCGGCGTCGACGGGCTTCAGCTCGTACGTGATCGCCTCGGTGTTGGCGGCGAAGTCGCAGTTCGGGCAGTCGGCGAAGGTGTCCTCGCCGGCCTCGGCAGGGGCGAGGAACTCCTCCGACTTGGAGCCGCCCATCGCGCCGGCGGTGGCGGCGCAGATGCGGTAGTCGAGGCCGAGGCGCGCGAAGATCTTCTGGTAGGCCTCGCGGTGCAGGGCGTAGGAGCGGGCGAGGCCCTCGTCCTCGGTGTCGAAGGAGTAGGAGTCCTTCATGAGGAACTCGCGGCCGCGCAGGATGCCGGCACGGGGCCTGGCCTCGTCGCGGTACTTGTTCTGGATCTGGTAGAGGATCACCGGCAGGTCCTTGTAGGAGGACGCCTGGTCCTTCACCAGCAGGGTGAAGATCTCCTCGTGGGTGGGGCCGAGGAGGTAGTCGCCGCCCTTGCGGTCCTGGAGGCGGAACAGCTCGGGGCCGTACTCCTCCCAGCGGCCGGTGGCCTCGTAGGGCTCGCGCGGCAGGATGGCGGGGAGCAGTACCTCCTGGGCGCCGACGGCGTCCATCTCCTCACGGACGATGCGCTCCACGTTGGCCAGGACCCGCTTGCCGAGCGGCAGCCAGCTCCAGATCCCGGCGGCGGTGCGGCGCACGTACCCGGCGCGGACGAGGAGCTTGTGGCTGAGGACCTCGGCGTCCGCCGGGTCGTCGCGCAACGTCTTCGCCATCAACTGGGACATGCGCTGGACCGGTACGTTCGCCATGGCTTCTCTGCTCCTGCTGCGTGTAGGTGATGGCAGGAGGTTATCCGGGGGGCACCGGGCGGCGGAAATCGGTTAACGGCGGCGGAGCGGAAGCGGAGCGCCCATCACCGCGTACGGCTTGGGGGCGCTCGGGAAGAGGACCTGGCGGGCCAGGTCCCGGTAGCCGAGGGAGCGGTAGAGCGCGCGGGCGGGGCTCTCGGTGTCGATCGCGGAGAGGATCGAGCGGGGTTCCGCGGCGTCGTCGGTGATCGTGGTGATCAGGGAACGCCCGATGCCGCGGTTCTGGTGGGCGGGGTGGACGTGCAGTTCGGTGATCACGAAGGCGTCGTCGAGCCAGTGGTCGTGGTGGTTCGCCCTGAGGTACGGCTCCACGACGGTGGACCACCAGTGGGCGCGGTCGTTGGGCATGCCGTAGACGAAGCCCACGAGCTTGCCGCCGGTTGTCGCGCCGAGGGCGCGGGCGCCCGGGTAGGTCATGTGGCGCAGGACGATCTGGCGGCGGACTGCGACTTCGTCGGGGCCCAGCCCGAATGCCACGGCTTGGACTTCCAGGGCCTCGTCGACGTGGGCGGAGAGGTCGAGGGGGCCGATCACCAGGTCCATGGCGGGGAGCCTACAGGGGGCTTCGAGTTGTCAGAACAGCACGCTCATGAAGGCGCCGACCTCTTGGAAGCCCACCCTCTGGTACGTCCTGCGGGCTGCCGTGTTGAAGTCGTTGACGTACAGGCTCGCCACCGGGGCCACGTCGGCCAGGGCGTAGCGCAGGACCGCTGCCATGCCCGGGGCCGCCAGGCCGGTGCCCCGGTACTCGGGGGCGACCCAGACGCCCTGGATCTGGCAGGCGCGGTCGGTCGCGGCGCCGATCTCGGCCTTGAAGACGACCTTGCCGTCCGCGTCGAAGCGGGCGAAGGCGCGGCCGGATCCGACGAGTTCGGCGACGCGGGCCTGATAGAGGAGGCCGCCGTCGCCGGCCAGCGGGGAGACGCCGACCTCCTCGGTGAACATCGCCACGCACGCCGGCATGATCTTCTCCATCTCGTCCTTGCGGACGCGACGGACGTACGGGTCCGGGGCGATGCCGTCCGGCAGGCGGTCGGTGACCATGAGCGGCTGGTGGCGGCGGACGTCGCGGGCCGGGCCCCACTGGGGTTCCAGCAGCCGCCACAGGTCGGCGGTGGAGGCGGCCGGGCCGACGATGGAGGAGCAGCGGCGGCCTGCCCGGCGGGCGCGGTCGGCGAAGGCGCGGACGGCGCGCGGGGTGGCGCAGATGGGGACGAGGTTGGCGCCCGCGTAGCACAGGGACGTCAGCATGCCGTCCTCGTACCAGCCCCACATCTCTCCGCCGAGCCGCCAGGGGTCGAGGCCGGCGATCTGCACGCGGGAGGTCACGAAGGCGTTCGCGACGGGCTCGCGGTCGAGTATGGCGAGCGCGGCGTCCAGGTCGCTCGGTTCGAGGACCCGGGAGGTCGTCTGCGTCAACACGGGCGGGGCCTCACACACTCGGGTCTGCTTGGTCTCCGCACTATAGCTGCGCTGCTTGGGCCGGGCGCCTTCGAGCTCGGGAGCCGGGGGTTTGTCGGCGGGTGCGGGTTTTCTGTGGCTGGTCGCGCAGTTCCCCGCGCCCCCAAGAAGGACGCAGGGAAAACCGGCGCTCCGGAAACCTCAGCCCGCTACCGCAACCGACGGCTCGCCTGAGATGACGCCGTCCTTCTCCATCTGCTCGGCGAGCTTCATCGCCTCTTCGATCAGGGTCTCGACGATCTTGGACTCGGGGACCGTCTTGATGACCTCGCCCTTGACGAAGATCTGGCCCTTGCCGTTGCCGGAGGCGACGCCGAGGTCGGCCTCGCGGGCCTCGCCGGGGCCGTTGACGACGCAGCCCATGACGGCGACGCGGAGGGGGACCTCCATGCCGGTGAGGCCGGCCGTGACCTCTTCGGCCAGCTTGTAGACGTCGACCTGGGCGCGGCCGCAGGACGGGCAGGAGACGATCTCCAGGCCGCGCTCCTTGAGGCCCAGCGACTCCAGGATCTGGAGGCCGACCTTCACTTCCTCGGCCGGGGGCGCGCTCAGGGAGACGCGGATGGTGTCGCCGATGCCCTGGCTGAGCAGCGCGCCGAAGGCGACCGCCGACTTGATCGTGCCCTGGAAGGCGGGCCCGGCCTCCGTGACGCCGAGGTGGAGCGGGTAGTCGCACTGCTCGGCGAGCTGCTTGTACGCCTCGATCATCACGACCGGGTCGTTGTGCTTGACGGAGATCTTGATGTCCCGGAAGTCGTGCTCCTCGAAGAGGGACGCCTCCCACAGGGCCGACTCGACCAGGGCCTCGGGGGTCGCCTTGCCGTACTTCTGGAGCAGGCGCTTGTCGAGGGAGCCCGCGTTGACACCGATGCGGATCGGGGTGCCGTGGTCCCGGGCCGCCTTGGCGATCTCCTTGACCTTGTCGTCGAACTGCTTGATGTTGCCGGGGTTGACGCGGACCGCCGCGCAGCCCGCCTCGATCGCGGCGAAGACGTACTTCGGCTGGAAGTGGATGTCGGCGATGACCGGGATCTGCGACTTGCGGGCGATGGTGGCGAGGGCGTCGGCGTCGTCCTGGGTCGGGCAGGCGACCCGGACGATCTGGCAGCCGGACGCGGTGAGTTCCGCGATCTGCTGGAGGGTCGCGCCGATGTCGGACGTACGCGTCGTCGTCATCGACTGGACCGAGACAGGGGCGTCTCCGCCGACGGCCACGGATCCGACCTGGATCTGGCGGCTCTTCCGGCGCTCGGCGAGCTTGGTCGGAACGGACGGCATGCCGAGAGAAATCGCAGTCATCTGCTGTGCAACCCCAAGTCGTGGATCAAGGTCCGGTCCCGTGAGCAGCGGGCTCCGAGCTTCGAGATTACGGCACATGCACTGGCGCGGGCACATCCCACCCGCATTGCCACTCAATGGGAGGCGGCCCGGCAGAAAGTATGCCGAGCCGCCCCGAACGCCGTATGACTAGGAGATTCTCACCGGGTTAACCACATCCGCGATCAGCACCAGGATCGTGAAGCAGATGAAGATCCCGGCGACCACGTACGCGACGGGCATGAGCTTCGCCACGTCGAAGGGGCCCGGGTCCGGCCGGCGCAGGACCTTGGCCGTGTTGCGGCGCAGCGACTCCCACAGGGCGCCCGCGATGTGGCCGCCGTCGAGCGGCAGCAGCGGGAGCATGTTGAACAGGAACAGGGAGAGGTTGAAGCCGGCGACCAGCATGAGGGCCATGGCCAGCTGCTGGGTCGGCGGGATGTCGAGGGTGAAGATCTCGCCGCCGACGCGGGCCGCGCCGACCACGCCCATCGGGGAGTCGGCCTCGCGCTCGGCGCCGTCGAAGGCCGCGTTCCACAGGGCCGGGATCTTGCTGGGCAGGGCGGCGAGGGAGTCGACGGCCTCACCGATCCGGTCGCCCATCCAGGTCACGGAGTCGCCGAAGTCCTGTTTGACCACGCCGGTGGCGGCGCTGAAGCCGAGGAATCCGGCCTGGACGTACTGGCCCTCGACGATCTGCCCGCCGGAGTCCTTCTTGGCGACCTGGTTGGTGGCGATCTTCGCGTGCAGGGTGACGTCCTGGCCCTTGCGGTCGACGACGATCGGCACTTCCTTGCCGGGGTTGGCGCGGATCAGGTCGGACAGCTTGTTCCAGTCGTCGGTCGGCACGCCGTTGAATGAGACGATCTTGTCGCCCGCCTTGAGGCCCGCGGCGGCGGCGGGGCTGGCCGGGTCGCCCTTGGCGCACTTGTCGCGGTTCTCGCTCTGCGCGATGACGCACTGGGAGACCGAGCTGACCGTCGTCGTCTGCTGGGTGATGCCGAAGCCCATCAGGATGCCGAGGAACAGCGCCACGGCCAGGATCAGGTTCATGAAGGGGCCCGCGAACATCACGATCACGCGCTTCCAGGGCGCGCGCGTGTAGAACATGCGGTTCTCGTCGCCCGGCCTGAGCTCCTCGTACGCGGCCGAGCGGGCGTCCTCGATCATGCCGCGCCACGGGGAGGTGGAGCGGACCTCCAGTCGGCCGTCGGGGCCGGGCGGGAACATGCCGATCATGCGGATGTAGCCGCCGAAGGGGATGGCCTTGAGGCCGTACTCGGTCTCGCCCTTCTTGCGCGAGAAGATCGTCGGGCCGAAACCGACCATGTACTGCGGCACGCGGATGCCGAACAGCTTGGCGGTGGACAGGTGCCCCAGCTCGTGCCACGCGATCGAGAACAGCAGGCCGACCACGAAGAGGCCTATGCCGAGGATGAACATCAGGGTCGTCATGCACGGGCCTCCGCCGTCTGTGCCGCCAGTTCCCGGGCCCGGGTCCGCGCCCAGGTCTCCGCTTCGAGGACGTCCGACACGGTGAGTGAGGTTCCCGTACGCGGGGTGCCGTGCTCCTCGACGACCCGGGTGACGGTCTCCATGATCCCGTTGAAGGGCAGTGCGCCCTGGCGGAACGCCTCCACGCACTCCTCGTTGGCCGCATTGAACACCGCCGGGGCGGTGCCCGCGAGCTCGCCGACGTGCCGGGCGAGGTTCACCGACGGGAAGGCCTCGTTGTCGAGCGGGAAGAACTCCCAGGTCGAGGCCTTGCTCCAGTCGAAGGTGGGCGCGGCGTCGGGGACCCGCTCGGGCCAGCCGATGCCGATGGCGATGGGCCCGCGCATGTCGGGCGGGGTCGCCTGGGCCAGTGTCGATCCATCCGTGAACTCAACCATCGAGTGGACATACGACTGGGGATGCACGACCACCTCAATGCGGTCGAAGGGAATGTCGTAGAGGAGGTGCGCCTCGATGACCTCCAGGCCCTTGTTGACGAGGGTCGCGGAGTTGATCGTGATGACCGGGCCCATGGCCCAGGTGGGGTGCGCGAGGGCGTCCTCGACGGTGACGTGGGCCAGCTCCGCCTTCGTACGGCCGCGGAAGGGGCCGCCGGAGGCGGTGACGACCAGCTTGCGGACGTCGGCGCGGGTGCCGGCGGCCAGGGCCTGGAAGAGGGCGGCGTGCTCGGAGTCGACCGGGATGATCTGCCCCGGCTTGGCGAGGGCCTTGACCAGCGGGCCGCCCACGATGAGCGACTCCTTGTTGGCGAGCGCGAGGGTGCGGCCCGCCTCCAGGGCGGCCAGGGTCGGGGCGAGGCCGATGGAGCCGGTGATGCCGTTCAGGACGGTGTGGCAGTCGGACGCCGCCAGCTGCGTGGCCGCGTCCGGGCCGGCGAGGATCTCGGGGAGCGGCTCGCCCGTGCCGTACTGCGCGGTGAGCGCCTCGCGCAGGGCCGGTTCGACGTCCTCACGGGCGACCGCGACCGTGCGCGCCCGCAGCCGGTACGCCTGCTCGGCGAGGAGGGCGACCCGGCCGCCGTTGGCGGACAGGCCGGTGACCCGGAACCGGCCGGGGTTGCGCAGCACGAGGTCGATGGCCTGGGTGCCGATGGACCCGGTGGAGCCGAGGATCACCACGTCCTTCGGGCCGTCGCCCGCTACGGGGTCGTAGACCAGATGGGGATCGGCGAGGGGGGCTGGACTGTCGCTCATTCCTCCATTGTTGCCGTAAGCGTCGTGTGTGAGGACAGCGCATCCCCTTCACGGGGGCGCGCGCCGCAGTGGTTCGCGCCCCCGTGAAGGCCGGGTCAGCGGATCGGCCGGTGCACGTTCTCCTTCTGGCTCGGGCCGGGAGTCGCGTCCGCGATCCACGGTCCCTCGCCCGACGGGTCGACGATGCCGTGCTCCAGCCACTCGTACGTGCCCGACAGGACGCCCTTGACGACCTTGCGGTCGAGGTCGTCGGTGTTGGTCCACAGGCGGTTGAAGAGCTCCTCGATCCGGATGCGGGACTGGCGGCAGAAGATGTCGGCGAGCTGGTAGGCCTCGCGGCCGTGGTCGCCCTGGCTGCGCAGCAGTTCGGCCCGTACGCAGGCCGCGCTCATGGCGAACAGCTCGGCGCCGATGTCGACGATCCGGCCGAGGAAGCCCTGCTTGGACTCCATCCGGCCCTGCCAGCGGGACATGGCGTAGAAGGTGGAGCGGGCGAGCTTGCGGGCCGTGCGCTCGACGTAGCGCAGGTGCCCGGAGAGGTCCACGCCGTGCTTGAACTCGGCGTAGGAGGTGGGGAGCTGGCCCGGGCCCGCGACCAGTTTCGGAAGCCACTTGGCGTAGAAGGCTCCCGCGTTGGCTCCCGCCTTGGCCTTGTCGCCCAGGGACTTCTCCGGGTCGATGAGGTCGCCGGCGACCGAGAGGTGGGCGTCGACGGCCTCCCGGGCGATGAGGAGGTGCATGATCTCCGTCGAGCCCTCGAAGATGCGGTTGATGCGCAGGTCGCGCAGGAGCTGCTCGGCGGGGACGCCGCGCTCGCCGCGGGCCCGGAGGGACTCGGCCGTCTCGAAGCCGCGGCCGCCGCGGATCTGGACGAGTTCGTCGGCCATCGTCCAGGCCATCTCGGAGGCGTAGAGCTTGGCGAGGGCGCCTTCGATGCGGATGTCGTTGCGGTCCTCGTCGGCCATCTGCGAGGCCAGGTCCGTCACGGCCTCCAGGGCGAAGGTGGTGGCCGCGATGAAGGAGATCTTGGAGCCGACCGCCTCGTGGTGCGCGACGGGCTTGCCCCACTGCTCGCGGGCCGCCGACCACTCCCGGGCGATCTTCAGGCACCACTTGCCGGCCGCGACGCAGGAGGCGGGCAGGGAGAGCCGTCCGGTGTTGAGCGTGGTCAGGGCGATCTTCAGGCCCTGGCCCTCCGCGCCGACGCGGTTGGCGGCGGGGACGCGGACCTGGTGGAAGCGGGTGACGCCGTTCTCGATGCCGCGCAGGCCCATGAAGGCGTTGCGGTTCTCGACGGTGACGCCGGGCGAGTTGGTCTCCACGACGAAGGCCGTGATGCCGCCCTTGTGGCCCTCGCTCTTCGGGACCCGGGCCATGACGACCAGCAGGTCGGCGACGACGCCGTTGGTGGTCCACAGCTTCACGCCGTCGAGGACGTAGTCGTCCCCGTCGGGCACGGCCGTGGTGGCGAGGCGGGCCGGGTCGGAGCCGACGTCGGGCTCGGTGAGCAGGAAGGCGCTGATGTCCGTGCGCGCGCAGCGCGGCAGGAAGCGCTCCTTCTGTTCCTGTGTGCCGAACAGTTTCAGCGGCTGCGGCACGCCGATCGACTGGTGCGCGGAGAGCAGCACGCCGATGGCGGGGCTGGCGGAGCCGGCCAGGGTGAGCGCCTTGTTGTAGTACACCTGGGTGAGGCCGAGACCGCCGTACTTGGTGTCGATCTTCATGCCGAAGGCGCCGAGCTCCTTCAGCCCGTCGATCACCTCGTCGGGGATCCGGGCCTCGCGCTCGATGAGGGCCGCGTCGACCTTCGTCTCGACGAGGTCGCGGAGCTTGGCGAGGAACTCCTCGCCGCGCTGAACCGCCTCGTCGGCCGGCAGGGGGTGGGGATGGATGAGGTCGAGCCGGAAGCGGCCGAGGAAGAGCTCCTTGGCGAAGCTGGGCTTGCGCCAGTGCTGTTCCCGGGCGGCCTCCGCCACCTCACGGGCCTCCCGCTCGGTGACGGCGGGACGGGAAGAGGGGGTGGTGGAAGCGGACATGAGGGCCACCTCGCCGCATATAGGGATGTTGAGGACCGTACGTTACCGATCAGTGCTACTGGATCGTTGGTACCCGAAACCGGACGCTCCCACCAGTCCTCACGCATCCGTTCAGCCGAAGGGGACGGAAAGCTGCCGGACTTGTCGGGGACCTGAGGACGGTGTTGCATCAAGGTGTCTTCCCGGGAACGGCCGCGCTGCCAACGCCGTGCCGGAATTCGGTATCGAAGCGCTTCGACGACCTATGGACACGTACTCGCGCTGGAGCTACTGTCGAACCACCCTCACCCACTCATGTCAGCAACGCGCATTGTCGAAGCGCTTCACAAAGCTTGGAGAGCGGATGGTCACCCTCGCCGAGGTCGCCCAGCACGCCGGAGTCTCGGCGAGCACGGTGAGCTATGTCCTCAGCGGCAAGCGGTCCATCTCCGCGAACACCCGGCAGCGGGTCGAGCGGAGCATCCGCGAGCTCGGGTACCACCCGAACGCCGGGGCCCGCGCCCTGGCCAGCAGCAAGTCGAACATCATCGCGCTGATGATCCCGCTGCGGACGGACATGTACGTGCCCGTGATGATGGAGATCGCCATCGCGGTGGCGACCGCCGCGCGGACGCACGGGTACGACGTGCTGCTGCTCACCGGTGAGGAGGGCCCGGACGCGGTCCGCCGCGTCGCCGGGAGCGGGCTCGCCGACGGGATGATCCTGATGGACGTCGAACTCGACGACGAGCGGCTGCCGTTGCTGCGTGCGACGGACCAGCCGTCCGTGCTGATCGGACTGCCCGCCGACACCACCGGGCTGACCTGCGTCGACCTGGACTTCCGGGCGACGGGCGCGCTGTGCGTGGAGCACCTGGCGAAGCAGGGGCACCAGGACATCGCTGTCATCGGCGAGGCCCCGGCGGTCTACGAGCGGCACACCGGTTTCGCCGAGCGCACCCTCGACGGGCTGCGGTCCCGTTCCCGGGAACTGGGCGTGCGGCTGCTGCACCGGCCGTGCGAGGGCGGGTACGACGCGATGGCCGTGACGCTCGCCCGGATCCTCGACGAACGCCCGGGGACCACGGGGATCATCGTGCAGAACGAGTCGGCGGTCGAGCCGCTGCTCGCGCTGCTGCGGCAGCAGGGCCGGGCCGTGCCGGAGGACGTGTCGGTGGTGGCGATCTGCCCCGACCAGGTCGCGACGCAGGCCTCGGTGCGGCTCACGTCGGTCGCCATCCCCGCGCAGGAGATGGGCCGGAACGCCGTGGAACACCTGGTCGCCAAGTTCGAGGGACGCGGCAGCGACGAGGTCGTGCTGATCGCGCCCGAGCTGACGGTCCGGGGCAGCACGGGGCCGGCGCCCACCCGGCCGTAAGCCCACCCCCTTCTCCCACTCACGACCACCGCCGTCCTCCCACGGCACCGTCATGCCTGAACACCTCTGTCTGCACTCCCCCAGGAGCACAGGAGCCCGCCACGTGAATCAGCCTGCTGAAACCCAGCCCCAGGTGAGCCTGGCGCAGTCCTCCCCCACCGTCGGCACGTTCCGCGAGCGGGACGGCGCGCTGGAGTGGAGCGGCCGTCAGGAGACCGTACGGATCGAGCCGTGGGGCCCGGACGCGGTCCGGGTGCGGGCCCGGCTCGGCGGCCCGGTGCTCGAAGGGCTCCCGGGCGCCCTCCTCGACGAGGCTCCCACGACCCCGTCCACGGTGAAGATCGAGGAGGGGCGCGGGCAGCTGACCGTCGGCACGCTCACCGTCGAGGTGAGCGCCGAGGGCCTGGTCCGCTTCCTGCGGACGGAGGACTCCGCCGAGCTGCTCGCCGAGGACCGCGCCCACTTCTGGTGGCCCGGCTCCCGCCTCTACACGGCCGTCGGCAACGGCCACCACCGCCTGGAGCAGCGCTTCGCCGCGTACGACGACGAGAAGCTGTACGGCCTCGGGCAGCACCAGCACGGGCGCCTGGACCAGAAGGGCCTGGTCCTCGACCTGGTCCAGCGCAACGCCGAGGTCGGCATCCCGGTGCTGACCTCCAGCCGCGGCTACACCCTGCTGTGGAACAACCCGGCGATCGGCCGCGTGGAGCTCGCGCACAACGGCACGCGGTGGGTCGCCGACTCGGCCCGGCAGATCGACTACTGGATCACGGCGGGCGACCCGGCCGCCGCCCAGCGCCGCTACAGCGCGGTGACCGGCCGGACGCCGATGCTGCCTCAGTGGGCGGCGGGCTTCTGGCAGTGCAAGCTGCGCTACCGCACACAGGACGAACTCATGGCGGTGGCACGGGAGTACAAGCGCCGGGGCCTGCCGATCTCCGCGATCGTGTGCGACTTCTTCCACTGGACGCACCTCGGCGAGTGGAAGTTCGACCCGAAGGAGTGGCCGGACCCGGCCGCGATGGTGCGCGAGCTGGAGGAGCTCGGCATCAAGCTGGTGGTGAGCGTCTGGCCGTCGGTGTCGCCGCTGAGCGAGAACCACCCGGTCATGGAGCAGCGCGGCTGGTTCATCGGCACCCAGTACGGCCCGATGGCGCACGCCGACTGGCCCGACAAGGAGGTCGCCTCCACGGTCCAGGTGGCCTTCTACGACGCCACCAACCCGGAGGCCCGGGAGTTCGTGTGGTCGAAGGTGAAGGAGAACTACCTCGACCCGTACGGCATCACGGCGTTCTGGCTGGACGCCTGCGAGCCGGAGCTGAAGCCGGGTTTCCAGGAGAACCTGCGCTACTGGGCTGGCCCGGGCCTGGAGGTCGGCAACATCTACCCGGCCGAGAACGCCCGCACGTTCTACGAAGGGCTCGTCGCCACCGGCGAGGAGGAGGTCGTCAGCCTCAACCGCTCGGCCTGGGCGGGCAGTCAGCGCTACGGCGCCGCCCTGTGGTCCGGTGACATCGGCACGGACTTCCCGACCCTGCGCCGCCAGATCGCGGCCGGCCTCAACACCGCGCTGTCGGGCATCCCGTGGTGGAACACCGACATCGGCGGCTTCCACGGCGGCGACCCGGACGATCCGGCGTACCGGGAGGTGATGGTCCGCTGGTTCCAGTTCGGCGCGCTGTCCCCGCTGATGCGTCTGCACGGCTTCCGCGACCCGGGCATGCCGCTCGGCCCCGCGATGACCGGCGGCCCGAACGAGGTGTGGTCGTACGGCGAGGAAGCGCTGGCCGTCCTGGAGAAGTACCTGCGGCTGCGCGAGCGCCTGAAGCCGTACGTGCTGCGGGTCATGCGGGAGGCGCACGAGGAGGGCCTGCCGGTGATGCGGCCGCTGTTCCTGGAGTTCCCGGACGACCAGGCCACCTGGTCGGTCGACGACTCCTACCTCTTCGGCCCGGACCTGCTGGTCGCCCCGGTGCTCACCGCCGGCGCCACCGCCCGGACGGCATACCTGCCGGCGGGGGCCACGTGGACGGACGCCTGGACGGGTGAGACGTACGAGGGCGGCCGGTCCGTGACGGTCGACGCCCCGCTGGACCGCATCCCGCTGTTTCTGCGGGACGGGGCGCGGCTGCCCGTAGCGGAGTAGCCGTGTCAGTGGGAGGGGTGACCGGATCGATGGAGGTCTTCCGGCCACCCCTTCCGCCTGTTCGGCCAACTTTCGTCCACCGCAAGCGGGTTCGGGAGGATAGGTTCCCTGCGTGTCCACGTCACCGCTCGCCCTCACGCTGGCGAATCTGCTGCTGCGGCCGGGCTTCGGCTCCCGTCGTGACCCGGACCGGATCTTCGACCGCATCGTGGTGGAGGCCGGTGAGGCGCCGGGGGACCGGGAGTTCGTCGACGGCTTCCGGTCGCTGCTGGGGTGGTGGGCGAAGGCCGAGAACCTCACCCCGGTCGGCTGGCAGTCGGCGCAGGTGCACGTGCGCCGGCACCTCACCAACCGGGCCCGCGTCCGGCGGCTGATCGCCGAGCATCCGGAGATCGAGCGGGAGCCGATCGAGAAGCCGGTGTTCGTCGTGGGGCTGCCGCGCACCGCCACCACGGTCACGCACTCGGTGCTGGCGATCTCGGACGAGCACCGGTGTCCCCTGCTGTGGGAACTGCTCGGGCCCGACCTCGAGTTGCCGCCCCGGCAGCGGCGCAGGGCGATCACGGCCGGGCGCCGGCTGGTGCAGGGCACAGACCTCTTCGCGCCGCGCTTCCGCGACATCCACGCGATGGCCGCCGAGGGCCCCGAGGAGTGCACGTTCGCGCTCCCGCACGCCCTGATGCCGTTCTCCCAGGCCCGTATCCCGGAGTACCTGGACTGGCACTGCGAGCGGGACTTCACCGCCGACTACCGGTACCTCAAGCAGGTCTACCAGGTGCTCCAGTACGGCCGTCCGCAGCGGCGCTGGGTGCTGAAGTCCCCCATGCACCTGGAGAACCTGGACGCGCTGCGCACGGTGTTCCCCGACGCCACGATCGTGTGGTGCCACCGCGACCCGGTCACCGTCGTGGCGTCGTTCTGCTCGCTGATCGAGCACGGCATGGCCGTCAGCACCCGCCCGCTCGACCTGTCCGGCATCGGCGCCACCTGGCTGGGCCTGCTGAGCCGTGCCATGGCGCGCGGCCTCGCGGCCCGGGCCGCGATCCCCGCGGAGCAGTTGGTGGACGCCCCGTACTCCTGGCTCGGCTCGGACCCCGCCACCGGCGCCCCGAAGCTCTACGCGGCTGTCGGTGCCCCCTGGACGGAGGCGGACGCGGCCCGTCTCCCGGCGGCCGTCGCCCGCCCCAAGGGCACCCGCAAGCACACCTACGACCTGTCCCGCTACAGCCTGACCCGCGCCGAGGTCGAGTCGGCGTTCGCGGACTACAACGCGCTGCGGGCCGAGGTCGACCGCGCCTGAACGGCACGGCCGGCCCCGGCCCCCGCGACGGATCAGCTGCTGCTGACCGTCAGGTTGTTGGTGGTGAAGTTCAGCCCGCCGGACGACGAGGTGACCTCGTAGCCGAACTGGACGTCACCGATGGTCTCGTTGCCCATCCAGCGCTTGGTGTCCTTGATCCACTTCAGGATCGGCAGGATGTTCACGGTGCCGGAGCTGGAGTTGGACGTGCGGATGAACGAGAACACCTCGTTGGAGCCGTTGGTGCCCTTGAAGACGTTCCAGGAGTGACCGCCGAGACTGACGCTGCCCTGCGAGGTGCCGATCGGGCCGACGGGGCCGGTCTTGTTGACCCAGAGCATGATCTCGTAGTCGTGGTCCGTGTCCCAGATGTCGTACGACGTGTTGTACGCGCCGGAGGACGGGACGCTCACGTTGTAGCTGCTGGACAGCGAGCCCAGCGAGGTGATCGACTTGTTGATCGCCTTCGTCTGGTTCGGGTAGGACTTGATGCCGCCGGTGTTGGGGTGGTTGGCCCAGACACCCCAGTTGGTGCCGGAGTTGGCCCAGATGCACTGGCTGCCGGCGCCGCCGCCCCAGATGTTGTTGTAGAGCGTGTAGCCGTTCAGGTTGGTCTGGCCCCACTGGTCGCAGGAGTTCCAGACGGCGGCCGAGGCGGGGGCGGAGGCGAGGCCGACGGTGGCGCCGAGCGCCAGGGCGGGAGCCAGCAGGGCCTTGGTGACCCTGTTCAGCGTGCGTGATGCCATGGTGTCCCTTCCATGGGGTGGGGGGATGGGGGGAACTACCACGCCCTCAGGGTGAGGACGTGGTCTTCTCCGGCGACCAGGTGGAGGGATTCTGCGCCGGAGGAAGTCCGCAGTTCGACGCGCTGGGTGCGGCCCGGCCTGATGGCCACGGTGGCGCCGTCAGGCGTCCAGGTGAGGTCGAGCTCCGCCCCGAACCGGGTGCGCACGCCGTGCAGGGCGCCGGCGGCGTACGCCGCCGGCAGCGCGGGCAGCAGCACCAGCCGGTCGGGGGTCGACTGCACGAGCATCTCGATCAGCACGGCGGGCAGGGTGTGCGCGGCGTCGGCGTTGTAGACGTTCCGGTTCGGGTAGTGGGCGCTCATCAGGGACGCGTGGAAGAAGTCGCCGTCCAGGACCTGGCCGAGGGCGTGGGCGACGCGGTCGCCGTCCCTGAGCCGGGCCGCGATGAGCGCGTGGTGCAGGTGGCCGTGCGCGGAGTCGTTCTCGGCGCCGCGCAGTTCCAGGGCGCGGTGCGCGGCGGCCGCCAGCTCGGGGGTGTCGTAGGGGGTGATCTCGTCGAGCGGCCAGACGCCGTAGAGGTGGCTGAGGTGGCGGTGGTCGTAGGAGTCCTCCAGGCCCGGCCAGGCCCATTCGGCCAGGGCTCCGTCGGCGTTGATCCGGTGCGGGGGGAGCCGGTCGGCGAGGGCGCGCCAGCGGTCGGCGTCGGGGCCCGGGTGGTAGGCGGCGGCCGTGCGCAGGGCGTGGCGGGCCGCGGAGAGGTCCATCGCCGCGTTTAGGGTGCCCCAGCTCGCGTTGGCCGGCCTGTTCTCGGGCGAGTAGGACGGGACGACGACCAGCCGACCGTCCTCGTCCGTGCGGGTGAGGAAGTCCTCGTAGAACAGGGCGACTTCGGCGAGCGCGGCGGCGGTGCGCGGATCGCGGGTGCCGTGGGTCTCGTCGTGGTCGACGAGCGGTTTGAGCAGCCAGTCGGCGCCGGCGGTCCACAGGTGCAGCGGGTATTCGCGGCTGAAGTGGTACGAGTGGCCGGACTCGCCGTCGGTGTGGGCGGGGGCGACGGCGCCCCGGGTGCCGAAGACCGCGCGGGCGTTGTCGCGCCAGTCGGGCAGCTGGCGGTGGATGAGGTTCGCGTGGGCCTCGGTGACCTCGGGGAGGGCGGCGGCAGCGGCCGAGGCGGTCTGGAGGTTGAGGTTGGCGTCGTTGGTGAACGCGCCCGACCAGGCCGTGTTCCAGTCGCCGGTCCACAGTCCGGTCAGGCGGGGCGGGAAGAGGCCGCTGGCGGACAGCAGGTGGTAGCGGCCGGCCGCGAACAGGCGCTCCAGCAGGGCGGCACTGCGGGGCCGCTTCAGCAACTCGGAGCCCGGCAGCGCCCGTTCGGCGGGGTCGGCGGCCAGCTCGAGGGTGACACGCTCGTAGGCGGTGCGGTGCAGGGCGGTATGGCGGTCGAGGAGTTCGTCGTACCCGGTGGGCAGGTCCCGCAGGGCACGCCCCTGCGCGACCACGTCCAGTTCGCCGGTGTGCCGGTGCACCCGGGTGAGGAGCAGCACGGACCGGGCTCCCTCGATGTGCACGCCGGGAGGCCTGAGGGTGGTCGTGCCGCCGGTGACGGTGAGCAGGGTGACGCCGGTGCAGGCCAGGTCGCTGTCCGGGTAGCGGGCGCGCAGGCTCAGCAGGGCGCCCTCGTGGGTGAGGACGGCTCCGTGGCCGACGCCCAGTCCGGCGGGGGCGCCGGGCAGCCGGTGGTCCAGGTCGATGTCGAGGGTGAGGCCGGGTCCGGTGACCTGCTGGACGAGCACGTCGTCGGCGCGGGAGACGAAGAGGCGGCTTGTCCAGCCGGTGCAGGCGGCCCGCACGACGCCGGTGGTGAAGTCGACGTCGCGCCGGTAGCCGGGGCAGTCGTCCGGCGGCCGGCGCAGCCGGATCTGGAAGGCGGGGTGGAAGGGCTGCACCCACTGGAGCGGCCTGCCGTCGGTGAAGCTCTCCGCCGCGGTCGTGTCGCCCGCCAGCAGGCGGTCCTGGAGGGCGGGGAGGCCGTCGGCGAGCTGCGGGGGCCGGGGATCCCTGCCGCCCGGCCGGACCAGGGTGTGATGAGTGACGACGACCCGCTCGTCGTTCGGGTCACCGGACACAAGGGCGCCGTGGTGGCCGTTGCCGCTCAGGAAGCCGTCCTCCCAGCGGGCGGCCGGGTGCGGCTCCCACGTGCCGTGGACGGCTGCGGAGTCGGTCATGGCCGCAGCACCGCCGCACCGTAGCGGCCGAGGGTGACCCGGTCGGTGACGTCCGTCTCCGACAGCAGGTCGTAGTGGGTGCCGGGAACGTCGACGGTCACCGGCTCACGGCCGTGGTTGAGCAGGAACAGGATCTCGCCCCGCAGGACGGCCTCGACCTGCTCGGGGAGGCCGTCGAGCACCGGCCGGACGCCCGCGTCGCCCGCGATCCGGGCCAGCAGCTCGCGCAGGGCCTCGGGCTCGGGGAGCGTGGAGACGTACCAGGCCCGGCCCTTGCGCAGGACGGCGGGCATGCCGTCGAGTTCGCCGCCCTTGTAGCGGGTCGTGTGGTCGGGGTCGGCGGGCTCGATCTCCTCGGACCACAGCGTGCCCCGGAAGCCCTCGCACGCGACGGTCTCGTCCGCGTCCAGCGGCCACCACTCGTGCAGGGTGCGGATGCCGAACAGCTCCCGCAGCCGGGCGTCCATGCCGCCGGGGCGCACCCGGTCGTCCTCGTCGGCGACGCCGGTCAGGAAACCGCAGACGAGGGTGCCGCCGCCGCGGACGTAGGCCAGGAGGTTGTCGATCGCCGCGTCGGTGAGCGCGTACAGCTGGGGCACGACGACCACCGAGTACGGCGTCAGATCGTGCCCGGGGTGAGCGAAGTCGCAGGTGAGGTGCGCCTGCCAGAGGGCCCGGTGCCAGGCGCGCAGGACGTCCGGGTACTCCACCCGGCTGGACAGGCGGCCGTCATGAGCGCCCGCCCACCAGGCGTCCCAGTCGTGCAGGACGGCGACGTTCGCGGTGAGGTTCCGGCCGGTCACCTGCGGGGCGATCCTGGCCAGGTCCGCGCCGAGCTGCTTGACCTCCTGGTACGTACGGCCTTCCTCCCCCGCGTGGCTGACCATGCCGGAGTGGAACTTCTCCGCGCCCTGCCGGGACTGCCGCCACTGGAAGAAGCAGACGGCGTCGGCGCCCCGGGCCACGGCCTGGAGGGACCACAGCCGGTTGAGGCCGCGCGGCTTGGGGTGGTTCACGCCCCGCCAGTTGACCGGCCCGGCCGCCTGTTCCATGAGCATCCAGGGCCCGCGTGCCTGGGAGCGGGTCATGTCCTGCACGAGTGCGCCGTTCTGGGCGCCGAGCGGGTCGCGCGGGTCGGGGTAGATGTCGACCGATACGACGTCCTCCTCCGCCGCCCAGCGCCACGCGTCCTGCCCGATCCAGAGCGGCATGAAGTTGCTGGTCACCGGGATGTGCGGGGTGTGGCGCCGGACGATGTCCCGCTCGGCGGTGTAACACTCCAGGAGCATGTCGGAGGTGAAGCGCCGGAAGTCCAGGACCTGGCCGGGGTTGCGCATGTAGTGCGGCAGGCGGGGCGGCAGGATGCCGTCCCAGGTGTCGTAGCCCTGGCTCCAGAAGGCGGTGCCCCAGGCCTCGTTGAGGGCGCCGAGCGTGCCGTACTTCTCGCGCAGCCAGCGGCGGAAGGCGGCCGCCGCCTCGTCGCCGTGGTCGAAGGTGCAGTACTCGTTGTTGATGTGCCACATCGTCAGGGCAGGGTGGCCGCCGTAGCGGGCCGCCAGGTCCTCGGTGATGGCGGCGGCGTAGCGCCGGTAGGTGGCGCTGGAGTGCGAGAAGTGCTGCCGGCCGCCCCACCACTCGGTGCGGCCGTCCTCGGTGACGGGCAGGGTGTCGGGGTGCAGCCGGCCCATCCAGGGCGGGGGCGAGGAGGTGGGGGTGGCGAGGACGACCCCGATGCCGTTCTCGTGCATCAGGTCCATCAGCGTGTCCAGCCAGCCGAACTCCCGTGCCCCCGGCTCCGGTTCGAGCTTCGACCAGGAGAACACCCCGAGGGTGACGGAGTTGACGCCGGCGTCCTTCATCAGCCGGACGTCCTCGTGCCAGGTCTCCTGCGGCCACTGCTCGGGGTTGTAGTCGCCGCCGAACAGGAGACGGCCTCGGGTCGCGTCGCTCAGGCCGGGCATCAGGCGGGGTCCCCGTACTGCACGCCGCGCCCGTTGGTGGCGATGTAGACCCGGCCGTAGACGCGCGGATCCCCGGCGATGGTGGCGCCGATCCAGCCCCACTGGTGCTGGTCGTCGTTGACCCGGGTCCAGCTCTTCGCCTCGTCGTCGGAGCGGTACACGGCGGTGATGCTCTCGGTGGAGCCGACCATGTAGAGCGCCGGGTAGGAGGCGCCCTCGGCGGCCTTGCCGAAGCCCAGGGTGTACGACGCCCAGCAGCTGCCCACCTTGGTGAAGGTCGCGCCGCCGTCGGTGGAGCGGTACAGCCCGTTCCACTTCAGGCTCAGCCACAGGTCGCCGGAGCGGCCCGGCGCCACGGCCAGCTGGAACTCGGTGTCGCCCGAGTTCAGGCCGGTGGCCCGCGCGGTGAAGGTCCGGCCGCTGTCGGTGCTGGCGAACAGGGTGCCGGCGGTGGTGTCGAAGGCGTAGAAGCGGGTCGGGTCGACGGGGTCCGCCACCGGGGCGGCTCCCTTCGGGAAGGATGCGATCTCCGACCACGATTCGCCGTTGTCCGCCGAGCGGAAGCCCGGGTTGCTCGTGCCGAAGGACCACAGCAGCACGCTGCCGTCGGCGTTGGTGGTGATCGGTCCCGGCGCGGACTTGGCCATGGACGGCTGGGACTCGAAGGGCGTCCAGGTCTTTCCGCCGTCGTTCGACCAGGCGCCGTTGCCGTGGTCTCCCCACCCGGCCCGCACGACGTACGTCGGCCTGGCCGCGGCCAGCGCCAGCCCCGTCGACGTGCCGAACACCGGGTTCGACGCCATGCCGCGCGAGGGGGACGCCGTGAGCCGCTCGTGGTACATCACGCCGATGTCCCCGGACCCGCTGATCAGGTGCGCCTCCCCCGCCGGAGGGGAGATCAGCTGGCGGATGGACGCCTCTTCCAGACCGCGGATCTCCGGGGCCCAGTGCTTGAGGTCGCGGGTGCCGTAGAGGGTCGCGCCGGTGCCGAAGACGATGTGCTCGGAGTCGAACGGGTCGAGGCCGACGGCCTGGATCCACCAGCCGAACTTGGGCTGGTCGGCGCCCCACTTGAGGTAGGGGGTCTCGGAGACGTCGAGGACGGCCTTGTCCTTCAGGGACGTCCAGGTGCGGCCGCCGTCGGTGGTCCGGTACAGGGTGTCGACCAGCGACCAGCGGTTGTTGGTGGAGACGACGACGGTTCCGGGGCGACGGGCGTCGACGGCACAGCCGCCGTAGCCGAAGGAGTCGGTCCCGCCGTCGCTCGTCGCCCCGCCGGGCTTGACGGGCGTGACCTCGATCCACTTCCCGGTGGTGGTACGCAGCTTGTGCACGCTGCCGTCCGACTGGCCGTTGGGCCCGGGCGCGTTGGCGTACGTCACGTACAGCTCGCGCGTGTGCCGGTCATACGCGGCCCGGACCGGGACCTTGGCGGCGGTGCCCTCGGGCTGCCCGGGGACGGCCTCCCAGGCGGTGCCGTCGGCGGTTCGGTAGAGGTTCGCGGAGGTGCCGTCGGAGTCGCCCCAGCCGGCGTAGACGCTGCGGCCCGCGGCGACGAGGAGGGTGATGCCCTGGCCGGTGGCGCTCGGCGCGGCCGGGAAGCTCACGGCCTTCCAGGTGGCGCCCCGGTCGGTCGACCTGAGCAGCCCGTCGTGCCGGGTGCCGAGCCACAGGGTGTCGCAGTCGCGCGGGTCGACGAGCAGCCGCTCCCCGCAGCCACGCCCGTCCTCGTTGGCCCCGAGCTTCACACCGAGGTCGGTGCGCTTCCAGGTCGCGCCGCGGTCCTCGGAGCGCAGCACGGCCCCGTTGCCGGCCCAGGACTGCGCGTACGTGCCGAGGGCGAGGTACAGCCGGTTCGGATGGGCCGGGTCGACGGCCATGGCCTCCACACCGAGCAGGTTCCAGTCGTCCCAGCCGATGTGGTCGGTCAGCGGGATCCACCGCTCCCTCCGGTCGTCCCAGCGGTAGGCGCCGCCGATGTCGGTCCGGGCGTAGGCGAGGCCGCGGACGGCGGGGTGGAACAGGACACCGGTGACGAATCCGGTGCCGCCCTGGACGACGTTGCGCCAGCGGTAGGCACCACCTGCGGCGGGGACGGCGGCCTGGGCATGCCCCTGGAGGACTGGGAGAGCGGCGACCGCGGCGGTTCCGGCGAGCACAGCGCGTCTGCTGAGGTGGAACGTGCTCATGACATACCTCGGTTCTTGCGAACGGGGAGTTGGGGGACTGTCTTGGGGGCGCGGGGCCCTGCTCGACATGCGGCTCCGCCGCGTGGGCGCGAACAACCACAACGCAGCCGCGGAGAACAAACGACCGAAAGTCCTACGGCGAGGACTCACACAAAGGGCGTCAGCCCTTTACCGCCCCCGTGAGCATGCCCTTCTTGAAGTGCTTCTGGACGAAGGGCGACAGCACGGCGACCGGCAGCAGGGCCATCACCATGACCGCCATCTGAATGGCCAGCCCCGACAGCTGCCCGGTCTTGATGGCCTGGCCCAGACCGACCGGTGCCTCCTGCCGCTGCACGAGCTGGATCATGACGTTCTGCAACGGCATCATGTCCTGCTGGTTCAGATAGATCGACGCGTTGAACCAGGCGCTCCAGTACCCGACGGCGTAGAACAGCGTGATCACCGCGAGAACCGCCCGCGACAGCGGCATGACGATCTGCCACAGGATCCGGAACTCCCCGGCGCCGTCGATGCGCGCGCTGTCGATGAGTTCCTGAGAGATCCCCATGAAGAAGCCGCGCAGCACCAGGATGTTGAAGACGCTGATCGCGCTCGGCAGGATCAGCGCGAGGTAGGTGTCCGTCAGGCCGAGGGACTGCACCAGCAGGTAGGTGGGGATGAGGCCGGCGCTGAAGAACATGGTCGCCAGCAACGTCATCAGGATCCAGCGGTGGCCGAGGGACTCGCTGCGGGACAGGCCGTAGGCGCACAGGACGGACACCGTCATGGAGAACGCCGTGCCGACCAGGGTGACGAGGATGCTGATGACCGTGGCACGGGTGACCTGGCCGCCGCTGAGCAGCTCCTGGTAGGCGATGAAGGTGATGCCCTTGGGCACCATCACCAGGCCGCCCGCCTCGTCGATGGTCTTCCGCGAGGACAGGCTGGTGACGACCACGATCCACAGCGGGAAGATCACCGCGAGGCAGGCGAACGACAGGGCGATGGCCTTGCCCGCGAGGCCGGCCTTCGAGGGCTGCTCCTCCCACGCCGGGCGGGGCGGAGCCTGCCACCAGCGGGGGGCCTTCTGCTGCGGGGCCGGCTCGGTGTCCTGGCGCGGCTCCCACATCACGGACGTCATTTCTTGTACACCCCCTGCTCGCCCATCAGGTGGGCCACCTTGTTCGCGGCGAGGACCAGTCCGATGCTGACCACGCCCTTGACGAGCCCTGCGGCGGCCGCGTAGCCGAAGTCCTGGTTGCGGACGCCGTTCCACCACACGAAGGTGTCGAGGACCTCCCCCGCGCCCGGTCCGACGCCGTCGCGTTGCAGCAGGATCTGTTCGAACCCGACGGTCAGGGCGTCGCCGACGCGCAGCACGAGCAGCAGCGCGATCACCGGGCGCAGGGCGGGAAGCGTGACGTGCCACATGCGGCGCCAGCGTCCGGCGCCGTCCATCGCGGCGGCCTCGTAGTGGTCCTGCGGGACCGAGGCCAGCGCGGCGAGGAAGACGATGATCCCCCACCCGGCGTCCTTCCACACGCTCTGCGCGGTGATCAGGAAGGCGAAGGTGTCCGCGTTGGTCATGATGTTGAGGCCGTCGTAGCCGTTCTGCCTGAGCAGCTGGGAGAGCATGCCCGCGCCGCCGAACATCTGCTGGAAGACGGCGATGACCAGCACCCACGAGAAGAAGTGCGGCAGATAGAGAACGGCCTGCGCGACCGCCCGCACCCGGGGCCGGACCACGCTGTTGATGAGCAGCGCGAGCAGGACCGGGATCGGGAAGAACAGCACGAGCTGGACGAAGAACAGCACCAGCGTGTTCTCGACGGCGTTCCAGAAGGCGGAGTCCTCGAAGATCCGCTGGAAGTTCTCCAGGCCCACGAACGGGCTGTTCAGGATGGAGATGATGCCGTTGTCGCTGATGTAGGGGTCGTAGTCCTGGAAGGCGACGACGTTGCCGAGGATCGGCAGGTAGTTGAAGACCATGACCAGCACGACGGCCGGCAGCGTCATGAGGATCAGGGCACGGTCGCGTCTGAACCTGAGCCTCAGGCTCAGCTTGCCCGAGCCTGTCTCCTCCCGGCCGCCGGTGGCGTCGCCGGACGCCACCGGGGTCTTCACCGGCGTGCTGGCCTCGGCGCTGCTCCGAGGCACCGTGCTGTGGGACACGGCTGTTCTCCTTGCCTCAGAGCCTGGTCAGCTCGCCGCCGAGCCGCTCTCGTCGAGAAGCTTCTTGTACCAGTCGCGCAGCTTGTCGCCGCCCTTGCTCTTCCAGTCGGCGACGGCCTGCTGCATGTCGCTGATCTTCTTGTGCCCGCGGATGATGTCGTCCTCGAGCTGCTCGAAGTTGTTGGCGAGGTTGGTGTAGCGGGACGGCTCGGTGATCTGCAGGCCCCAGAAGGACGACTTCTTGGTGAAGCCCCCCATCCGCTGCTCCCACTCGACCATGGCCTTGGTGTAGTCCGGCATGTCGGGGTGGGCGGTGGTCGCGGCGGGGCTCGCCACCATGACGAAGGCGTTGAGAACCTCGTTGTTGCCCTTGTCGTTCTTGACGGGGACGCCGTCCTTGATCGTGTAGTGGGTGCCCTCGACGCCGTAGTTGGTCATCATCCACTCCTTGGTGCCGTACGGCGCCGCGGTGACGTTGGCGACCGCCAGTGCGTCGCGGATGACGGCCTCCGAGGCCTTCTTGCTGACGAAGGCGAAGATGCCGGCCGGGTTCTGCGCGTACAGCGTCGGGTCGCCGCCGTCGTGGTTCCAGATGTCCATGCCCCAGATTTTGAAGTCGGGGTTCTGGGTGGCCTGGGAGGCCTGCTGGCCGTACCAGTTGACGATGTTGTTGTTCCAGATCAGGAACTCGCCGGCGGCGAACTTGGGAGCGGGGTCGGTCGCCTGGCTCTTGCCCAGTTTGAAGTCGGGGTGGACGACACCGGCGGCGAACAGCTTGCGCGTCCACTCGATGGCTTCCAGGTACTCCGGGGTCTCGATGCGGTTGATCAGCTTGCCGTCGACCAGGTTCCACCAGAGCGGCTTCTCCCCGCCCCCGAGCGCACCGAACGTGTTGAACGCGGTCCACTTCATGTCACCGCAGGCCCATCGCTTGGCCCTGGGGCTGGTGATCTCCTTGCACAGGGCCATGAACTCATCGGCGGTCCGCGGGACTTCGTAGCCCTCCTTGTCGAAGATGTCCTGGCGGTAGAGGGGCACGATGGTCGGGACGGAAGGGGCGGGCTGCGGCAGGCCCATCAGCTTGCCGCCGAAGATGGAGCGCTGCCAGGCGTCACTGGGGATCGCCGCGAGGTTCGGGTACTCCTTGACCTTGTCCCCGGACAGGTACGGGCCGAGGTCGGCGAACTTGCTGATGATGGCGCTGGGTATCTTGCCCATCATGTTCCAGCTGGGGACGACGACCACGTCCGGGACATCGCTGGAGGCGAGGACCGCGCCGAGCTTCTGGTCGTAGGTGTTGCCGTCCTGGTTCCGCCACTGGACGTCGACGCCGATCAGGTCGTTCATCGACGTGTAGTAGGGGTTGTTCCCCTTCGGCGGCGAGCCCCAGAACGGCGACATGACGGTGACCTTGCCGCCCTTGCCGAGCTTCTTCGCGACGGAGGTCTTGAGGGTGTCGACGTCGAGCTTGGTGGTGAAGCCCATCGACGAGCCGTTCCGGGCCGGGATGTCCGGCTTCACCACGTTGCTGGCCACGAAGGCCGGCAGGATCTTCTTGGCGTCCTTGCCCGACGTGGTGCCGTCCCGCGATCCACTGTCCGACCCGCCGCACGCGGCGAGCAGCGGCATCCCACCGGCCACCGCTGCGGTGGCGACCGCGGTGGAGGCGAGGAAACTTCTCCGGCTCGGTCCGGAGGAGGCGGAGGCGGCGTTCGGCGTCATTGCGTCAACCCTTCATGGCGCACCAGGACACCCGGCGGTGGGCCGTCGGCTGCGGTGTCTCGAGTGGAACTGGCTGAGCCGAAGCGAGCTTTCGACCGAACAAGGGCTTTTCATAGTCGAAGCGCTTCGATGTTGCTGTGAGGTTAAGTGAACGCCCAGGGGTGCACAAGGGTCGTCCCCAAACTTCCTCGAAGGCACTAGAGGGGACCGTTCCTCATGCACGACTTGAAGGGACGGCACCGGTCCCTTGACACCCGACCCTTCACCGACTCAGCATCGAAGCGCTTCGAAAGGGTCTTGCCGCTCCACCGCAAAGGGAATCCCACGTGACCGCACCCACGCCGCCCAGTCCGCCGTTCCGCGATCCGCGCCTGCCGTTCGCGAAGCGGATCGACGACCTCCTGTCGCGGCTCACGCCGGAGGAGAAGATCGCCTTCCTGCACCAGTTCGCGCCCGCCGTCGAACGGCTCGGCATCGCCGCCTTCCGCACGGGCCAGGAGGCGCTGCACGGCGTGGCGTGGATGGGCCCGGCGACGGTCTTCCCGCAGGCGGTCGGCCTCGGCGCCACCTGGAACCCGGAGCTGGTGCGGCGCGTCGGCGACGCGGTGTCCAAGGAGGTCCGCGCGATGCGCGCCAAGGACGACCGCGTCGGCCTCAACGTCTGGGCGCCGACCGTCAACCTGCTGCGCCACCCCCTGTGGGGCCGCAACGAGGAGGGCTACTCGGAGGACCCCAAGCTCACCTCGGCGATCGCCACCGCCTACACGCACGGCCTGCGCGGCGACCACCCCACCTACTGGCGCACCGCGCCCGTGCTGAAGCACTGGCTCGCCCACAACAACGAGACGGACCGCTCCACGACGTCGAGCTCCGTGCGCCCGCGCGTGCTGCACGAGTACGACCTGAAGGCCTTCCGCGAGACCGTCGAGGCGGGCGCGGTGGCCGGGGTGATGCCGGCGTACAACCTGGTCAACGGCCGCCCCAACCACGTCTCCCCCTATCTGAGCACGCAGCTGCGCACCTGGACCGACGAGGACCTGCTGGTCTGCTCCGACGCGGGCGCGCCGAGCAACCTGGTCGACTCCGAGCACTACTTCGACACGCACGAGGAGGCCACCGCGGCCTCCCTCGTGGCGGGCGTCGACAGCTTCACGGACCACGGCACGGACTCCTCGCAGATGATCGGCCGCCTGCGAGGCGCCCTGGAGCGCGGGCTGCTGACCGAGGCCGACGTCGACACCGCCGTCCGCCGGCAGCTCTCGGTCCGCTTCCGGCTGGGTGAGTTCGACCCGGAGTACGACCCGCACGGCGCCACCAGCGAGTTCGACACCCCGGCGCACCGGGCGCTGGCGCAGGAGGCCGCCGAGCAGGCGATCGCGCTGCTCAAGAACGACGGGGTGCTGCCGCTCGCCCCGGACACCCGGGTCGCGGTGGTCGGTCTGCTCGCCGACGAGTGCAAGCTCGACTGGTACAGCGGCACGCTCCTCCACCGCTCGACCCCGCTGGAGGGCCTGTACGAGCGGTTCGGCGCGGAGCGGGTGGAGTTCGCCGAGGGCGTGGACCGGGTCCGGCTGAAGACCTCCGCGGGTGCCTTCCTGCACGTTCCGGTGGCCGAGGACGCCGCCGACGAGGTGCGCGGCGCCGAGGGCGCGCTCGACCCGGCCCTGCTCGCGGGCCGCACCGACCTGCCCCCGCTCACCACCGACGCGACCGGCACCGAGCTGGCGCTGGTCGACTGGGGCGAGGGCGTACTGACCCTGCGCGCGCCCGACGGCCGCTACCTCTCGGTCGCCGACGACGGCCGCGTCCGCGCCTCCGCCGACCAGCCGGGGGGCTGGGTCGTCCAGGAGACGTTCCGACTGGAACCGCACGGGAACGGGCACCTCCTGAAGCACCTGGGAACGGGTCGCCACGTGTGTGTCTCCGCCGACGGCGTGAAGGTTGCCGACGGAGATCCCGAGGTGTTCGAGCTGGTCGTCGCCGAGCGCGGCGAGGAGGCGGTGGCGCGGGCCGCCGCGGCGGCGGACGTGGTCGTGGTGGTGGCGGGCAACGACCCTCACATCAACGGCCGCGAGACCGAGGACCGTACGACCCTGCGGCTGCCCGGGCACCAGGAGCGGCTGCTGCGGGCCGCCCGCGGGGCGAACCCGGCGACCGTGCTGGCGCTGGTCTCCGCCTACCCCTACGCGATCGACCCGGCGGACCTCCCGGCCGTGCTGTGGACCGCGCACGGCGGCCAGGCGGCCGGCACCGCCCTGGCCCGGGTGCTGGCAGGCGACGTCTCCCCCGCCGGCCGCCTCCCGCAGACCTGGTACGCCGACGACACCGACCTGCCCGGCCTCCTCGACTACGACGTGATCGGGAGCCGGCAGACGTACCTGTACTTCGAGGGCACGCCCCTGTTCCCCTTCGGGCACGGCCTGTCGTACACGTCGTTCGCGTACGACGGTCTGACGGCCCGGGCGGCGGACGGGTCGGTGCACGTCTCCTTCACGGTCACCAACACCGGTGACGTCACCGCCGACGAGGTCGCCCAGCTCTACACCCGGGCCGCCGAGGCGTCCGTGCCGCGCCCCCGGCGCGAGCTGCTGGACCACCGCCGCGTCACCCTCGCTCCCGGCGCGACGGCCGCCCTGAACTTCGAGGTCCCGCTGTCCGCCTTCGGGTTCTGGGACGTGGCCCAGGACCGGTGGCGTCTGGAGCCGGGCGCGTACGAGCTGCTGGCCGGTGCCTCCAGCGAGGACGTCCGGCTGCGGACGACCGTCGCGCTCGACGGCGAGCCCGCCCTGCCGCGCGCGGTCGTCGCGGGCGGTCTGGCCGCGGCCGGCTTCGACGAGCAGAGCGGCATCGAGATCGTCGACCGCACGAAGGTGTCGGGCGACGCGGTGACGCCGGAGGACGGGACGGCGGGCGAACTGGTCTACCGGGCCTGCGACCTCGGCTCCGGTGTCTCGGGGGTGACGGTGGAGGTGGCCGGCGAGGGCTCGGTCGAGCTGTCCCTCGACGGCGGCCCGGCGCTCGCGGTGCTGTCGACCACCACGCCCACATCGGGCCCGTACGACTACGTCTCGCTCGGCGCGTCCGTCGCCGCCGCGGGCGTCCATGACGTGCACCTGAGACTGCGCGGCCCGCTGCGGCTCGCGCACGTCGGCTTCTCCGGTTGAGGGTCCGGAGCAGGCCGGCGTAAAAGGAGGGGCCCGGCACCGGAAGGCATCGGTGCCGGGCCTCTCCGCCCACTCTATATGAAAATGGTTCCCATGAGCTAGTGCCGGGGCGTCAGAGGGCGAGACCGGTGAGGACCATCACGCGCTCGTACGTGTAGTCCTCCATGGCGAACCGCACGCCCTCCCGGCCCACGCCGGACTGCTTGACGCCGCCGTACGGCATCTGGTCCGCGCGGTAGGACGGCACGTCGCCGACGACGACGCCGCCGACCTCAAGGGCGCGGTGGGCCCGGAAGGCGGTCTGCAGGTCGTGGGTGAAGACGCCCGCCTGGAGGCCGTACTTGGAGTCGTTGACGGCGGCGAAGGCCTCGGCCTCGCCGTTCACCTTCTGCACGGTGAGGACCGGCCCGAAGACCTCCTCGCAGGAGAGCGTCACGCCGGCCGGTACGTCGGCCAGCACGGTCGGCGCGTACGAGGCGCCGTCGCGCTTGCCGCCGGTGAGCAGCGCGGCACCCGCGTCGACCGCCTCGCGGACCCAGGTCTCGACGCGCTTGGCGGCGTCCTCGCTGACCAGCGGCCCGACGTCGGTCGCGTCGTCGCTCGGGTCGCCCGTGACCTGGGCCTCGACGGCGGCGACGATGCGCGGCAGCAGCCGGTCGTACACCGACGCGTCCGCGATGACCCGCTGGACGGAGATGCAGGACTGGCCGCCCTGGTAGTTGGAGAAGGTGGCGATGCGGTTCGCCGCCCGGTCCAGGTCCTCGTCGCTCGCCCAGTCGGCGAGCACGACGGCCGCGCCGTTGCCGCCGAGCTCCAGGGTGCAGTGCTTGCGCGGCACCGAGTCCATGATCGCGTAGCCGACCTTCTCGGAGCCGGTGAAGGAGATCACGGGCAGGCGCTCGTCCTGCACCAGGGCGGGCATCTTGTCGTTGGCGACCGGCAGGATGCTCCAGGAGCCCGCGGGCAGTTCGGTCTCGGCCAGCAGGTCGCCGATGATCAGGCCGGACAGCGGCGTGGCCGGGGCCGGCTTCAGGATGATCGGCGCGCCGGCGGCGATGGCCGGGGCGACCTTGTGGGCGCAGAGGTTGAGCGGGAAGTTGAAGGGCGCGATGCCGAGCACGACGCCCTTCGGGAAGCGGCGGGTGAGGGCGAGCCGGCCCTGGCCGCCGAGGTCGGTGTCGAGGCGCTGGGCCTCGCCGCCGTTGAACCGCCGGGCCTCCTCGGCCGCGAACCGGAACACGGACACGGCCCGGCCGACCTCGCCGCGCGCCCACTTGAGCGGCTTGCCGTTCTCGGCGGAGATCAGCTGCGCGATCTCCTCGGTGCGCTCGACGAGGCGCTTGCTGACGTGGTCGAGGGCGGCGGCCCGCACGTGGGCCGGGGTGGCGGCGAACTCGTCCCGCACGGCGTACGCGGCGGCCACGGCCTCCTCGACCTGCGCGTCCGTCGGCACGCTCACCTTGCCGACGAGCCGCCCGTCCCACGGGGACGTGACGTCGAAGGTGTCCTCGCCGGTGGCCTGGCGGCCGGCGAGCCAGAAGGCGTGGGTGGAGGTCATGTGGGTCCGGCCCTTCGGCGTCGGGGGTGGTCCTGTGCTTCGGGATCAACGGTAGGCGCGAGGTGGCCGAACAGCTTTTGTCCGGGGTGTAGCAATAGGGAGCGGGGACACTACGGTTTGGCTACTCGGAGCTGGTCGCCTTCAGGGCGAGCCAGAGCTCCATCCGCGCGTCGGCGTCGTCCAGGGAGCGGCCGAGGATCTCCTCGACCCGGCGCATGCGGTAGCGCAGGGTGTGGCGGTGGACGCCGAGGTCGGCCGCCGCCGCGTCCCACTGGCCGTGCCGGGACAGCCAGGCGCGCAGGGAGGCGACGAGGTCGCCGCGGCCCGTGGCGTCGTGCTCGTACAGCGGCCGCAGCATCCCGTCGGCGAAGGCCCGCACCGCGTCGTCCGCCAGCAGCGGCAGCACGGATCCGGCCGCCATCTGCTCGTGCTCCACGAGGACGCGCCCGCGCCGCCGCGCCACCGACAGCGCCTGCTCGGCCTGCTTGTACGCGGCGGACGCGGCGATGGGCCCGGCCGGCGCCGACAGGCCCACGACCAGTTCGTCCTGCTCGCCGCCCGGCACCTTCTCGCGCACGCCTGCCCGGGCCGACTCCAGTGCCGCCGCGTACTCCCCGCAGGCCGCCGCGGCGGCACCGCCGTCCGCGGCCAGCACCACCAGCCGTTCCCCCTCCGGCACGACGAGGACGGCCTCACCGGCCCGGGCCGCGGCGGACTCCATGACGTCGACGAGCGCCGCGAGGGGGTCGCCGTTGGTTTCGGCGGCGGCGAGCGCGGCGGCGGAGGGCCGGTCGACGGCCGGGGCACCCGAGTGGGCCTCGGCACGGGCCAGCGCGGCCGAGGCCGACACCGGCACCCGTTCCGCGACCAGCATCCGGAACGGCGCGTCCAGCAGCCCGCCGTACAGGTCACCGGCGACCGCACGCGCGTGGTCCGGCTCCCCGGCCAGCAGCATGCGCAGCACCGCCGCGCCGACCCGCTGCTCGGCCGCCTGGAGGGACCGGGAGCGTTCGGTGGTCAGGGTCAGCAGGGCGATGGCCGAGTGGAGGGCGTAGCGCTCGGCGGTGCCGAGGGCGGCGGCCGTGCCCACGGCGAGGGCCGCCCGGGGGCGCCGGCCCGTGCCGATGGTGTGCAGTTCGACCCGGTCCTCGTTCTCCGGTCCGCCCACCACCGACGAGGCGGGCGCGGGACGGTCGCGCAGCCGCTGCACGTCGCCGGTGAGCCGCGTGGCCCGCCGCCCGGCCCACTCGGGTGCCGTGGCGACGACGGCGCCCGAGGCGTCGTACAGCGCGGCCCAGCCGTCGACCTGCGAGGCGAGCGCGGCCAGCAGCCCCTCGGGCCCGCCCGTCTGCGCCTGCCGGGTCAGCTCCCGCTGGGCGGCGAAACCGGCCGTGACGGCGCGGTACTGGTCGGCGGCGATCGCGGCGGACACGGCCTTGCTGATGGCGAGGAACGGCGTGCGGCGCGGCACCTCCAGCAGCGGCAGGCCCTCCTCCCCGGCCGCGTCGACCAGGGCCTTGGGGATCTCCTCGTAGTTGACGCCGACGGCGAAGCCGAGCCCGACCACGCCGGCCCCGACCAGCCGCCGTACGTAGCGGCGCATGGCCTCCGGGTCCTCGGCGTCCAGTTTGAGGGCGGTGACCAGCAGCAGCTCCCCGCCCTCCATGTAGGGGACGGGGTCGGCGAGCTCGCTGACGTGCGCCCAGCGGACCGGCACGTCGAGGCGGTCTTCGCCTGCCCGCACGGTGAGTTTCAGCGCGGAGTGGTGGACGAGCGAGGCGAGCGTCGGGGGCATGAGGCCTTCAGGTCTGCGTCAGGGCTGTGTGATCGTTGTGCTGTTTTGGCCGTCACGTATGAACGACCTGTGACGATTCTGCCTCACCGTACGGTCCCCGCGTACCGGCACCGGCTGGAAGACGTCAGCCGGGTCAGCCCTGGCAGCCCGGTCAGCCGGTCAGCGGTCAGCCCGGAGATCCACGAGCAGCGGTGGCGCGTGCTCGCCCTTGACGTCGGTCAGCGACAGCACCGCGTGCCCGGCCGGTACCCCGTGCGCCAGCTCGGAGGCGGACCAGCGCTCCCTTTCGACCTGCCGCACGGTCACCGCCCGCGCGGTCGGGGCCTTGCCGGTGATGACCCTGCGCAGCATGTGCGCGGCTTTACCGGCGGGCGTCTCCGCGATGATCTGCCGGTCGGTGACGTCCCGGGCCTCGGTCCACTCCTTCCCCCACACCTCGGCGAAGTCCTGCCCGTCCCACGGGGTGAGCCCCGAGAGCGCCATCCGGCACCCGGTGGCCCCCAGCAGGGGTCCGCGCAGGGGCCGGGGTACGTCGTCCAGCGTCCGCAGGGTCAGCACGACACCGGCGTTGCCGGACCGCAGCCGCTGGATGCCGCGCACGGCCTCGGGCGTCACCACGCCGGTCGCGTCGTCGAGCAGCAGACAGGCGAACAGCGACCGGTCCTCGCGTACGGCGACACTCGCCGTGAACTGCGCCAGCACCAGCCGCGCCAGCATCCGGGACGCGTCGGCGTGCCCGCGCTCGGGCAGGTCGATCCGCACGCGTACGGGATGGTCGAGGGCCTTGAGGGTGAAGGGGCGGGTGGCTCCCGAGGTGTCGAAGAAGGAGGCGAAGGCGGGCCGATCGAGCAACGCGACCCGATCCGCGAGCACCCCGCCGACATCCCCCGGCTGCCCCAGCTGCCGCTCCCGGGCGTCCAGTTCCCGCAACAGCGACTCCTGCCCGGCCTCCTGGAGCCCCTGCCGCAGCGCGGCCAGCGGCCCCGGCGCCCCGTCCAGCAGCTGCCGCAGTTCCGGCACGGACGGAAAACGCCCATGCACGGCCCGGAACGGCCCCAGCAACTGCGCGAGGACGGTCGTGGAACGCCGGCTGTCACTGCCCGGATGCGGATCGGCGAGGTCCCCGACGAGCGCCTCGGCGAGCACGGCCGCGGCCTCGTCCGGGTCGCCGGTCCCCCCGTACAGGTCCAGGTCGTACTCGGACTCCTGGTTCCCGATCCGCACGACGACGTCATACGCGTCGACCGGCCCGAGCCCGGCCCCCGCCGCCCCGACGACGACGACGGCGGCCCGCCCGGCGAGAGCGTGCAGACACAACGACTCGGCGAGCGGCCGCACGACGGTACCGGTCTTGCCGGACCCGGCGGGGCCGACGGCGAGCAGAGAGGTACCGAGCAGTTCCGGGCCGAGGGCGAGGCCGGTGCCGCGGTAGGCGTACGGATTGCGCGGGTCGTCGGCGCTGGTGCCCAGCCGCACCTGCCCGGTGAGCAGGTCGTGCCGGGCCAGCCGGGTGGACAGATCACGGGCGCCTGAGGGGTGCAGGCAGGCGGCGGCGCCATCCTGGAGCACGGCACCGCTGAAGGTGGCCAGACTGTGCCGGCCACTGCGGACGCCCTGCCAGGCGCGGGCGATCCGGGCGTGGTCGACGTCCCGCATGAGCCCGGCCCGCGCATCGGCGGCCAGCCGCTCGGCGGCGTCGACGGCTCCTGCGGCGCGCAGGGCGGGCCATTCGGCGGGGTCCTCCGGCGGGGCGGGTGGCCGCTGATGCTCGGGTACGGACCGACGCCAGGCGGGTGGACCGTACCGCCGCCAGATCTCGCTCCACCGCCCGAGTCGGCCGACCCCGACCATGATCACCAGCGCGATCAGCGTGTAGTAGGCGTACACGACCACGACGGCTGTGAAGCTGTGGGGTTCGGCCCAGGATTCGGGGATCATCGCGTAAAGGGGCAGCAGCCACCAGCTGCCGAGGTACCCGTTCCACAACAGCGACCAGATCAGCCAGCCGACGAGGAAGGCGATCAGCGCCCCACTGACCAGCTGCCGGCCCGGGGTCCTCTCCGGCTCCTCCGCCGGCCGCGGCCGATGCCCGAACCGCCACACCCCCGGCGGCGCCTCGGGCCGGGGCGTGCGCAGCCACGTCAGGAAGGAGGACCCGTCCGGCACCGGAGGCACTCCCGGCGCCCGGGTCGGCCGGGGCGGCACAGTGACCCCCTCTGGCGGCACCCCGGGCACATCCGGCGGCCCCGCCGGACGCGGCACCGGGTTCGCGTGCGTACCCCGCGCCTCCTGCGTCCCGTCGCTGTCCATCGCCCTTGCCCCCTGACCAGCCGCTCCGTCCACCATCAGCGAGCCAATCTAACGCCCTCCCCTGGGGAGTTCACCGCTTACACGGCCGACAGAACGGACCGACGTGCTCCGGATATGGTCGAGGCTTCCCCTCAGGACGCGCCGCAGCGGACGGAGATTCCCCGGTGACCCAGCAGCTCCCCTCGAGTGTGCAGGACTTCGCGCACACCACGAGCGTCGCCTGGAACGACACGGCGACGCGCAGGGCCTGGTGGCGGCAGACGGTCAGGAGCCTGCTGTCGGTCGGCCTCTGCGCCGCCTGGTGGGTCTGGTACGCGGGCATCACCGTCGCGGTGCGTGAGCAGGTGGTCTGGCTGACGGTCGCGGTCTTCGCCTACAGCGCCTTCGGCGCACCTCTGCAGCTCATGGCCGAGTTGCCGAACGCCTGGCGGGTGCGGCGGCTCCTGCGTGCCCATCCCTGGCAGATCACCGAGGACCCGCCGCGCGGCGTGTCGGACCACCCGAAGGCCCGGGACGCGAGCGCCGCCTGGTTCGAGGTCCCCGACCCCGCTGCCCCCGAACGGCAGGTGCCACTGATCATCCGCGCGCCCCTGTGGTGGGTCCGTCGTATGAAACCAGATGCCCCCGCCGAACGCCGGGAACAGATCGCCCGGCTCTGGTACTGCGGTCTCCCCGGCGACGAGGTGGTCATCGCCGCGTCCCGCGCCACGGAGCAAGCCCCACGCCGGATGCGCCACCGGTACCTACGGGATTCGCTGCTGTCCGAACGCCCCGCCCGGACGGGCCCCCGACGCACCGGTCCCGCAGCGCCCTCTCCCATCCGCCCACCCGACGCACCATGTGCACCGACGCCTCGCCCGCCTCGTCATCGCGCTCGCCGTCGCCTGGCCGGCCCTCCTCGCCGTGCAGATCGCCGTGGTCGCCGACGGGGACAGCGACAAGGTGGGCTTGTTCGGCATGGCCCTGCTCTTCGAGGTGACGCTGCTCCCGCTCCATGTCTTCCTCATCGTCACCAACCGCCGCATGGCCCGGACCCTGGCCGGTCATGCCTGGCGCCTCGTCGACTGCGAGATCCGCAGCCGCGGCAAGGCACAGCTGATTCACGTCGGCGACCGCGTTCTGCAGCCCCCGCAGCACACGCCGCTGGACACAGGGATCACCCAGCTCTGGATCGCGGGCCATCCGCACCGCCACTGCGTCGTCTCCGTCCCCGGCGGCGCCAGGCCTGTCCGTATCGCCATGTCCACCACGGACAACACGCCCGCCTGACAACGCCCACATGGAGCATGCCCACCCCCCTCCCCCCGCCCTAGCCTGCGAGAAAAGAAGCGAAGTGGCTGTAACCATTCGTCCGCACCACCCCAGGAGCCCCGCATGACCGCACTTCCGCAGGAGCGCCGCGTCGTCACCGCCATTCCCGGACCGAAGTCGCAGGAGTTGCAGGCCCGCCGTACCGCCGCGGTCGCGCAGGGTGTGGGGTCCGTGCTGCCCGTGTTCACGGCGCGGGCCGGTGGCGGGATCATCGAGGACGTCGACGGCAACCGGCTGATCGACTTCGGGTCCGGCATCGCCGTGACCTCCGTCGGCGCCTCCGCCGAGGCCGTCGTGCGCCGGGCGTCCGCGCAGCTCGCCGACTTCACCCACACCTGTTTCATGGTCACGCCGTACGAGGGGTACGTCGAGGTCGCCGAGGCCCTCGCCGAGCTGACGCCGGGTGACCACGCAAAGAAGAGTGCGCTGTTCAACTCCGGCGCCGAGGCCGTCGAGAACGCCGTGAAGATCGCGCGGTCGTACACGAAGCGGCAGGCCGTCGTGGTGTTCGACCACGGCTACCACGGGCGCACCAACCTGACCATGGCCCTGACCTCCAAGAACATGCCGTACAAGCACGGCTTCGGGCCGTTCGCGCCCGAGGTGTACCGCGTGCCCGTGGCGTACGGCTACCGCTGGCCGACCGGTCCCGAGAACGCCGGCCCCGAGGCCGCCGCGCAGGCCATCGACCAGATCAGCAAGCAGGTCGGCGCGGAGAACGTCGCCGCGGTCGTCATCGAGCCGGTGCTCGGCGAGGGCGGCTTCATCGAGCCGGCCAAGGGCTTCCTGCCGGCGATCCGCAAGTTCGCCTCCGACCACGGCATCGTCTTCGTCGCCGACGAGATCCAGTCCGGCTTCTGCCGTACGGGGCAGTGGTTCGCGTGTGAGGACGAGGGTGTCGTCCCCGATCTGATCACCACCGCCAAGGGCATCGCCGGCGGTCTGCCGCTCGCCGCCGTGACCGGGCGCGCCGAGATCATGGACGCCGCACACGCCGGCGGTCTGGGCGGCACCTACGGCGGCAACCCGGTCGCCTGCGCGGGTGCGCTCGGCGCGATCGAGACCATGAAGGAGCTCGACCTCAACGCCAGGGCGAAGCACATCGAGGCCGTGATGAAGACGCGCCTGTCCGCCATGCAGGACAAGTTCGACATCATCGGTGACGTCCGCGGCCGGGGCGCGATGATCGCCATCGAGCTGGTCAAGGACCGTACGACGAAGGAGCCCCACCCCGAGGCGACCGCCGCGCTCGCGAAGGCCTGCCACGCCGAGGGCCTGCTGGTCCTGACCTGTGGCACCTACGGCAACGTCCTCCGCTTCCTGCCCCCGCTGGTGATCGGCGAGGACCTGCTGAACGAGGGCCTCGACATCATCGAGCAGGCCTTCGCACGCATCTGACGTCGGCAGAGCACGCAGAGCGTGTGAAGAAGGTGTGCGAGGTGGATGACAGGGGGCCCTGCGGCCTGTCCTGGGCCCAGCCCCTGTCGTAGGTTCTACCCAGATGAGAGATACACCCCGCCCACAGGGGACTGTGGGTGACATCAGGCCGAGGCCTCCCCAGCTTCGACCTGGTCGTGCCCTCGCGCACACAACCGGAGCCTGAGGCTCTGGATCTCCTCACCGATCGGACAGTCGCCCGCCCCAAACCCCCCGGGGCGCGCGACGTTCCGGTCCGGTCGGCCGCCCCGGAACTCTCCCCCCTGTTCCGGGGCGGCCGACCTCCATTTCCGGCCCATCGAGGTCATGCCGTTCCCCTGGCGGGCAGTGCGGGTTCCGGCCGGTGTATCCCGCGCGGGCGGTATCCCAGGACATCCGCGAGCCCGACGAGATCCGCGAGCAGCCAGACGATGGCGAGCCACATCTCCGTGCCCTGGAGCCCGGGTTCACGGCCCGGGCCGGTGCCGTCGGGAGAGGGGCCGAAGGGGAATCCCCGGCCCGGGTGCCAGCGGCGCAGGGCCGCGGTGAGCCGGACCGACGCCCAGGCACGGGCCTCCTCTGCGCGGTGGGTGGTCTGCCGGGCGCAGAGCCACAAGGGGTGGATCACGTCCAGGACGTTGCAGGCGTTCTCCCGGCCCGGTGCGAAGTACCGGGTGTCGCGCGCGTGGTCGAGAACCGTGTCGATCACGCGCTCCGCGTACGGCACGGGCAGGCCGAACTGGGCGAAGGACCCCCGGGTGAGCCGGTAGTAGCCGTTGACCATCTGGAGGCGACCGGACTCGGGGGCGGGCGAGCCCCACATGCCCGTCCAGGGGTCGGCATGGGTGTGCAGCCAGCCGAAGAGTGCCTCCAGCGCCCCGGGGGCGGCCGCCTCCGTACCGAGGCGCAGGTTCCAGTGCGCGGCGGTGGCCCAGGAGTCGACCCACGCCCCGGCGTGCCAGGCACGGTCGCGCCAGGGCAGGTCGGCCAGGTGGCGGACCAGTCGGTCCGCCGTGGTGGTGCGCACCGTGTGGACCGGGTGGGCGAAGGAACTGCCGAGCAGGTCCAGCGCGTAGCCCACGCACAGCACGTGATACGCCGAGGCCCCGTCCTCCGGCAGCCCGGCCGGGCCGGGGACCGGCGGCGGCGCGCCGTACTCGAAGACCAGCCCGGTGACGGGGTCCTGGAGCGCCCGCAGCCTGGCCGCGTGCTCGGCGGCGGGCAGGTGGGGCGGAGCGTCCCCGAGCAGCAGCGCGGCGATCTCGACGGCGTCACAGTGCGCCCGCACGGTCGGCTCGGCACCGGGCCGGTCGACGTACCGGCCGGTCTCGGGCTGCCGGCAGCGGTCGAGCAGACCGGCGGCCTGCGCGCGGGCGTCGTCGGCGAACGCGGACAGTTCCCCCATGAGCGCCGACCGGTCCTGGGAGGGGCTCGGTGCCGCTCCGCGCGTCGCGGGCACCCGCGGCTCCCGTCGGTCGCGTATCCGCCGGGCCGGGTTGCCGGCCGCCACCGTCCACGCGGGCAGGTCCTTCGTGACGACCGCGCCGGCGCCGATGACGCAGTGGTCGCCGATGGTGACGCCGTCCACGACGACCACGTGGGAGCCGATCCACACATCGTCACCGACCGCGATCCCGGCGCTGGTGACGGGCTGCTGATGGACCGGCAGGTCGGGCGAGATCCCGTGGTTGAAGGCGAGCAGCGAGCTGTGGGCGCCGATGCGCACCCCGTTCCCGAGGGTCACGGTGCCGCGCACCACGGTGAAGGGGTTGATCGTGCAGTCGGCACCGGTGCGTATCGCGCCGGTGACGTAGGCGTGGGCCGCGATGTACGAGCGGTCGCCCAGGGACAGATGGTCCGGGTACACCGCGGCCGTCTCCGCGACGAAGCAGCCCTCCCCGAGCCGTACGGACGCCGCTCCCGGCTCCGCTCCCGGCCCCGCTCCTCCGACCAGCCGTTTCTGCCGCCGTTCCTGTGCCGCCCGCTGCCCCTGCGACGCCTGCTCCGCGTAGAGCCACGGACAGTGGTCGAAGAGGCCGTCGTCGTCGCTCTCCTGCTGGTTCACGTGATCCTCCACTGGGTCGCGCGGGCGGACAGGGGAATCTGTGCCCGTGCCAAGCTGGGTCCCATGCCGATCTCCGGGAAGCAGGATCTCGACAAGCCCACCACCGCGCGGCACGCGCGCTTCCCGGCCCTCCTGTTCGGCCTCCCGGCGCTCCTCTTCGCCCTGATCACCTGGCAGGTCGTCGCGGACGGCCCGCTCGTCCGTCTCGACGAGCGCGTCAGCCGCGGCCTCCTCCACCCGGACGGTCTCTCCGAGTTCCTCTCCGACCTCGGCAACGTCCCGGTCGCGGTTCCGGTCCTCGCCGTCGTGCTCGGATACGTCGCCCTGCGAACCCGCCGCACGGACCGCTGGTGGCTGCCCGTCATCGCCGCGGCCCTCCTCATGGCCCTGGTCCCGGCACTGATCGTCCCGCTCAAGGAACTCACGGACCGCCCGGGCACCCCCGCCGTCCCGCCCGCCACCGGCTACTACCCTTCGGGCCACACCGCCACGGCCGCCATCGCCTACGGCAGCGCGACCCTGCTCCTGCTTCCCCGGCTGCGCACGCCCCTCGCCCGCCGCACCCTCGTCACCGCCTGCCTCGCCCTCGTACTCGGCGTGAGCTACGGCCTGGTCCGCCGGGGCTACCACTGGCCCCTGGACGTGGTGGCCAGTTGGTGCCTGTGCGCGGTGCTGCTGTCGTCGCTGTGGCTGTTCCTGAGGCGGACGGCCCGGCCAGGGCGGCCCTTGTCGGGCTAATCGTCGTGCTCCGTGGCCAGCCCCGCCGCCGCCTCGTGCATCGCCAGTTCCAGCAGGGCCGGGTCCGTCAGGGTGCCCGAGCCGTCCGGGGGGACGAGCCAGCGGACGCCGCCGGGTGAGGAACGGCCCGGGTACGGCACGACGATCCAGGTGCCGGCGCCCGCCGTGCGGATGCCCGTGCCGAGCCAGCGGGCCGCGGTGCCCGGCGGCACGAAGAACCCCATGCGCGCGTCCCCGAAGTCGACGAGCACGGGGCCCGGCTGGTCGAGGACGCGGCTGAGCACGTCGAGCGTGGCGTAGCCGAGTTCGCCGGGCAGGATGAGGACGTCCCACGCGCTGCCGGCCGGCAGCAGCGCGACCCCGAGCGGGTTGCGTTCCCACTCCCAGCGGCAGGTCTCGGGATCGGGTGCGACGGATGCGAGCCACTCGACCGCCGTCTTCGCACCGGTCATCAGGAAGACCTCCTTCTCGCTCGTGAACCTCGCGAACGCGCGGGGCGTTCCGAGGGCGTCACGAGGGAGAGGGAGGTCTCCGCGCGGTCATTACGCGGGTTTCGGCCCCTCGTTGGAGTGAACCGTCTCACACCGGAGTGAACCGTCCCCACACGCCGCCGGTTCAGCTGTCGAAGCCCAGCCCCAGCCGGTCCATCGTGCGCAGCCACAGGTTGCGGCGGCCGCCCTGGGCGTCCGCGCGGGCCAGTGACCACTTGGTGAGGGCGATGCCCGTCCAGGCGAAGGGCTCCGGCGGGAACGGCAGCGGCTTCCTGCGGACCATCTCCAGCTCGGTGCGCTCCGTGCGCTCCCCCGCCAGCAGGTCCAGCATCACCTCGGCGCCGAAGCGCGTCGCACCGACGCCCAGGCCCGTGTAGCCCGCCGCATAGGCGACCTTCCGCTGGTGGGCGGTGCCGAAGAACGCCGAGAAGCGGGAGCAGGTGTCGATGGCGCCGCCCCAGGCGTGGGTGAAGCGGACGCCCTCCAGTTGCGGGAAGCAGGTGAAGAAGTGCCCGGCGAGCTTGGCGTAGGTCTCCGGGCGATCGTCGTACTCGGCGCGGACGCGGCCGCCGTAGGGGTAGACCGCGTCGTAGCCGCCCCAGAGGATCCGGTTGTCGGCGGACAGGCGGAAGTAGTGGAACTGGTTGGCGCTGTCCCCGAGGCCCTGGCGGTTCTTCCAGCCGATCGAGGCCAGTCGGTCGGGGCTGAGCGGCTCGGTCATCAGGGCGTAGTCGTAGACCGGGACGGTGTACGAGCGGACCCGCCGGACCAGGTTCGGGAAGATGTTCGTGCCGAGGGCGACCTGGCGGGCGCGGACCCGGCCGTAGGGGGTGCGTACGGCCATGCCCGCGCCGTACGGCTTCAAGGTGAGGGCGGGGGTGTGCTCGTAGACGCGGACGCCCAGCTCGACACAGGCCCGCTTCAGGCCCCAGGCGAGCTTCGCGGGGTGCAGCATGGCCACGCCCCGGCGGTCCCACAGGCCCGCCTGGAAGGTCGGTGAGTTCACCTGTTCCCGGACCGCCTCGGCGTCCAGGAACTCGACGTCCTCGGCAAGGCCCCGGCGGGCCGTCTCCTCGTGCCAGTCGCGCAGTTCCGCCGCCTGGTAGGGCTCGGTGGCGACGTCGATCTCGCCCGTGCGTTCGAAGTCGCAGTCGATGGAGTGCCGGGCGACCGCCGCCTCGATCGCGTCGAGGTTGCGGGCGCCCAGCTCCTGGAGCTTGTGGATCTCGTCGGGCCAGCGGGCGAGGCCGTTGGGCAGGCCGTGGGTGAGGGAGGCGGCGCAGAATCCGCCGTTGCGTCCGGAGGCGGCCCAGCCCACCTCGCGGCCCTCCACCAGCACCACGTCCCGCCGCGGGTCGCGTTCCTTGGCGATCAGCGCCGTCCACAGTCCGCTGTAGCCGCCGCCGACGACCAGCAGATCGCAGGTCTCGGAGGTGGTGAGGGCGGGTTCGGGGCGGGGCCGGCCGGGGTCGTCCAGCCAGTACGGGAGCGGCTGGGCTTCGGAGAGCGAACGAATCCACTGGTTCCGCTGGTTCATGGCGCTCGGGGCCATGATGTCAACTCCCTACGGTTATGCCTTTTGTCTGTTGCGCCGATTACCGACGACCATGGAAGCCAGGACGAGCAGCACGGCGACGACGAACATGGTCGTGCCGATGACATTGATCTGAACGGGCGTTCCGCGCTGCGCCGAGCCCCAGACGAACATGGGGAAGGTGACGGTCGAGCCGGCGTTGAAATTGGTGATGATGAAGTCGTCGAAGGAGAGGGCGAAAGCGAGCAGTGCGCCCGCCGCGATTCCGGGTGCCGCGATCGGCAGGGTGACTCGGACGAAGGTCTGGAACGGGCCCGCGTACAGGTCCCGCGCCGCCTCCTCCAGTTTGGGATCCATCGACATCACGCGCGCCTTGACGGCCGTGACCACGAAACTCAGGCAGAACATGATGTGCGCGATGAGGATCGTCCAGAAGCCCAGCTGGGCGCCCATGTTGAGGAACAGGGTGAGCAGCGAGGCGGCCATGACGACCTCGGGCATCGCCATCGGCAGGAAGATCAGCGAGTTCACGGCGCCGCGGGCGCGGAACCGGTAGCGGACCAGCGCGAAGGCGATGAGCGTGCCGAGGAGGGTGGCGCCGAGCGTCGCCCAGAACGCGATCTGGAGGCTGACCGACAGTGAGCCGCACAGATCGGAGACGCCACACGGGTCTTTCCAGGCGTCCAGGGAGAACTGCTGCCACTCGTAGTTGAAGCGCCCCTTCGGTTTGTTGAAGGAGAACACCGTGACGATGACGTTCGGCAGGAGCAGATAGCCGAGCGTCAGCAGTCCCGCGATGACGACGAGATTTCTTTTCAGCCAGTTGACGAAGGGCATTTAGACCAGATCCTCCGTCCCGGACCTGCGGATGTAGAGGGTGACCATGAGGAGGATGGCCGCCATGAGGATGAAGGAGAGCGCCGCGGCGGTCGGATAGTCGAGCACTCTCAGGAACTGCGTCTGGATGACGTTTCCGACCATGCGGGTGTCCGTGGAGCCGAGCAGGTCGGCGTTGACGTAGTCGCCGGTGGCCGGGATGAAGGTCAGCAGCGTGCCGGAGACGACACCCGGCATCGACAGCGGGAAGGTGACCTTGCGGAAGGTCGTCCAGGGGCGGGCGTACAGGTCACCGGCGGCCTCGTGGAGCCGGCCGTCGATGCGCTCCAGCGAGGTGTAGAGCGGCAGGATCATGAACGGCAGGAAGTTGTAGGTCAGGCCGCACACCACCGCGAGCGGCGTGGCGAGGACCCGGTCGCCGGCGGTCCAGCCGAGCCAGTTGGTCACGTCCAGGACGTGCAGCGTGTCGAGGGCGCCGACGAGCGGGCCGCCGTCCGCGAGGATCGTCTTCCAGGCCAGGGTGCGGATCAGGAAGCTGGTGAAGAACGGCGCGATCACCAGGATCATGATCAGGTTCCGCCAGCGGCCCGCGCGGAAGGCGATCAGATACGCGAGCGGGTAGCCGAGCAGGAGGCACAGGATCGTCGCGGTGCCCGCGTAGAGCACGGACCGGACGAACTGCGGCCAGTACGCGGACAGCGCGTCCCAGTACGTGGCGAAGTGCCAGGTGACCTTGTAGCCCTCCTCCAGGGAGCCCGTCTGCACGGACGTGGAGGCCTGGTAGATCATCGGCAGCGCGAAGAACACCAGCAGCCAGAGGATGCCGGGGAGCAGCAGCCAGTACGGCGTCCAGCGGCCCCTGCGCCTCGGGGGCTTCGGCTCGGGCGCTTCCGGCGCGAGCGGCGGTGGCGCCTCGGTGAGTGTCGACATCAGGCCGCCTCTTCCACTCCGGCGTCGGCGTCCTGATCCGCGTCCAGGCCGAAGGTGTGGGCCGGGTTCCAGTGCAGGACGACCTCGGCGCCGGGCACGAGCCGGGGGTCGCGGTCGATGTTCTGGGCGTAGACCTCGAAGTCGGAGCAGACAGGACTGTCGACGACGTACTGCGTCGAGACGCCGATGAAGCTGGAGTCGGCGATCCGGCCGGTGATGCGGTTGCGGCCGTCGGGTATCTCGCCGGCGTCGTCCGCGTGGGTGAGGGAGATCTTCTCCGGGCGGACACCGACCAGCACCTTGCCGCCGGTGGCCGCGGGGGCGGAACATCGCGCCTCGGGCAGGACGAGCTTGCCGCCGCCCGCCTTCAGCACGATCTCCTCGCCGCTCCTGGAGTCGACCTCGGCCTCGATGAAGTTGGAGGTGCCGAGGAAGTTGGCGACGAAGGTGGTGCGCGGGTTCTCGTAGAGGTCGGCCGGTGAGCCGAGCTGCTCGACGCGGCCCGCGTTCATCACGGCGACCGTGTCGGCCATGGTCATGGCCTCCTCCTGGTCGTGCGTGACGTGGATGAAGGTGATGCCGACCTCGGTCTGGATGCGCTTGAGCTCCAGCTGCATCTGGCGGCGCAGCTTCAGGTCGAGGGCGCCGAGCGGCTCGTCGAGGAGCAGCACCTTGGGGTGGTTGATCAGCGCGCGGGCCACGGCGACGCGCTGCTGCTGGCCGCCGGAGAGCTGGTGCGGCTTCTTGCGGGCCTGCTCGCCGAGCTGGACCAGGTCGAGCATCTCCTCGACCTGCTTCTTCACCGATCTCAGGCCGCGCCGGCGCAGGCCGAAGGCGACGTTCTCGAAGATGTCGAGGTGCGGGAAGAGGGCGTAGGACTGGAAGACCGTGTTCACGGGCCGCTTGTACGGCGGGAGCGCGGTCACGTCCTGGCCGCCCAGCGAGACGGTGCCGGCGGAAGGTTCCTCCAGGCCGGCGATCATGCGCAGGGTGGTGGTCTTGCCGCAGCCGGAGGCGCCGAGCAGGGCGAAGAAGGAGCCCTGCGGCACGGTCAGGTCGAGCGGATGGACGGCGGTGAAGGCGCCGTAGGTCTTGGATATGCCCGTCAGGCGGACGTCGCCGGTGGGGTCTGTCTTGTTCGTCATCTGGATCACGCCCCCGTCAGCTTCGCGAACTTCTCTTCGAACTCGGTCTCTTCCTTCGAGCTCAGCGAGCGGAAGGCGTGCGACTTGGCGGCCATGGCCTTGTCGGGGATGATCAGCGGGTTGTTCGCCGCGTCCTCGTCGATCTTCCCCAGTTCGGCCTTCACGCCGTCGACGGGGCACACGTAGTTGATGTACCCGGCGAGTTCGGCGGCCGGCTTCGGCTCGTAGTAGAAGTCGATGAGCCGCTCGGCGTTCGTCTTGTGCCGGGCCTTGTTGGGGATCAGCAGGTTGTCGGTCGACGTCATGTAGCCGCTGTCCGGGATGAGGAAGTCGATGTCGGGGCTGTCCGCCTTGAGCTGGACGACGTCACCGGCCCAGGCGACGCAGGCCGCGAAGTCGCCGCTGGTCAGGTCCGAGGTGTAGTCGTTGCCGGTGAAGCGGCGGATCTGGCCCTTGTCCACAGCCTTCTGGAGCCGGGCGATGGCCGCGTCGTAGTCGTCGGCGGTGAAGTCGGCCGGGTCCTTGCCCATGTCGAGCAGCGTCATGCCGACGCTGTCGCGCATCTCCGACAGGAAGCCGACCCGCCCCTTGAGCTTGGGGTTGTCGAGCAGGTCCGATATCGACTTCACCTCGACGCCGTCGAGGGCCTTCTTGTTGTACGCGATGACGGTCGAGATGCCCTGCCAGACGTAGGAGTAGGCGCGGCCCGGGTCCCAGTCGGGGCTGCGGAACTGGGCCGACAGGTTGGCGTAGGCGTGCGGCAGGTTGCTCGGGTCGAGCTTCTGCACCCAGCCCAGGCGGATGAGGCGGCCGGCCAGCCAGTCGGTGAGGACGATCAGGTCCCGCCCGGTGTCCTGGCCTGCGGCGAGCTGCGGCTTGATCTTGCCGAAGAACTCGTTGTTGTCGTTGATGTCCTCGGTGTACTTGACCTTGACGCCGGTGCGTTTCGTGAACTGCTCCAGCGTCGGGTGGTGCTTGCCGCTGTCGTCGACGTCCATGTACTCGGTCCAGTTGGAGAAGCTCACGGTCTTCTCCTTGGCCGAGCGGTCCTCGGCCGGGACGCCGCCCTGCGACTGACCGGCCGCCGGGATGCCGCAGGCGCTCAGCGTCCCGAGTCCGCCGGCCGCCAGCGCCCCGCCCGCGGAGGCGCGCAGCAGCGACCGCCGGGTGAGGGCGGCCCTGCCGTTCCTGAAACTGCGCCGCATGGCGGCCACTTGGGCCGCGGACAGGCGGTCGGGCTCGTACTGCTCCATGCGCGTGGTGCCCTTTCGGAGGGTGGACGGCCGTTGGTCAGGCGGCCTGCAGACGACTATCGATCCCCGAAGACGGTGCGGTGCCAGTCCTTGGCTGCCACCGCGGTGTTGTCGAACATGACGTGTTTGATCTGGGTGTACTCCTCGAACGAGTACGCGGACATGTCCTTGCCGTAGCCGGAGGACTTGTGGCCGCCGTGCGGCATCTCGCTGATGATCGGGATGTGGTCGTTGACCCACACACAGCCCGCCTTGATCTCGCGCGTGGCCCGGTTGGCCCGGTACACGTCCCGGCTCCAGGCGGAGGCGGCGAGCCCGTACGGGGTGTCGTTGGCGAGCGCGATGCCCTCGTCGTCGGTGTCGAAGGGCAGCACGACCAGGACCGGCCCGAAGATCTCCGACTGGACGACCTCGCTGTCCTGGGCGGCGTCGGCGATGAGGGTGGGCCGGTAGTAGGCGCCCTTGGCGAGCTCGCCCTCCGGTGCTTCGCCGCCGGTCACCACGCGCGCGTAGGCACGCGCCCGGTCGACGAAACCGGCGACCCGGTCGCGCTGGACGTGCGAGATGAGCGGGCCGAGGTCCGTACCGGCGGCGAAGGGGTCGCCGAGCCGGACGGTCTCCATGAGCGCCGCCGTCCGCTCCACGAAGGCGTCGTACAGCGGTCGCTGCACGTACGCGCGCGTGGCGGCCGTGCAGTCCTGCCCGGTGTTGATGAGTGCGCCGGCGACCGCGCCGTGGGCGGCGGCCTCCAGGTCGGCGTCGTCGAAGACCACGAAGGGCGCCTTGCCGCCGAGCTCCAGGTGGAGACGCTTGACGGTGGCGGTGGCGATCTCGGCGACGCGCTTGCCGACGGCGGTGGAGCCGGTGAAGGAGGTCATGGCCACGTCGGGGTGGCCGACGAGGTGCTCACCGGCCTCCCTGCCGGTGCCGGTGACGATGTTGATCACGCCGTCCGGGATCCCGGCGTCCGTGGCCGCCTGGGCGAAGAGCAGCGAGGTCAGCGGGGTGAGCTCGGCGGGCTTCAGGACGATGGTGTTGCCCGCCGCGATCGCCGGAAGGACCTTCCAGGCGGCCATCTGGAGGGGGTAGTTCCAGGGTGCGATCGAGCCGACGACACCGATGGGCTCGCGCCGGATGTATGAGGTGTGGTCCCCGGAGTACTCGCCGGCGGACTGGCCCTGGAGCAGCCGCGCGGCACCGGCGAAGAAGGCGGTGCTGTCGATCGTCCCCGGGACGTCGAACTCGCGGCTCAGCTTCAGCGGCTTGCCGCACTGGAGCGACTCGGCGCGGGCGAAGTCCTCGGCGCGGTCGGCCAGGACCGCGGCGAACCGGTGCAGGGCGTCGGAACGCTCGCCCGGCGTGGCTCCCGACCAGCCCGGGAAGGCCTCGCGCGCGGCTGCGACGGCCCGGTCGACGTCGGCCGTGCCCGCCAGTTCGTAGCGGAGCACCTCCTCGCCCGACGCCGGGTCGACGACCGCGTGCGTGCGGCCGGAGGTGCCCCTGGTCAGGCGCCCGGCGATGTACTGCGTACCCTCCGCGAAGCGCTCCTCGGCCGGGAATCGGTCCGCGGTGGCGTTGCCCGGGTTGTGCATGTCGCTCTCCTCCGTGTCCCCGTGGTGGGGCCGGCGTGGCTCAGGCTCGATTTGAGTGCCGATCCTGACAGAGGGATGGCATGCCAACAAGGGATTCCGTTGTTGATTTTTGGTTACGCGACGGAATCTGTCGACCAGGTGTCGAGCTGGCCGTGCCGAGGCAGGACGGTGTGTCAGTGGTGCGTGCCAGACTCGCGTGCATGGAGGAGATCACGGGGGCGGTCCGTTCCCGGGACGCCCTCATCGGGGCGGTCCGCAACGGGAGAAGGATCACGTATCTGCATTTCTGGGGGCACCGGCCGCGCCCGGACGGCCGGATCGGGGCGAGCTGTCTGAGCCAGTGGTGGCCGGCGCCGTTCACGGTGGACGGCGTGGCGTACGCGACGGCCGAGCACTGGATGATGGCGGGCAAGGCCCGGCTCTTCGAGGACGCGGCGGCGGAGCATGCCGTGCTCGCCGCCGGCCATCCTGCCGAGGCGAAGAAAGCCGGGCGGCTGGTGCGCGGCTTCGACGAGGCGATATGGCGCCGGGAGCGGTTCCGGATCGTCGTGGAGGGCAGCGTCCACAAGTTCGGCGCGCATCCGGAGCTGCGGGAGTTTCTGCTGGGCACGGGTGATCAGGTGCTGGTCGAGGCGAGTCCGGTGGACCGCGTGTGGGGCATCGGGCTGGCCGCGGACGACGAGGCGGCGGCGGATCCGGAGCGGTGGCGGGGGCCGAACCTGCTGGGCTTCGCGCTGATGGAGGCGCGGGAGCGGCTCAGTCGGGCATGAGTGAGGGGCCGGCCCAGGGACCGGCCCCCGTCTCGGGCCTTCGTTCAGGAAGCCGCGCCGAGCCCGCCCATGATGCTGGCGAAGAGCAGGAAGCCCAGCAGCGGCAGGATCACGGTGGCGATGATGCCGCAGACCAGACCGGCGGTCGCCGCACCCTTGTTGGTGGCCTCACCACGGGTGGCCCTGCCCCGGCCGATGGCGCCGAAGATGATCGCCAGGATGCCCAGGATCACGCCGAAGAACCACAGAATGAAGGTCACGCTGCACACCACGCCGATGATGCCCAGCACCAGACCCGTGGTTCCCATGCCGTTGCTCGGCTGCGCGGGCATCGCGTAGCCGGGAGCCTGGGGGTAGCCCGCCGGGGGCACGGCCGGGTAACCGGGAGTGCCCTGGGGGTAGCCGTAGCCGGGGCCGCCCTGCTGCGGATAGCCGTACCCGGGGGGCGGCTGCTGCGGCTGCTGCGGTGGCTGGGACGGCGGACCGAACCCACCGGGCGTGGGGTTGGTGTTGGACATGGACGATCTCCCCTCCGTTGTCAGACCAGGGAATCGTAGTGGCCGAATCCGCCGCGCAGTACGGCAGTTTCAGTGGTGGGACGCGGCGGTGGCGACCGGGGCGTGCGCGCCGTAGTACGGGTCGTCGTACGGCTCGTCGCTGTTGATCGCGGCCGTGATGCCGACGGCTATCAGGACGATCACCGCGATGCCGAGGATGATCCCGATGATGCCCATGATCAGACCCGCCTGCGCCTGACCGTGGTTGGTGGCCACTCCGGCCTCGGCGCGCTTGCGGCCCTTGATGCCGAAGACGACGGCGAGGATGCCGGTGACCAGGGAGACCACGCCGTACAGGCAGAAGAGCGTGCAGGAGACGATGCCCAGCACCATCGCGGCGATGCCCATGCCGTTCTGGGGGGCCGCGGGCATGCCCGGCCAGCCGTAGCCTGCCTGGGGGTACCCGCCTCCCTGCGGATAGCCGGGGTAGCCGTACCCGCCGGGGGCGACGGGTGGGGGCGGGACAGCGCCGGAGCTTTGCGTGTCGTACTGGGGCGTGCCGGCGGGTGGGGTGAAACCCGCGCTCGGCATCGAGGTGACCGTGGCCTGGTCGTGCACGGACGGCGACCCGGACGGCGACTGCGGCGTCTGGTTCTTGTCGAGCGAGGTCTTGTTCTCCGGGGGCGCCCACGGGTCGTGGCCGCCGCCTCCGCCGGGCTGCGTCGGGTCCGTCATGGTGCATCCCCCCTGGGTCGATCGTGCCGCCATGCTACGGGGCGCCTGCGAAGCGCCACAGTGCGGGTGCGTGGGGGTTGTTCGCGCCCACGCGGCGGAGCCGCACATCGATACAGCCCCGCGCCCCTGAAGGGACGCTGTGCCCACGGCATACGATGACTCCGAGTCATCGATCAGCCGATCACCCGCGTCCCTCCCGCTGCGTGCCGAAAGGGACGCCGTTCCGGGGAGGAACCTTGACCCAGCACCTTGTCGACCCTCGCGCCCCACGCGACCTCGCGGCCTTCGTCGCCGGACTGCCCAAGGCCGAACTGCATGTGCACCACGTGGGCTCCGCCTCCCCCCGGATCGTGTCCGAACTGGCCGCTCGGCACCCCGACTCGAAGGTCCCGACCGATCCCGCCGCCCTGGTCGACTACTTCTCGTTCACCGACTTCGCCCACTTCATCGAGGTGTACCTGTCGGTCGTCGACCTGATCCGCACCCCGGAGGACGTCCGGCTGCTGACCTTCGAGGTGGCCCGTGACCTGGCCCGGCAGCAGGTGCGGTACGCCGAGCTGACCATCACCCCGTTCTCCTCCACCCGCCGCGGCATCGACGAGCGCGCCTTCATGGACGCGATCGAGGACGCCCGCAAGGCCGCCGAGGCCGATTTCGGGACCGTGCTGCGCTGGTGCTTCGACATCCCCGGCGAGGCCGGGCTCGAAGCCGCCGAGGAGACGACCCGGCTCGCCACCGACGACCGGCTGCGCCCGGAGGGCCTGGTCTCCTTCGGTCTGGGCGGTCCCGAAGTCGGCGTGCCGCGTCCGCAGTTCAAGCCGTACTTCGACCGGGCCATCGCCGCCGGGCTGCACTCCGTACCGCACGCCGGCGAGACCACCGGCCCCGAGACGGTGTGGGACGCCCTCACGCATCTGCGGGCCGAGCGCATCGGGCACGGCACCAGCTCCGCGCAGGACCCGAAGCTGCTGGCGCACCTCGCCGAGCACCGGATCCCGCTGGAGGTGTGCCCGACCTCCAACATCGCCACGCGCGCGGTCCGCACCCTCGACGAGCACCCGATCAAGGAGTTCACCGAGGCCGGGGTCATCGTCACGATCAACTCCGACGACCCGCCGATGTTCGGCACCGACCTCGACAACGAGTACGCGGTCGCCGCCCGGCTGCTCGACCTCGACGAGCGGGGCCTGGCCGACCTGGCGAAGAACGCCGTGGAGGCCTCCTTCCTGGACGCGGCCGGCAAGGCCAGGATCAACGAGGAGATCGACACGTACACCGCGGGATGGCTCGACCGGTGACGTCCTCCCCCAGGCATCCCAAGCACCCCAAGCACCCCAAGCACCCCGAGCACCCGGGACACCCCGGGCCTGCCGGGCGGCGCGTGACCGCCGTGGCCCACCGGGGCGACCCCTACCGCCACCGCGAGAACACCGTCGCCTCGCTGCGTTCCGCGCTCGACCGGGGCGCGGACGCGGTGGAGATCGACGTACGGCTCACCCGGGACGGCGTGCCGGTGCTGCTGCACGACGACACGCTGAAGCGGCTCTGGGAGCTGGAGCGGCCGGTGCTCGCGCTGTCCTGGGAGGAGGTGCGCGGGCTGACCGGCGGCGGGGTCCCCACCCTGACGGACGCGCTGGCCGCGACCGACGGCCACCGGGTGATGATCGACCTGCCCGGCTCGCCCGACGTACGGGCGGTGCGGCGGGTGACGGACGCCGTACGGGAGGCCGGGGCGGCGGACCGCGTCTACTACTGCGCGGGCGCCGACGCCATGCTCGCCGTGCGCACGGCGGACCCGGCCGCCGAGATCGCCCTCACCTGGACGAGTCTGGCCCCGCCCCGGCCCGTCCTGCTGGAGGCGATCCGCCCGCGCTGGCTGAACTACCGTTTCGGCCTGGTGGACCGGCCCCTCGCCGAGCGGGTCCACCGCGACGGCTACCTGCTCTCCGTCTGGACTCCCGACACACGGCGCTCCATGCGGCGGCTGCTGCACGCGGGAGTGGACTCGATCACGACCAACCGCATCGACGTGCTGTGCGCTACACGCGCGAGCGCTGCGGGACCGTCGCGGGATCGGCCGGGGTCGCCCGCGTGACGTACTGCGGCACCGGCGCGCTGTCCGTGCCGGTGTCGCGGACGAGGCCGTAGCGGATCGCGCCCTGGGCGGGGCCCGTGTTGACGTCCTTGTCCACGGCCGCCCAGTCGGACGGGAAGACGGCGATGCCGTAGTCGCAGCCGCGTTCGTTCTGGGTGAGGGTGACGGTGCCGTCGACGTAGAAGTACTCGTTCTGCCACATCTGCTGGGTGCCGGGCGGCAGCACGGCGTATCCGATGTCCGGGCCGCCCATACCGGTGACGTAGCCGTTCGCGGCGCCGGGCAGCGGGTCGTCCATGCGGCGCGAGCCGCCGGAGGCCACGTGGAAGAGCTTGCCCTTCAGGCCGGTCCAGGTCGGCATGACCACCCCGCCCGGCCGGGCGTGCGGCGAGATCTGCCAGCGGACCTGGACATAGCCCCGGCCGCTCAGTGTCACGCTGTCGCCACGGTGTTGCATGACGGCCTTCGGGCCGCCGGTGCTGGTGACGCCGGACTCGGGGCGGCGGGGCAGGGCGGCGGGACGGGTGTCCGGGTCGGGGGCGCGGTCGACGGCGTCGACGACCGTGCCGTACAGGTCGGCCTTCTTCGTCGCCGTCGGGGAGGGCGGTGGGGTGGGGCTGGGCACGGCGGAGGGCGGCGGTGCGGACGTGGCCGTGGCCGTGGGGGTGACCGCGGCCCGGGGCGGCGGGGCGTGAGGCGGCTGGGTGACGACGTACGCGCCGCCCGCGACGATCGTCGCGCCGGCGGTCATCGCGACGGCCGGTTTGGTGAGCGCGCCCAGCAGCTTGGCGGACCACCCGACGGAGGTGGCGGCCACGGCCGTCTTGCCGCCGAAGGCGAGGGACAGCGTGAACCCGACGGGCAGCGGGACGAGCGCGATGCCGACCAGGAGGCGTTCCGCCGGTACGACCGTCTCGCGGGTGTCGCCGCAGTAGCCGCAGCCGCGGATGTGCCGGGCCAGCCGCTTGCGCCACACCGAGTCGGGCCGGCCGTCCCAGCGGCCGGTCAGCTCGCGCAGGCCGGGGCAGGCGCCATCCAGGGCGCGGACGATGCCGCGCGAGGTCTCCAGGCGCTCCTTCATCCGCTGGACGCGCACGGCGGCGTGCTGCCGGGTGATGCCGACGGCCGCGGCCAGTTCGCGCCGTGTCAGTTCTCCCGCGACCTCCAGCCACCACAGCGACAGCAGTTCCCGGTCCTCGTCGTCGAGCCACCGCACGGCCTCGGAGACCTCGCGCCGCTGCCCCTCCAGCTGGAGCCGCAGCACGGTCAGTTCGGCGAAGTCGGAGGCCGGAGCCTCCTCCAGCCGCTCCGGGGTGCGGCGCCGGGCCCGGTCGCGTATCTGGCGCATGGCGATCGCCACCAGCCAGGACCGGAAGCTGTCCGGGTCGCGCAGCGAACCGAGGTGGTCGACCGCGCGCAGCATCGTCTCCTGGACGACGTCGTCGACGTCCGCGTGGCCGTTCAGGGCCCGGCCCACGATGTTGTAGACCAGCGGCAGCCAGCCCGCGACCAGTTCGTCCAGCGCCTGCCGGTCGCCGGCCTGCGCCGCCGTGATGACGGCGCGCCAGTGCTGACTGTCCACGGTGGCCTCTCGCCGGCTGAGATCAGTACTTTTCCGCACGCACCCTCTCAGGCAGGACGGGGGTCTTGGCTATGTGGGGGATCACATGCGGGGAGACGGCGTGAAGGTTCTCGGGATAACAGTTTTTCTCAGTCGCCGAACGCCGGGGCGGCGGACGCCGGCGTCGCGGCCGCCGGGGCGGTCAGCGCCTCCAGCCGCTTGATCCGCTGACGTACGACGTACAGCGGGATCACCCCGAGCACTCCGAAGGCCATGTCGATCACCGACCACCAGAAGGGGATCTGGCGGATCGGTCCGCAGATCAGGGCGAGCGGGATGACCCCCGCGCAGGCGATCATCCCGAACTCGACGACCCAGATGTTGCGGACCGGGTCGCGGTAGGGCCCGTAGAAGGCGACCGCGATCACCAGGTGCGCGAAGGCCAGCCAGTCCGTGCCGTAGAGGAGGAAGGGGTACTCGGCGTCGGCCTCGTCGAGCCCGGCCCGGACCCGCTCGATCCAGTCCGTCAGCCCGGGCAGGTGGTCGCCCACGGACAGCGCGTGCAGCAGATCCTCGGTCCAGCGCAGTTCGTGTACGAGGGGAAAGGCCGTGGCGCCGCTGAGCACCAGGCACACGACGAAGAAGACCAGCCACGCACGGATGCCCTTCAGCAGGGCGGCTCTGTCGCTCATGGCGGCACTCTACGCCCATGTTGAACATGTTCAAAAACAGTTCCGCGGGCAGACGAACGGCCCCGGGCGGCATCAGAGCCCGGGGCCGTCAGAACTGAACGGAGTGACTACGCGTCCAGCGACGTCATCACGTGCTTGATCCGCGTGTAGTCGTCGAAGCCGTACCCCGACAGGTCCTTGCCGTAGCCGGACTTCTTGAAGCCGCCGTGCGGCATCTCGGCGACCAGCGGGATGTGCGTGTTGATCCAGACGCAGCCGAAGTCGAGCTTCTTGGACATCCGCATGGCGCGGCCGTGGTCCTTGGTCCACACGGAGGAGGCGAGCGCGTACTCGACGCCGTTGGCCCACTCCACCGCCTGGTCCTCGTCGCGGAAGGACTGCACGGTGATGACCGGGCCGAAGACCTCCTTCTGGATGATCTCGTCGTCCTGCTTCAGGCCCGAGACGACGGTCGGCGCGTAGAAGTAGCCCTTGTCGCCGACCCGCTTGCCGCCGGCCTCCACGCGCGCGTGCGCGGGCAGCCGCTCGATGAAGCCCTCGACCTGCTTGAGCTGGTTGGGATTGTTGAGCGGGCCGAACAGCACGTCCTCGTCGTCCGGCTGCCCGGTCTTCGTCTCGGACGCGGCCTTCGACAGCGCGGAGACGAACTCGTCGTGGATGGACTCGTGGACCAGGACGCGCGTGGCGGCCGTGCAGTCCTGGCCGGCGTTGAAGTAGCCCGCGACCGAGATGTCCTCGACGGCCTTGGCGATGTCGGTGTCCTCGAAGACCACGACCGGCGCCTTGCCGCCCAGCTCCAGGTGGACGCGCTTGACGTCCTTGGCCGCGGACTCGGCGACCTGCATGCCGGCCCGTACGGAACCGGTGATGGAGGCCATCGCCGGGATCTCGTGCTCGACCATCAGGCGGCCGGTCTCGCGGTCGCCGCAGATGACGTTGAAGACGCCCTTCGGCAGGATCCCGCCGAGGATCTCCGCCATCAGCACCGTGGACGCGGGGGTGGTGTCGGACGGCTTCAGCACGACCGTGTTGCCCGCCGCGATCGCTGGGGCGAACTTCCACACGGCCATCATCATCGGGTAGTTCCACGGCGCGACCTGCGCGCAGACGCCGACCGGCTCGCGGCGCACGATGGAGGTCAGGCCCTCCATGTACTCACCGGCCGAGCGGCCCTCGAGCATCCGCGCAGCACCCGCGAAGAAGCGGATCTGGTCGACCATCGGCGGGATCTCCTCGGAGCGGGTCAGCCCGACCGGCTTGCCCGTGTTCTCCACCTCGGCCGCGATCAGTTCCTCGGCGCGCTCCTCGAAGGCGTCCGCGATCTTCAGCAGGGCCTTCTGGCGCTCGGCGGGCGTGGTGTCGCGCCAGCCGGGGAAGGCCTCGGCGGCCGCCGCCATCGCGGCGTCCACGTCCGCCTGCCCGGACAGCGGAGCGGTCGCGTACGCCTCGCCCGTCGCGGGATTGACCACCTGGGTGGTCCGTCCGTCGGCGGCGTCCCGGAACTCACCGCCGATGTAGTTGCGCAGACGACGCAGCTCGGTGCTCACTGCCGGCCCTCCAGTTCGGATGTCCAGTACTTGAGACACCCACCCTAGTCGGCCGCTCCACGTTTTCAACACCCCCGCTCCCTTCGATCGTGCGGAATCCGCAGATGTGAGCTACGCAAACAACGGATTTCATCGATCAGACCTTGCGGAAGTGTCGAGACCTCGTGCACAGTGAGCCGGTGGCCAGTCGAAGCGCAGACCAGAGGGACTCCCGCGAGTCCAGGAACGGCGGCGGTCCCCAGCTGGACGCCGTCTCCCTCGCCATCATCGAGCAGCTCCAGGAGGACGGCCGCCGGCCGTACGCCGCCATCGGCAAGGCCGTGGGCCTGTCCGAGGCGGCCGTGCGCCAGCGCGTCCAGAAGCTGCTCGACCAGGGCGTGATGCAGATCGTCGCCGTCACGGACCCGCTCACCGTGGGCTTCCGCAGACAGGCGATGGTCGGCGTCAACGTCGAGGGCGACGTGGAGTCGGTGGCGGACGCGCTGACGGCCATGTCCGAATGCGAGTACGTGGTGATGACCGCAGGCTCCTTCGACCTGATGGTGGAGATCGTCTGCGAGGACGACGACCACCTCCTGGAGGTCATCAACAAACGCATCCGGGCCGTCCCCGGAGTGCGCTCCACCGAGAGCTTCGTCTACCTCAAGCTCAAGAAGCAGACCTACATGTGGGGAACCCGATAACCGTGAGGACCCGATAGCCGTGAGCAAGGACCTCTCCCAGACCGCGTACGACCACCTGTGGATGCACTTCACGCGCATGTCGTCGTACGAGAAGGCCCCCGTCCCCACCATCGTCCGGGGCGAGGGCACGTACATCTACGACGACCAGGGCAAGCGCTACCTCGACGGTCTCGCCGGCCTGTTCGTGGTACAGGCCGGGCACGGCCGCGTCGAGCTCGCCGAGACCGCCTTCAAGCAGGCGCAGGAGCTGGCGTTCTTCCCGGTGTGGTCCTACGCCCACCCCAAGGCCGTCGAGCTCGCCGAGCGCCTCGCGCACCACGCCCCGGGCGACCTGAACAAGGTGTTCTTCACCACCGGCGGCGGTGAGGCGGTCGAGACCGCGTGGAAGCTCGCCAAGCAGTACTTCAAGCTGGTCGGCAAGCCCACCAAGCACAAGGTGATCTCCCGCGCGGTCGCCTACCACGGCACCCCGCAGGGCGCCCTGTCCATCACCGGACTGCCCGCTCTGAAGGCACCCTTCGAGCCCCTCGTGCCGGGCGCCCACAAGGTCCCGAACACGAACATCTACCGGGCGCCGATCCACGGCGACGACCCCGAGGCCTTCGGCCGCTGGGCCGCCGACCAGATCGAGCAGCAGATCCTCTTCGAGGGCCCGGACACGGTCGCCGCGGTCTTCCTGGAGCCGGTGCAGAACGCGGGCGGCTGCTTCCCGCCCCCGCCCGGCTACTTCCAGCGGGTGCGCGAGATCTGCGACCAGTACGACGTGCTGCTCGTCTCCGACGAGGTCATCTGCGCCTTCGGCCGCCTGGGCACGATGTTCGCCTGCGACAAGTTCGACTACGTCCCGGACATGATCACCTGCGCCAAGGGCATGACCTCCGGCTACTCCCCCATAGGCGCGTGCGTCATCTCCGACCGCCTGGCCGAGCCGTTCTACAAGGGCGACAACACCTTCCTGCACGGCTACACCTTCGGCGGCCACCCGGTCTCCGCGGCCGTGGGCCTGGCCAACCTCGACCTCTTCGAGCGGGAGAACCTCAACCAGCACGTCCTCGACAACGAGGGCAACTTCCGCGCCACCCTGGAGAAGCTCCACGACCTGCCGATCGTCGGCGACGTCCGCGGCAACGGCTTCTTCTACGGCATCGAGCTGGTCAAGGACAAGGACACCAGGGAGTCCTTCGACGCGGACGAGACCGAGCGGGTCCTGTACGGCTTCCTCTCCAAGAAGCTGTACGAGAACGGCCTGTACTGCCGCGCCGACGACCGCGGCGACCCGGTCGTCCAGCTCGCCCCGCCGCTGATCTCCGACCAGTCGACGTTCGACGAGATCGAGCAGATCCTGCGCGCCACGCTGTCGGAGGCGTGGACGAAGCTGTGACCCCGCGTCGCTCCGATCGTCTGCATGGATGATCAACACCGGCCCCGGTGCCGCCCGTTCGAGTGAGAAACGGCGGTCCGGGGCCGCGTGCTGTCCGGCGTCCCGCCGCCTTCTGCCTAGCGTGCCAGTGACCGATCGGCCCTGCCTTCGTTCCCCCGCACGGGGGATTGGCACGGGAACTACGGATCTGAACCGAGGTGTACGCCCATGGAGGCCCCGCCGGACAACGACGTGCTCTGGGCACGCGCCCTGCACTTCCAGCACGACGACGGCTCCCCCGCGCTCAGCGGTGTCTCGCTCGGCGTCCGGGAGAGCGAGATCCTCGCCGTCAGCGGCCCGCGCGGCAGCGGCAAGACCACCCTGCTGCGGTGCCTGTCCGGCCTGGTGCCCGTCCGGCGCGGCGAGGTCTGGTTCAACAGCGTGCCCGTGCACACCATGGGCCCGCTCACCCGCGAGCGGCTGCGCCGCGACCGCTTCGGCTGGATCGACCCGGCTCCCTCGCTGGTCCCGGAGCTCAACGCCTGGGAGAACACCGCCCTGCCGCTGATGCTGCGCGGCACCAGCAGGCGCCGCGCCAAGAAGGCGGCCCTGGAGTGGCTGGAGCGCCTGGACATCGGCGAGGGCGCCCGCAAACGCCCGCACCAGCTGGTGCAGGCCGAGCGGCAGCGGGTGTGCATCGCCCGTGCCCTCGCCCCCGCCCCGTCGGTCCTGTTCGCCGACGAGCCCACGGCGCCCCTGCACCGCGCCGACCGCGCCCATGTGCTGCGCACCCTCACCACGGCGGCCCGCTCCCACGGCATCACGGTCGTCCTGGCCACGCACGACGCGGAGACCGCGGCGCTCGCCGACCGCACGGTGTCCCTGCTCGACGGGCGGCGCGTGCAGACGGTGCACCTGCCGCCGGTCGGCGGGCCCACCGAGACGGAAGGCCGGGCCGCGTGCTCGCTCTCCGTCTGACCCGCGGCGCCCACCCCGCCGTCCAGCTGCGCCGCCTGCTGGTCGCGGCGGCCTCGGCGGGGACGGGTTTCCTGCTGCTCTGCGCCCTCGGCTACGCGCTGAACCACCCCGGTTCCACCGGTGCCGCCCTGCTGCGGCTCGCCTGGTGCGTGGCCCCCCTGGCCGCCACGGTGTACTTCGCGGTCGCGGTGGCCCGCACCGACCCCGCCACGAAGCCCCGCACCGGCCTCTCCGCGATCGGACTCGGCCCGCTGCGCCTGATGGCCCTCTCGGCGACGACGACGGCCCTGTCCTGCGTCCTGGGCTCGGTGCTGGCCCTGCTGGTCTTCCTGCACCTGCGCGGCGACCTGACGGGCATGCCGTTCGACGGCGCGGCCGCCGAGTCGCTCGCGGCGGGCCACCCGCTGCCGCTGCCGGGAGCCCTGATGCTGCTCGCGCTCGTTCCCGGAGCGGCGTCGGTGGCGGTGGCCCTGGCGCTGCGGCCGAGGGAGGCGGGTCCGGCCCCCTCCCGGCCGGCCGGGACGTACGGCCGTTTCGGCGCGTACCGTCGCACCGCCGCACGCGAGACCTTCGGGGCGTACGGCCGATTCGGCCGGCAGATCATCCGGCCCACGGACGGTCGTGCCACGGAGCCCTCCGCGGCGGCCGGAGCCGGGCAGAACGCGCAGCACGGCGGGCCGCCTCCGGCGCGGACGGGCGGGTCCGTCCCTGCATCGGCCACGGGCCCGACCGCGCGGGGCGCCGGAAGCACGACGGTCGAGGTCGAGGATTCGCCCGAGCCGTCCGGGTCCCGGACGGCGGCACAGGGCACCGTGAGCGCCGTGATCCCGGCCGGCAGCGCCGCACACGCGGCCGCCGACGCCGCCCGGCAGCCCGCCCGGCACGCGGCGGCACCGGACGGCGACGGCGGACCCGCCGCCTCCACCGCCACCGCTTCCGACGCGGCCCTGCCGGAAACCGCCCTGCCGGAAGCCGGCCTGCCGGACAGCGCCCCCACCGCCGCCCCCTCCGGTCTCCCCTGGGGCATCACCGTCCTGGCCGCGGGTCTCGCCGTGGAGACGTACACGAGCCGCACCTCCCCCACGCCCCCCGACCTCACCTTCTCCGGCGCCTCCCCCGGCGTCCTGGCGGGCTGGGCCCTGGCCGCCGTCGGCCTGGCCCTGGCCGGGCCCGGCCTGACCCATCTGTGCGGACGGCTGCTCCAGTCGGCCCGCCCCGGCGCCCTCCGGCTCCTGGCCGGCCGGATCCTCATGGCCGAGGCCGCCCGGATCGGCCGCCCCCTGGGCGTGGTCTGCGCGGTGCTGGCCGCGGCGTACGCCATGGCGCTGCTGCACGCCCCGGACGGACTGTCCCTCGGTCCGCTCACCACGCTCGGCGTGCTGCTGGTGACCGGCTGCACCGTGGCGACGCTGCTCACGGCCGCCGTCGAGGCCCGTCAGGCCCGGGCCGACACCACGGCCGCCCTGCTGCGGCTCGGCGCCCCCGCGACGATGCTCCGCAGTGCCGCCGCCCTGCGCGCGGGCGCCCTGCTCGCCCTGTTCGGCCCGCTCACCCTGACCGTCGCCGAACTGGCGGCGCTGCCGCTGGCCCGCTGACGCCGGTCCGCTGAAAACTCGTGCGAAAAAAAACTCCGTACGGCGATGAGTTCCGCTCAGGCCCCCGGTCTATCCCCGCGTAACGACACACACCCGATGGGAGAAACCTCGCATGTACCAGCAGATGATCTTCGTGAACCTGTGCGTCGGCGACCTGGGCGCCTCGAAGAAGTTCTTCACGGAGCTCGGCTTCTCGATCAACGAGCAGTTCAGCGACGACAGCACCGCCTCGGTCGTGATCAGCGAGACCATCGTGGTGATGGTGCACACCAAGGAGAAGTACGCCCAGTTCACCAAGAAGGAGATCGCGGACGCGAAGAAGACCAGCGAGGTGCTGATCGCACTCAGCTCCGAGAGCCGCGAGAAGGTCGACGAGCTGGTCGAGAAGGCGGTCGCGGCGGGCGGTTCCGTCTCCGGCGAGACCCAGGACCACGGGTTCATGTACGGCCGCGCCTTCGACGACCCGGACGGCCACACCTTCGAGGTCGTGTGGATGGACCCGACGGCCGTCGAGGGCTGAGGCGCGCTGTGCCAGCATGGGCGCGTGCAGACGATGCCCGCCCATGCGGCCCACCATGACGACCGTGAGATCGAGACGCTGGAGGAGTTCGACGCGACCGTCGCGGCGCGCGGCACGCTCGCCGGTCACCGCGTCCAGGCCGTCGACCTGACGGACCGTACGCGCGAACTGCTCGGCACGGACACCACGGGCGCCGTCTTCCTCGGCTGCGCGATGCGCGAGGAGGCCGCCGCGAAGATCCGCACGGACGGCGCCCTGGTCTTCCCACCCGTCCCGGACCTGCCCTTCGATCCCTACCGCGGCCATGTCTACGCGCCGGAGGAGCTCTTCGAGTCGCTGGCGGACGGCTACGAGGCCACGCCCGACGCCCAGGCCTACGCCTGGTTCCAGCGCACGAAGGCGGACCGGGACATCTACGCCTCCATGCTGCGCGCGGTCCACGACGACTCCGTCTCGGACGCTCTCGACGAACTCCTGTCCGGCGCCCGGGTCGTGGGCGTGATGGGAGGCCACGCGATGGCCCGTGGCACACAGGAGTACGCGGGGGCGGCGCGGCTCGGCCGGGAGCTGGCCCGGGCCGGTCTCACGGTCGCCACGGGAGGCGGTCCGGGCGCGATGGAGGCCGCGAACCTCGGCGCGTATGCGGCCCCGTTCGGCGACGAGATGCTCGCCGAGGCGCTCGAACTGCTCGCCAAGGCACCGCACTTCACGCCGTCGATCACCCAGTGGGCGGCGGCCGCCTTCGAGATACGCGCGCGCTGGCCGCAGGGCGGGCGTTCCGTGGGGATTCCGACCTGGTTCTACGGCCACGAGCCGCCGAACGCCTTCGCGTCGCACATCGCCAAGTACTTCGCCAACGCCACCCGCGAGGACGGCCTGCTGGCCCGGTCCAACGCGGGCGTGGTGTTCCTGCCGGGCGCCGCCGGGACCGTCCAGGAGATCTTCGACAACGCGACGCCCAACTACTACGAGTCGCGCGGCGAGCCGACGCCGATGGTGCTCGTGAACCGGGCGCACTGGACGGAGAAGCTGCCGACGTGGCCGCTGCTCCAGTCGCTGGCCAGGGGCCGTTCGATGGAGGCCCGGATCGCGCTCGTGGAGCGGATCGAGGAGGCGCCTGAGGCGTTGAAACGTCTCGGCGGTTAATAAGCTGGCAAAGCAAGTGCTTGCAGCCTGCATATGCGTTGACACTACTTATGCGGCGCTTATAGACCTGAGAGCCTCCCGGTAGTGCTGATGTTCAGTCAGCACTGCCTCCACCCCCCGCATTTGCGCATCCTGTAAAGGACAAACGTGGCAGTTCTGTCCGTATCACGCCGTACGGCTTCGCGCCGTACCGTCGCACGCTCCGTGCGGATCCTCGGTGTCGTCTCCGCCTCGGCCGCGCTCGCGCTCGGTGCCGCCGGCAACGCGCTCGCCTGCAACATCAACGAGTTCTCGGCCGAGGCGAAGTGCGAGGGTGACAAGGGCGTCATCACCGTCACCGACGTGGACCCCGCCGGTGTCCCGGCGACCGTCACCGTGTACCTGGAGAACAACGGCGCCGACGTGAAGAAGGTCGGCGAGCAGGTGGTCAAGGGCTCGCGCGAAGGCACCACCATCACCTTCGCCGAGAACTGGAAGCCGAACGCGGAGTACCGCATCCACGTGAAGGCCACGCCGTACGTCGACGAGGACATCAAGCCGAACCTCGTCACCCCGGCCACGGCCTGCAAGAAGGAAGAGGAGAAGCCGCCGGCGACCCCGCCGGCCACGCCGACCCCGTCGGCCTCCCCGTCGAAGCCGGCCGAGGAGACCGACACCCCGGCTCCGTCGCCGTCGGAGAGCGAGAGCACCACGCCGGCGGGCAACGCGCCCGCGCCCGCGGCCGGTGACTCCAACCTCGCCGAGACCGGTGCCGACTCCAACACCGGCATCATCGCCGGCATCGCGGCGGCCCTGGTCGTCATCGGTGGCGGCGCGGTGTTCTTCGGCATGCGCCGTCGTGGGGCGAGCAGCAGCGACAGCTGACGCCTCCGCACACCGTGATGTGGCCCGTCCCGTGATCCCTGGGGCGGGCCACGTCCCGTCTCACCCGAACGTCGCCCGCTCCAGCCAGAACTCCAGCAGTTCCCGCTCGCCCAGCACCTCCAACTCCGGTGCGTCCAGCGGCAGCCGGCGGTAGAAGGCCAGCAGGACGGGGGTGAGCGGTCCGCGCAGGGCGACGGTGGCCTTCTCGTGGCCGCGGCGCCAGGTGACGCCGACTTCGGTGAGTTCGATGAGCCACTCGGCGTCGAGGTCGGCCCCGGTGTCGGTGGCGTGCAGGTGGATGCTGCGGCCCGGGCCGCGCAGTTCCCGTGCCGCGTCGTGCGGTGCCGTCCGCTGGACGAACTCGACGATCTGGAGCCACTCGTCGATCGCGTCGGCGGCCACGTCGGGCGCGACCTCGTAGGGCAGCCCGGCGGCGAGCGTGGCGTCCGCGCGGTGCACGGTGATCTCGTGCGTCATCCGGCGGGCCCAGAACCCGGAGTTGAGGATCCCCGCCCAGCTCCACACCTTCGTGTCCGGCCCGGCCTCCCGCAGCGCCGCGACGACCTGCTCGCCGCCCTCCGCCAGCCATGCGTCCAGTACGGCGGCGTCACCCCGGGTTCCGGGCCCGGCGAGGCCGGGCACCCGCTCCTCGGGCACCTCCTCCTGGGCCTGGGTCCGCACGATGAACTCCACCCAGCGCAGAGCCCCGCCCATGTGCCGGACCAGGTCCTCCAGCGACCAGTCCGGGCAGGTCGGCACGGTGCCGGACAGGTCCGCGCCGGACGTGACCACGGACCTCAACAGGGCGACCTGGTGGGCGATTTCGTCGCAGTAGCGGTCGTGTGCGAGTAACGTCATGCCCGCACCCTAGGCGGCAGCAGATCAGTCGAGCACCACGATTTCGGCGGCGTCGAACTCCACCCCGACCTCGTCCCCGGTCTCCGGCGCCGCCCGCAGCGCACAGGCCGCCTCCAGGCGCGGGGCGTCCTCCGGCTGGAGATGGACGGCGACATGGGTGCCCTTGAAGGTGCGCGCGGTCACCGTGCAGCGCAGGCCCGCCCCGGCGGACACCAGGCGCACACCGGCGGGCCGCACGAGCAGGGTTCGCGTGCCCTGCGGGGCACCCTCCGGCACCGGCACCTTGCCCCACGGCGTGTCCGCGGCCTCCGCCCCGACCGTCGCCTCGACGACGTTCTCGAAGCCGAGGAAGCGGGCCACGAACGCGTCGGCCGGCCGCTGCCACACCTCAAGAGGCGTACCGGACTGGGCGATCCGTCCGTCCCGCATCACCACGACCCGGTCGGCCAGCGCGAAGGCCTCCCCCTGGTCGTGCGTCACGGCGAGCACGGTCGTGCCCAACCGGCCGAACAGCTCCTTCAGTTCGACGACCAGCCGCTCCCTGAGCGACCGGTCGAGCTGCCCCAGCGGCTCGTCCAGCATCAGCAGCCGGGGGCTCGGCGCCAGGGCCCGGGCCAGCGCCACGCGCTGCTGCTCCCCGCCGGACAGTGCCGCGACGGCCCGGCGGGACGCGCCCGGCAGGCCGACCAGGTCCAGCAACTCCTGTACGCGATCGGCCTGTCGCCGCTTCGACGCCCCGTGCATGCGCAGTCCGAAGGCGACGTTGCCGCCCACGTCCCGCTGCGGGAACAACTGGTGGTCCTGGAACATCAGCCCGACCCCGCGCCGGTGCGCGGGCACGCCCGCCTGGTCGCGTCCGTCGAGCGACACCCGCCCGGAGTCGAGGGGTTGCAGCCCCGCCACCGCTCGCAGCAGCGTCGACTTGCCGCTGCCGCTGGGCCCGAGCACGCACACGACCTCGTGCTCGGCGACCTCCAGATCGACGGCGTCCAGCACGGCACGCCCGCCGAAGCGGACCGTCGCATCCTCCAGGGCCAGCAGCATCAGAACTCCCCGCTCCGGTCGGTGCGAAGCCTCTCCAGCACCAGCAGGGCCACGGCACACACCACCATCAGAATCGTCGAAAGGGCCATCGCCTGCCCGTAGTTGAGCTCCCCGGGCCGCCCCAGCAGCCGCGCCACCGCCACCGGCAGCGTCGGGTTGTCGGGCCGCGCGATGAACACCGTCGCCCCGAACTCCCCGAGCGACACCGCGAAGGCGAACCCCGCCGCGATCAGCAGCGCCCGCCGCACCATCGGCAGATCCACCTCACGCCACACCCGCCAGGGCGAGGCCCCCAGCACCGAGGCCGCCTCCCGCAGCCGCACGTCCACCGCCCGCAGCACGGGCAGCATCGTCCGCACGACGAACGGCACACCGACGAGCGCTTGCGCGAGCGGCACCAGGATCCAGGTGGACCTCAGATCCAGCGGCGGCTCGTCCAAGGCGATCAGGAACCCGAAGCCGACGGTCACCGCGGACACCCCGAGCGGCAGCATCAGCAGCGCGTCGAAGCCGCGCACGAACCGCCCGGCGTCCCGGCGGGTGAGCGCGACGGCGGCGAGACCGCCGATCACCACGGCGATGGCGGTCGCGGCGACGGCGTACTGCAGTGAGTTGCCGATCGCCTCGATCGGCGCCACCAGGAACACCCCGCCGTCGTCCCTGGTCAGTGCCCGGTAGTAGCCGAAGCCGGGCGCGTCAAGGGACCGCTCCACCAGCACCGCGAGCGGCAGCAGGAGCAGTACGACGACGGTGACGAGCACCCCGCCCAGCAGCGCCCACTGCCCGGTGCCGCGCGGCCGGCGCGCGGTCACGGACGGGTCCACCAGCCGCAGCGCGGTCTCCCGCCGCCGTACGGTCCAGGCGTGCAGGGCGAGGATCGCGCCCACCGCGACGAACTGGATCAAGGTCAGCACGGCGGCCGTGGACAGGTCGAAGATCTCCGACGTCTGCCGGTAGATCTCCACCTCCAGGGTCGAGAAGGTGGGCCCGCCGAGGATCTGGACGACACCGAAGGAGGTGAAGGTGAACAGGAAGACCATGAGCGCGGCGGCGGCCACGGCGGGCGCGAGCGCCGGCAGCGTGACCTGACGCCAGGCCCTCAGCGGCGATGCCCCGAGCATCCGGGCGGCCTCCTCCTGCCGCGGGTCGAGCTGCGCCCAGAGCCCGCCGACGGTGCGTACGACGACCGCGTAGTTGAAGAAGACGTGCGCGAGCAGGATCGCCCATACGGTGGTGTCCAGCCGCACGCCCCACAGCTCGTCCAGCAGCCCGCCCCGCCCGACCAGCGCCAGGAACGCCGTACCGACGACGACCGTCGGCAGCACGAACGGCACGGTCACCGCCGCCCGCAGGATCTGCTTGCCCGGGAAGTCGAAGCGCGCGAAGACGTACGCGCCGGGCAGCGCGATCAGCAGGGTGAGCACCGTCGAGACGATCGCCTGCCAGGTGGTGAACCACAGGACGTGCCGGACGTCGGACTGCGCCAGCACCTCCCCGATGCGCCCGAACTGCCAGACCCCGTCGACCTCCAGACCGCGCGCGACGATCGCGGCGACAGGGTAGGCGAAGAAGACCGCGAAGAACGCGACGGGCACGGCGAGGAGCCCGAGCCGCGCCGCGCTCCCGCGCCGGTCCCTGCGGACGGCTGCTTCGGTCGGTCCGGTTACTTCAGGCCCGGTTACTTCAGGCCCGGTTACTTCAGTACGAGCGAAGTCCACGACTTGACCCACTGGTCACGGCGGTCGGCGATCTTCGCCGGGTCCATGGTCTCCGGGTCCTTCGCCTGCGGCCCGTACTTCACGAACTCCGGCGGCACCTGGGCGCCCTCGCGCACCGGGTACACGTACATGTTGAGCGGCATGTCCTCCTGGAACCGCTCGCTGATCAGGAAGTCGAGGAGCGCCTTGCCGCCCTTGGTGTTCTTGGCGTTGCTCAGCAGCCCGGCGTACTCGACCTGCCGGAAGCAGGTGCCCTGCGCGACCCCGGTCGGCGCCGTGCTGGGCTTCGGGTCGGTGTAGACGACCTCGACGGGCGGCGAGGAGGCGTACGACACGACGAGCGGCCGGTCGCCCTTGGCCTTCTTGCCGCCGGCCGAGCCGGAGAACTCCTCGTTGTAGGCCTGCTCCCAGCCGTCGACGACCTTCACGCCGTTGGCCTTGAGCTTCTTCCAGTAGTCCTGCCAGCCGTCGTCGCCGTACTTCGCGGCGGTGCCCAGCAGGAAGCCGAGACCGGGCGAGGAGGTGGAGGCGTTCTCGGTGACGAGGAGGTTCTTGTACTCGGGCTTGACCAGGTCGTCGAAGCTGCGCGGCGGGTCGAGCTTGTGGTCGGCGAAGTACTTCTTGTCGTAGTTGACGCAGATGTCGCCGGTGTCGACGGGCGTGACCCGGTGCTTGTCCTGGTCGGCCCGGTACTCCGGTGCGATCCGGTCCGAGCCCTTCGCCTCGTACGGCTGGAACAGGCCGTTGTCGAGGGCGCGGGACAGCAGGGTGTTGTCGACGCCGAAGAAGACGTCGCCCTGCGGGTTGTCCTTGGTCAGGATGGCCTTGTTCACGGCCTGCCCGGCGTCGCCGTCCTCGAGGACGTTGACCTTGTAGCCGGACTGCTTCTCGAACGCCGCGATGACGTCCTTCGAGGCGGCCCACGAGTTGTGGCTGACGAGCGTCACGGTCTTGGAGTCGCCGGACCCCTGGCCGCCGTCGGACGACCCGCAGGCGGCGAGCGTGCCGGCCATGCCGAGCCCGACGGCCACCGCCGTCAGCCGCTTGATGTTGTGGCTCACTGGATTCCTCCTGGAGGACCAGGAGAAGACGCGGCCCTGCCCGGGATCTCTGGGAGTCCCGGGCAGGGCGCAACAGCTCGAGTGATGACCGATCTCCCTACCCAGAATGACCTGGGCCAGGTTCGGAGGGTCTGCGGCCGTGTGCCGCACTCTCAGCGCTGTGGCGCTCCCCTGTCGGAATATGAAGGTGTCGGAAAATACGGTTGTGCTTACGCCGGTCAGACTACCTTTCGGTCGCCGCGAGCTGACCACACGCCCCGTCGATCTCCTGACCACGGGTGTCCCGGATCGTCACCGGCACACCATGGGCCGCGATGGCCTCCACGAACGCCTTCTCGTCCTCCGGCCGGGAAGCCGTCCACTTCGACCCTGGCGTCGGGTTGAGCGGGATCAGGTTCACGTGCACGGGCCTGCCCTTGAGCATCCGCCCGAGCCGGTCACCGCGCCAGGCCTGATCGTTGATGTCCCGGATCAGCGCGTACTCGATGGACAGCCGGCGCCCGGACTTGGCGCTGTACTCGAAGCCGGCGTCCAGCACCTCCCGGACCTTCCACCGCGTGTTGACGGGGACGAGGGTGTCGCGCAGCTCGTCGTCGGGGGCGTGCAGCGAGATCGCGAGGCGGCACTTGAGGCCCTCGTCGGCGAGCCGGTGGATGGCCGGGACGAGGCCGACCGTCGAGACGGTGATCCCGCGCTGCGACAGCCCCAGCCCGTCGGGCTCGGGGTCGGTGAGCCGCCGGATGGAGCCGAGGACCCGGTTGTAGTTGGCGAGCGGCTCGCCCATGCCCATGAACACGATGTTGCTGAGCCGCGCCGGCCCACCGGGGACCTCCCCGTCCCTGAGCGCCCGCATACCATCGACGATCTGATGCACGATCTCGGCGGTGGACAGATTCCGGTCGAGCCCCGCCTGCCCGGTCGCACAGAACGGGCAGTTCATCCCGCACCCGGCCTGCGAGCTGATGCACATGGTCACCCGGTCCGGGTAGCGCATCAGCACGGACTCGACGAGCGTCCCGTCGAACAGCCGCCACAGCGTCTTGCGCGTGGTGCCCTGGTCGGTCGACAGATGCCGCACGACGGTCATCAGCTCGGGAAGCAGCGCCTCCTGGAGCCGGCCACGGGAGCCGGCCGGGATATCAGTCCACTGCTCCGGGTCGTGCGCGTACCGCGCGAAGTAGTGCTGCGAGAGCTGCTTGGCACGAAACGGCTTCTCCCCGACAGCGACCACGGCCTCCTTGCGCTCGGCAGGAGTGAGGTCGGCGAGATGCCGCGGCGGCTTCTTGGCTCCGCGCGGGGCGACGAAAGTGAGTTCTCCGGGTGCAGGCATAACCCATCCAGTGTGGCAGATCAACTCTGGTGGCCCAGGCCGGAGCCGGGTGGGGGTGGTCACCTGCGGGTGGCGTCTGTCAGCGTTGGTCGGCCTGGGACGGCCCAGGGACGGCCCAGCGGAGATCATTGCTCGCTTGTCCGCTCAGGTCCTGTGGGCCAGGCGTACTCATCCATCGGTGCCGGGTGTCCGCCCGTGCTCCAAGTACAGCGGCGCACCTGCGTCTCGGGCCTCTGCCGCTGCGATGATGCGCCGGGCCAATCGCGGGATGGTGTGCTCCGAGATCTGCTCGGGAGTGAAGAAGGCGAAGCTCTTCAGCTCCTCGGGCTGCAAGCTGATCCTGGCCAGGTCGTCCTGGTCGAGCAGGCCGCCGTCGAACAGGTACAGCACCTTGTCGCCCTCGGCCTCGTTCGGGGCCCAGTCCACCGCGAGCAGGCGCCCAAGGGGTGGGGTGATGCCCAGCTCCTCCTGGACCTCGCGGACGGCCGCGTGCAGAGGCGATTCGCCGGTCTCGACGTATCCGCCGGGGATCTCCCAGTAGTCCTTGTATGTGGGCGCGACCATGAGGACTCGCCCAGCGGTATCGAAGAAGAGCGCACCCGCTGCCATACGCGGACGCGCCATCCTCACTTCCCGTTCAGTCGGCGCCATGCAGCCGAGGGTAACCAGCTCGGACGACATGCAGACGCCCCGCTGCCAACATCGCCCGCGACATCCAGGCCAACCGCGAAACCGCCCGCGAAGCCCAGGTGAAAACCGATTCAGGCGACCTGCGCTCAGTCCAGCTGCTCCGCCAGCCCGACCACGATGCCCTCGGGGCCGCGGAGGTAGCAGAGTCGATAGCTGTCCTCGTACCGCACCACCTCGCCGACGAGTTCCGCGCCGTGGGTGTGCAGGCGGGCGATGGCGTCCTCGATGTCGTCGACGGCGAACATGACACGGCGGATGCCCAGCGTGTTCGCCGGCGCGTCCTTCGGCTCGGGGCGGATCGCCTTCGGCTGGTGGAACATCGCCAGCTCGATGCGGCCGTGACCGTCCGGGGTCCGCAGCATGGCGATCTCCTGCCGGACGTCCTCGAGCCCGATGACACGGTCCACCCAGGGTCCCTCGGCCGGCCCCCTGCCCTCCAGCTCCATGCCGAGTTCGACGAAGAACGAAAGGACGGCGTCCATGTCGTCGACCACGATGAGGACGTTGTCCATCCGCTGGATCGTCATGCCGGGCCTCCTAGGAGTTGCAGGGCCACGGCGGTGAGCCCCTGTCCGGACACAGAGGTGCCCGTCACACGTCGGCCGTACCCCTCAGAGGCCCTGCTCGCCCGTGTGCTCCAACCGGTCCTTGAGGATCTGCTCGTTGCGCGGCAGTTCCTTGCGGACCTGGGGGCGTACGACGAGCGGGACGAGGACCTTGCCGACGCCGTGGCCCTCGAAGTCGACCTCGATCGTCACGTGGGAGCGCTGCCCCTCGTCGTACGGCTCGACCTCGCCGTGCACCCGTGCCCGGACGGGACCGTCGACACCCCGCATGCCCCAGCTGTGCGGCGGGTCGTACTCCGTGACCTCCATGGTCATCGGCATGACCCGGCGGCCGATGTGCCGGGTGACCCGCATCCGGGAGCCGACACCGACCGGCCCCTCGTCAAGGCGTTCCGCGGACACGGCGCTCAGCTGCCACTCCGGCAGCCGCTGGGCGTCCGTGACGTAGGCGTAGACGTCCTCGGGACGCCGGTCGACATCGATGGTCTGTCGAATGCTGGACATAATGTTCCCCTTTGCGACGTACACCTGAATCGTCCCACTTGGAGACGTCGCAGGCACCTCCGCACAACGGCAGCGAGCCCCCGCCGGTCACCCGGCGGGGGCTCGTCGCACAGCCGTATCGCCTCAGCCGGACCCGACGAAGAGCACGAGCAGCAGCCACACCACCGGAGCCGTGGGCAGCAGTGAGTCCAGCCGGTCCATGATGCCGCCGTGCCCCGGCAGCAGCGTGCCCATGTCCTTGATGCCGAGGTCCCGCTTGATCATGGACTCGCCGAGGTCGCCCAGCGTGGCGCTGACCGCGACCGCGAGGCCGAGCACCAGGCCCTGCCACCAGGCACCGTCGTCGATGAGGAACTGCATGCACAGCGCGCCCACGACCATCGCGAAGGAGATCGCGCCGAGCAGACCCTCGCGGGTCTTGCCGGGGCTGATGCGCGGGGCGAGCTTGTGCCGGCCGAAGCGCCAGCCGACCGCGTAGGCGCCGGTGTCGCTGACGACGGTGAGCAGCAGGAACGTGAGCACCCGCTGCGCCCCGTCGTCCGCCGTCAGCATCATCGCGACGAACGTCGCCAGGAACGGCACGTAGAACGCCGCGAAGACGCCCGCCGTGACGTCCCTGAGGTAGTTCTCGGGCGGTTCCGTCATGCGCCACACCAGCACGGCCAGTGCCGTGAGCGCCATCGCGACCCAGGCGCCCTCGGCGCCCCGGACGTACCCGGCGACGACCATCGCGGCACCGCCGAGCGCGAGCGGCACGAGGGGTGCCCGGATGCCCTTGCGTTCGTCCAGCCGCTTGGTCAGCTCCCACAGGCCCACCACGACGGCGACCGCGATCACGCCGACGAACACGGCCTTGACGACGAACAGCGACGCGACGATCACCGCGCCCAGCCCGACGCCGACCCCTATCGCGGCACTCAGGTCGCGACCCGCGCTCTTCTTCTGCGGCTTGGGTGCCGGCTCTGCGGCGTCGGGCATGGGCTCCGGATTCGTCTCGTTCCGGACCGGAGAGCCGCTCAGCCGAGCAGCCCCCCGGTCGTCATCCTGGTTTCCGCCGTATGCGGCTACGTCGGGCACGATGGGCATGGGGCGAGTCTGAGGCGCTTCATGCGCATCGTATGCGGGACCCGCCGGAGCGGCTCCCTGGACGTGCCCCTGGCCAGGGGGGTGGGCATGTCCATTCCCATGGGTGTGGGAGTGCCCATGGGAATGCCCTTGGTCGGTGGGCCCCCAGTACCCGGCCTGTGGCGGCGCCCCCCAGGAAGAGTCGTTCATCAGACCTCGAGCAGCTCCGCTTCCTTGTGCTTCAGGAGCTCGTCCACCTGCGCCACGTACTTGTGGGTGGTGTCGTCGAGCTCCTTCTCCGCACGGCGGCCCTCGTCCTCGCCGATCTCGCCGTCCTTGATCAGCTTGTCGATGGCGTCCTTGGCCTTGCGGCGCACGGAGCGGATGGAGACCTTGGCGTCCTCACCCTTGCTCTTGGCGACCTTGATGTACTCGCGGCGGCGCTCCTCGGTCAGTTCGGGGAACACCACTCGAATGATGTTGCCGTCGTTGCTCGGGTTGACGCCCAGGTCGGAGTCGCGGATCGCCTGCTCGATGTTGCGCAGCGCGCTCTTGTCGAACGGGGTCACCACGGCCATGCGCGGCTCGGGCACCGAGAACGAGGCCAGCTGGTTGATCGGGGTCGGCGCGCCGTAGTAGTCGGCCACGATCTTGTTGAACATCGCCGGGTGCGCACGGCCGGTGCGGATCGCGGCGAAGTCCTCCTTGGCGACCACGACGGCCTTCTCCATCTTCTCCTCGGCCTCGAGGAGGGTCTCTTCGATCACCACTTGCTCCTGCGTGTCTTGAGTAGGCCCGGCTGCGGTTCCATGTGGGGCGGCGGCCGGCTGCGTCGCGTCTTCTTCCTGCACGGTTCCCGACCGGCGGAACATTGTCCATCCCCCGGCCCGGCTCCGTCCCGTCCGTCCCCCGGACGGGGTTGTTCTCGGGTCTCAGTCCCGGCTGCCGGGGTCCCCCACCAGCGTGCCGATCTTCTCACCCTTGACGGCACGACCGATGTTGCCCTCTGCCAGCAGCTCGAAGACCACGATCGGGAGCTTGTTGTCGCGGCACAGCGTCACGGCCGTGGCGTCGGCGACCTTCAGGTCACGGGTGATGACCTCGCCGTAGCCGAGGTGGTCGAACTTCACCGCGTCCGGGTTGGTCTTCGGGTCGGAGTCGTAGACCCCGTCCACGCCGTTCTTGCCCATCAGCAGCGCCTCCGCGTCGATCTCCAGGGCGCGCTGGGCGGCGGTGGTGTCGGTGGAGAAGTACGGCATGCCCATACCGGCACCGAAGATGACCACACGGCCCTTCTCCAGGTGCCGCACGGCGCGCAGCGGGATGTACGGCTCGGCGACCTGGCCCATGGTGATGGCGGTCTGCACCCGGCAGTCCACCCCCACCTTCTCCAGGAAGTCCTGGAGGGCCAGGCAGTTCATGACCGTGCCGAGCATGCCCATGTAGTCGGAGCGGGCCCGGTCCATGCCGCGCTGCTGGAGCTCGGCACCGCGGAAGAAGTTGCCGCCGCCGATGACGACCGCGATCTGCGCACCGTCGCGTACGACGGCCGCGATCTCGCGGGCGATCTTGTGCACCACGTCGGGGTCGACGCCCAGGCCCCCACCGCCGGAGAAGGCCTCTCCGGACAGCTTCAGCAGAAACCGGCCGCGCACTTTGCCGTCGTCGCTCTTCTGGGCCTTGGTGGTCATGGGGGATCCCGCCTCTTTCACGTGTTGCACATACGAAGAAGGCCATTGCCGGTGGGGCGTGGTTCGCATCCCATACGGCAATGGCCTCCTCGTCAGATCTGCTGTCGTCCGCCACCCCTGTGACGGCGTACCGGGACGACTGCTGCCGACCCTATCGGGGTCGGGCGTCGATCGCGGTACGGACTCAGATGCCGACCTTGATGCGCGAGAAGCGCTTCAGGGTGACACCGGCCTCGTCCAGGACCTTCTGGACGGACTTCTTGTTGTCGAGCGCGTAGGGCTGGCCGAGCAGCGTGGCGTCCTTGAAGAATCCGTTGAGGCGACCCTCGACGATCTTCGGCAGGGCGGCCTCGGGCTTGCCCTCGGCGCGGGTGGTCTCCTCGGCGACGCGGCGCTCGGACTCGACGACCTCGGCCGGGACGTCCTCCTTGGAGAGGTACTTCGGCGCGAAGGCGGCGATGTGCTGGGCGACGCCCTTGGCGATCTCCGCGTTCGGCTTGTCCAGCTCGACGAGGACACCGATCTGCGGGGGCAGGTCGGGCATCGTGCGGTGCATGTACGCGGTCACGTAGCCGTCGGCGAACTGCGCGAAGCGGTCCAGGACGATCTTCTCGCCCAGGTTGGCGTTGGCCTCGTCCACGTACGCCTGGACGGTCTTGCCGGCCTCGATCTCGGAGGCGAGCAGGGCCTCGAGGTCGGCCGGGGAGGTCTTGGCGACGTGCTCGGCGATGGCCGTGGCCACGGCCTGGAACTTCTCGCCCTTGGCGACGAAGTCCGTCTCGCACTTCAGCTCGACGATGACACCGGAGGAGTTGTCGTCGGCGATGATCGAGACGACGGCACCGTTCTCGGCGGAACGGCCCTCGCGCTTGGCGACGCCCTTCTGGCCCTTGATGCGGAGCGCCTCGACGGCCTTCTCGACGTTGCCCTCGGCCTCGTCCAGCGCCTTCTTGCAGTCCATCATGCCGGCGCCCGTGAGCTCACGGAGCTTCTTGACGTCGGCGGCGGTGTAGTTCGCCATGAGTCTGTGAATCTCTCTCGAAGTCTGGAAGATCGAAGATCTGCGGATGCGCTCCATGGAGCCGGAGCGCACTGTCCTGCCGCTGACCTACGGGTGAACGGCGGGAGCGGACTTCACACCGCGCCGAAGGCGCTGGTGATGCAGTACCGCTCCCGCCGTCACCTCGGACTGACGGGTCAGGCCTGCTCGGCCTCGGCGGCCTTCTCGCCCTCGGCCGGCTTCTCGGCCTCGGCCTCGGCGGCGGGGGCGGCCTCGGCGGCCGGAGCCTCAGCGGCCGGAGCAGCCTCGGCGGCCGGAGCGGCCTCAGCGGCGGGGGCAGCCTCGTCGGCCTTCTTCTCGCCCTCGAGCAGGTCGCGCTCCCACTCGGCCAGCGGCTCGCCCGCGGCCTTCTCGCCCTTGCCCTCGGTGGCGACACCGCTGCGGGCGATGAGGCCCTCGGCGACGGCGTCGGCGATGACGCGGGTGAGCAGGGTGACGGAGCGGATCGCGTCGTCGTTGCCCGGGATCTTGTAGTCGACCTCGTCGGGGTCGCAGTTGGTGTCGAGGATCGCGACGACCGGGATGTTCAGCTTCCGGGCCTCACCAACGGCGATGTGCTCCTTCTTGGTGTCCACGATCCAGACGGCGCTGGGCACCTTCTGCATCTCGCGGATACCACCGAGGGTCTTCTCCAGCTTGGCCTTCTCGCGCGAGAGCACGAGAAGCTCCTTCTTGGTCAGACCGGACGCGGCGACGTCCTCGAAGTCGATCTGCTCGAGCTCCTTGAGGCGCTGCAGACGCTTGTAGACGGTCGAGAAGTTGGTGAGCATGCCGCCCAGCCAGCGCTGGTTGACGTAGGGCATGCCGACGCGGGTGGCCTGCTCGGCGATGGCCTCCTGCGCCTGCTTCTTCGTACCGACGAACATGACCGTGCCACCGTGGGCGACGGTCTCCTTGACGAACTCGTAGGCGCGGTCGATGTACGACAGCGACTGGAGCAGGTCGATGATGTAGATGCCGTTGCGCTCCGTGAAGATGAAGCGCTTCATCTTCGGGTTCCAACGACGGGTCTGGTGACCGAAGTGGACGCCGCTCTCCAGCAGCTCCCGCATCGTGACGACGGCCATGGCCGTATCTCCTTGTGCTTCTCGGTTGTGCCGCGGATGCCGGATGGCCTCCGCGCCTGACGCCCGCTGCGCGCCGTGCCACGAGGGACCGAGGGGCGCTGATACGGCCCGTTGCCGGGGTGCGTATCGGGGCGTGCGAAGTCGACCCGGTGACCCGGATCGCCACCAGAAGTGTACGGGACCCGCGGGGCACCGGGTGACGCCGTTGTCCACAACCGGGCGGCGGTCCACAGCCCGGGCCGGTGACGGGCGGCGGTCCGGGACGCTTTCGGCATGCGAGCGAAGCGATGTGTGCGTGTGTGGACGCGGCTGATCCTGCTGCTGGTCGTGACGGTGACAGCCCTGCTGGCCCCGCCGCCGCCCCTGTTCGCGGCCGGGGCCGCCCCACCCGTCCCGGACGCCACCGTCCCGGCGGTGGGACGCACATGGCCCGTGGGGTTACGCCCACCGGTCCTGCGCGGCTGGGAACCCCCGGCGTCGGTCTACGGCCCGGGCCATCGCGGCGTGGACCTGGCGGCGCCCCCGGGCACGCCGGTGCGGGCGGTGGCCGCGGGCCGGGTGTCCTTCGCGGGCCGGGTGGCCGGAAAGGGAGTGATCTCGCTGGAGCTCTCGGGAACGGGCGACCCTCCCCTGCGCACGACCTACGAGCCGGTGACGGCGACGGTGCAGGAGGACGAGGAGGTCGAACCGGGCGACGTGATCGGCACGGTGGACGCGACGGGCTCCCACTGCACGGCTACGTGCGTGCACTGGGGCCTGCGCAGAGGTGACACCTACGTGAACCCGCTGTCGCTCCTGCCCCCATGGCTCCTGCACAGGGGCCCGTCGAGACTCCTGCCGGTCTACGGGCCCCCATAGCTGCGGGCAGTCGTGCCTCCCCCAGTGCCTCAAGGGCCTGGGAGCACCCCCAGGCGGCACGGGTGGGCGCAGCGGCACCCCGCACCGCCGGGCTGCGCACCCACCCGGCCTCGGCACCGACGCGGCTCAGCCCCGCACACCCCGCAGAGCCATACTCACCGCCGCGTCCGCGATGACGCCCGGCTCCTCCGCGGCCCCCAGCTCGATCCGCCGCACCGCCGCGTCCACGACTCCCTGCACCAGCATCGCCGCCAGCCGGGGCTGCTCATGCCCCAGCTCACCCAGCGCCTCGACGATCAGCGCGACCAGCCCGCCATGCGCCGCCCGGATCTTCTCCCGGGCCCCGGCGTCCAGCTCACTCGCCGAGATCGCGACCACGGCCCGGTGCCGGCGGTCCCCCACCAGCTCCAGCTGCCGCCGCACATACGCCTCGACCTTGGCCTCGGCCGTCCCCGCCCGCTCCATCGCCGCCGACACGTCCGCCGCCCAGACGGGAAAGTCGACCTCGCACAGCTCCTCGACCACGGCCGCCCGGGACCGGAAGTACTCGTAGACGGACGACCGCGCGAGCCCCGTCCGCTCGGCGAGGGCCGGGAAGGTCAGCGCCTCCGTACCGCCCTCGGACAACAAGGCGCGAGCCGCGTCCAGCAGGGCGGCTCGCTGCATCGACCGGTGCTCGGCCACGGAGGCCGCTCGAATCCTTGGCACGTCAACCACTGTACGGACGCCCCGGGCCCGACGGGAGTGGCTCCCGCCGTCTCGTCGCCGTACGGCCTGGTCAGCGGCCGAAGCTCGCCAGTTTCGCTCTCAGCTGGAGCACCGACTTGGTGTGGATCTGGCTGACCCGGCTCTCGGTCACGCCCAGCACGTTCCCGATCTCGGCCAGGGTGAGCCCCTCGTAGTAGTACAGCGTGACCACGGTCTTCTCCCGCTCGGGCAGCGTGTTGATCGCCCGCGCGAGGAACCTGCGGAGCTCCCGGTCCTCGGCGACCTCCACCGGGTTGTCGGCGGCGGTGTCCTCCAGCGTGTCCATGACGCTCAGGCCGTCGCCGCCCTCGGCCCCGCCGTGCAGCAGCTCCTCCAGGGCCACCACGTTGGCCAGCGACAACTGACTGAACACGGCGTGGAGTTCCTCCACCGCGATGCCCATCTCGGTGGCCACCTCGCCCTCGGTCGGTGTCCGCCGCAGCCGCGCCTCGAGCGTGGCGTACGCGCGCTCCACGTTGCGCGCCTTCTGCCGCACCGACCGGGGGATCCAGTCCAGGGCCCGCAGTTCGTCGATCATCGCGCCCCGGATCCGGGTGATCGCGTACGTCTCGAACTTGATCTCGCGGTCGATGTCGAACTTCTCGATCGCGTCGATCAGCCCGAACACCCCGGACGAGACGAAGTCCGCCTGCTCGACGTTGGACGGCAGGCCCACGCTGACCCGGCCGGCGACGTACTTCACGAGGGGCGAGTAGTGCAGGATCAGCTGCTCCCGCAGCCGCTCGTCCCCCGTCGCCTTGTACGACCGCCACAGCTCGTCGAGCGTCGAGGGAGCGGGCGGCCGCACGCTGCCACCGTCACGGGCGGCTGGGGGGATCGCCGCCCGGTCGGACCCGGAGGTGTGCTGGGGCATTCGTCGCCTTGTGCCGTTCTGCTGCGGAGTGGTGCTGCTGGGGTGGGCTGTCTGTCTGATGTCGAGTTGCCTGTCCGTGTCGGGATCCTCGTGAGCGTAGCGTGACTGGGGTGTCGCGGTGCGCGAAGGGCGGAGGTCAACAAGGGCGCAGATACGTTCCTCAGGGCGTCCGACCGGGTCGGCGAGCTCGGTCGGTGTGATCACCGGAGAACCCCAACTGGGGGAATTTCCAAGGGATGTCGGGGTTCCCCCGGACGGCCGAACAGGCGCGGTCAGCAGGGCCCCGGACCGCCGCGGACCGACATCACCGCCTGGCGTGTCAACTTCCAGCCGTCGCCGTGTCGTTCGACGTAACCGAGTGCCCGCAGTTCGTACAGTCTCGCGACTGCGTCGTCCTGTGCGGTCTGTGCGCGGCGCGCGATCTCGTCGGGCCGGGCGGCCCGGCCGGAGGGCAGCGCGGCGAGCACCTGCCGGGTGGCCGGTGCCAGCAGGTCGCGGGGCAGGACGGGGCCGCGCCGGTCGGGGGCCAGCTGCCCGATGTCGCCCACCAGTTCGATCACGTCCGCGGCGTCGGTGACCAGGGCCGCCTCGCCGCGCAGCAGCTCGTGCACCCCCGCGGACAGCCCGCTGGTGGCCGGGCCGGGTACGCCCATGGTGTACCGGCCTAGGCGCTGTGCCGCCCGTGCCGTGACCAGGGAGCCGCTGCGGTGAGCGGCCTCGACGATCACGGTGCCGCGGGTGAGTGCCGCGATCACCCGGTTGCGCAGGATGAACCGGCTCGGTGTCGGGTGATCACCGGGCGGCAACTCTCCGACGACCAGTCCCTGTTCGGCGATTCTGCCGATCAGCTGGGTGTGTCCGCGCGGGTAGGGGCGGTCGACGCCGCAGGCGAGGACGGCGACGGTGGCGCCGCCCGCGCCGAGGGCGCCGCGGTGGGCGGCGCCGTCGACTCCGTAGGCACCGCCGGACACCACGACCCAGCCCTGCTCGGCGAGGCCGGCGGCGAGGGTGGCCGCCATGTGCGCCCCGTACTCGGTGCAGGCGCGGGCGCCGACGACGGCCACCGACCTCAGCGCCCACATCCGCAGACTGGCCCGCCCACGCACCCACAGCCCCAGCGGCCGGGCATCCCCGAGATCGTCGAGCTGCCCCGGCCACTCCGCGTCCCCCGGGGCGACGAACCGCACCCCGGCCTCCCGGGCGACGGCGAGGTCCGCACGCGGCCTGGCCACCTCGGCCCTGGCCAGCAGCCCCTTCCACCGCTTCCCGCCCACCCCGGTCAGGGGCCGCCCGCCCTCCGCGAGCCGCCGGGCCACCTCCCGCGCCCCGGACTCCCGCACCCACCGCCCGGCGATCTCGTCACCGGGTTCGATGACGCGGGTGAGAAAGACCCGGGCGAGCAGCTCGTCGTCCGGTTCGCCGGCGGCGCTCACGTCAGCGCTCCGATTGCCATGGGCACGCCCCTCGGGACACCGGTGCGCAACTGGAGCGCGAGGGCGACGTCCGTCGCGTCGGGCCGGTCGTGGCCGACGAGATCGGCGACGGTCCAGGCCACGCGCAGCACGCGGTCGAGCCCGCGGGCGGTCAGGACACCGCGCTCCAGGTTCCGCTCGGCCTCGTCCATCGCCCCGGACACGGCGTACCAGCGGCTGCGCAGCTCACGGCCGGGCACCTCGCTGTTCGTGCGCCACGGAGTGCCGGCGAGGCGCTGTGTGGCGCGCTCCCGCGCCGCCCGTACCCGGTCGGCGACCATCACGGTGGACTCGCCCCGCGCGCCGGACGACGTCAGCTCGGTGCGGGTGACGCGGTCGACCTCCACGCGCAGGTCGACCCGGTCGAGCAGCGGGCCGGAGAGCCTGGCCTGGTAGCGGCGGATGGCCGAGGGCGGGCACTCGCACAGGTCGTCCCGCTGGGAGAACCGGCCGCACGGGCAGGGATTGGCCGCGAGCACCATGAGGAACTTCGCCGGGAAGCGCACGACTCCCGCGCTGCGCGCGATGACGACATGCCCCGCCTCCAGCGGCTGGCGCAGGGCGTCCAGGGCCTGGCTGCTGAACTCGGGTGTCTCGTCCAGGAAGAGGACTCCCCGGTGGGACAGCGAGACCGCGCCGGGCCGCGCGATGCCCGGGCCGCCGCCGACGAGCGCCTGCATCGTGGCCGAGTGGTGCGGGGCGCAGTAGGGGGCGACGTCGATCAGGGGTTTGCCCGGGGGCAGCAGGCCCGCCACCGAGTGGACCGCGGTGACCTCCAGCGACTCCTGCCGGCCGAGCCGGGGCAGGATGGCGGGCAGCCGCTCCGCGAGCATCGTCTTGCCGGCGCCGGGAGGCCCTTCCAGGAACAGGTGGTGTCCGCCCGCCGCGGCCACCTCCACCGCTGTGCGCGCCGAGATCTGCCCGACGACGTCCGCCAGGTCGTGGCCGGGTTCGTGCTGGGCCGCTCCGACGCTGTGCATGCCCGTGGCGGCGCCCGTGCCCGGCATGCGCAGGCCGGCGAGGAGCGGATCCGGGCGGCCCTGCTCGTCCGGGTCCTCGTCGGGCACGGGTTCGTCGGCCAGGATGGCGATCAGCTGGCGCAGGCTCCGCACGCCCAGTACGGAGATCCCGGGCACGAGGGACGCCTCGGCTGCGGCGCACTCGGGCACGACCACCTGCTCATAGCCCGCGTTCGCCGCCGACAGCACCGCGGGCAGGACCCCCCGCACCGGCCGTACCCGCCCGTCCAGCCCCAGTTCACCGATCATCACGATGTCGGCGAGGACGCGGGGGTCGATGCGCTCGGCCGCGCCGAGGACGGCCGCGGCGACGGCCAGGTCGAAGCCGCTGCCGGACTTGGGGACGGAGGCCGGGCTGAGGCCGACCGTGAGTTTCTTCTGGGGCCAGGCCGCGCCCGAGTTGACGACCGCGGCACGCACCCGGTCCCGGCTCTCCGTGAGGCTCTTGTCGGGCAGTCCCACCAGCGTGAACGCCGCGACACCCGGTTCGAGGTCGGCCTGCACCTCGACGACCACGCCTTCGACGCCCACCAGCGCCACCGAACACGTACGGGCGAATGCCATCAGGCCACCCCCCGCACATGCTCGACCACGGCCGCGCCGCGGGCCGGCAGCAGCACCCCGACCACGTCGATGCGGACTCCGCCGGGCGGCGCGCCCCCGTGCGTCTGGATCCACCGCTCGGCGAGGTCCCGCAGCCGCTCCGCCTTCTGCGGGGTCACGGCGGCCATCGGGTGCTCGAAGGGGCCCTCCCTGCGGGTCTTCACCTCGCAGACGACCAGGACGTCCCCGTCCCTGGCCACGATGTCGATCTCTCCGGCCCGGCCCGAGCGCCAGTTGCGCTCCAGGACCGTCAGTCCGCTCTCCGTCAGCCGCCGGGCCGCCAGAGTCTCTCCGTACCTGCCCATCGCACTGCGTGCGTTCATGTCGGCACCACCTCCGGCGCCAACGATCACGCACCCGCCCTCACCAGATGGATCTTGGTGGACGACTCAGCGGTTGTGGATAACTCCGTCACCCGCTCGGCAGTTCGAGATCGCTCTTGTTCAGCTCCTCGATGTTCACGTCCTTGAACGTGAGGACGCGGACCTGCTTCACGAACCGGGCCGGCCGGTACATGTCCCACACCCAGGCGTCCGCCATGGACACCTCGAAGAACACCTCACCCTGGACCGAGTGCACCTGCATCTCGTAGTCGTTGGTCAGGTAGAAGCGCCGCTCGGTCTCGATCACATATTTGAACAGACCGACGACATCGCGGTACTCCCGGTAGAGCTTCAGCTCCATCTCGGTCTCGTACTTCTCGAGGTCCTCGGCGCTCATGGCATGTTCCCCTTCAGCCGTGCGATCCCACCATTGTGCGCCAGTCCCGTGCGCCCCTAGACGATTTCCGGGTCAAGGATCACGGGCCTGGCCGGGGGACCTTCGTCGAGCAGCGTGCGCAGCAGCCCGGCGAGTCTGGTCGGATACACCGTCTCATGTGCCCGGGAAAGTTCCGGACACGTCCACCAGCGCGCTCCGGCGACACTGCGCCGCTCCAGCTCGGTCAGCCCCGCGGCCTCGACCGCCGTACGGTCCGTCCGAGCCAGGTAGTACCACTCGTCCTGGTCCCAGCGGCGGCCCGCGAACGGGAAGGAGCACTTCCGCCGCCACAGCACCGGGCCCAGTTCGACCTCGGTGATGCCCGTCTCCTCGACGAGTTCCCGCAGGGCGGCCTCCTCACGGGTCTCCTCGCCCTCCACACCGCCGCCGGGGGTGAACCACCAGTCGTCGGCCGGATCGTCCGGCTCGTGCCCGTGCAGCAGCAGGATGCGGTCCTGCGGGTCGAGCAGCACGACCCGGGCGACCTTGCGCAGCCCGCCCGCGTAGCCGTCCTGGCCCGCCCCCAGGGCCTCAGCGGACACCTGCGGGCTCCGTGCTCGCCCGCCGGGCCCGGGACGCGCCCGTGCGCTTGGCGACGGGACCGTAGGCGCCCCCGCCCAGGACGAGCACGGCGCCGGCGATCACCAGGGCGGTGATCGTCCGCAGCGGTCCGGGCGAGGACAGGGCGCCGAGCGTCTCGAAGCCGGTGGGGCGCTCCAGCATGCCCTTCATGGGCCAGACCACGGAGTCGACGCGGGCGTCCACGGCGGAGCGGGCCACCGTGCCGCTGGCGGCGTCGGTGAGGTGGGCGGTGGAGTCCACGGAGTTGCCCCGCTCGTCACCGAGCAGGAAGAGACGGCCCTTGGGGACGGTCACCGTCGGGAAGTTGCTCATCTCGGCCGGTGTGCCCTTGGGCAGGTACGTCTCGTCGATCTCCTTGCCGTTGACCTTGAGCTTGCCGTCCTGGCAGCAGGCGACCGTGTCGCCGCCGACGGCGACCACGCGCTTGACCATCGGCGCGTTGGCCCAGGTGGCGTCCTTGAAGACGACGACGTCACCGCGGCGCACCTCGCCGCCGTCGACGCGCTGCGCCAGGATCCGGTCGCCTGCGTCGATCGTCGGCGTCATCGAACTGGTGGGCACCGTGTACGGCCGGTAGACCACCGCCCCCCAGGCGAAACCCCCGAGGAACAGCACAAGGCCCAGTGCGACGGCCAGCCCGGACAACCGCTGTCCGGTCCGGCTGCCCACCGGGCCCGGGCCTGTGCCACCGCTGCGCGGGGCCGTGTGCGTCACGCTCTCGCCACCCATGGGTCCGCACCCTACCCGGGGGTACCGGCCGGGGTCAGCCCACCGCCGGGATCACTGCTTCCTGCGGCGCCACAGCACCACCGGCACCACACCCAGCAGCGCCGCCGCCTGCGGCGCCACGGCCGGACCGGCTGCGGCCGGCTGGGCGCTCAGACCGGGCTGGTCGAAGGTGTCCGGCACCGGCAGGTTGTCCCAGCGGTTGATCGGCCAGGCGACGACGATGGCCCGGCCCACGACCTCCTTCACCGGGACCATGCCGTGGTGCTTGTCCGCCTGGTTGTAGCGGGAGTCCCGGGAGTTCTGCCGGTGGTCGCCCATGACCCAGATGTAGCCCTTGGGAACCTTTACCTTGAACTGACCGCCCTGGTCGTCGACGCTGCACGGCGTGTTGCCGGCGTAGACGTACGACCGCTCGTCCAGCGCCTTGCCGTTGACCGTGAGCGGGCCCGTGTTCTTGCACTCGACCGTGTCGCCGCCGACGCCGACGACCCGCTTGATGAGGTCCTTCTCCTCCGCGGACGGCATGAGGCCGATCCAGCTGAGGAACGTCTGCAGGGCGTTCGGATCCGCCGTCGGCTCGCCCGCCAGCCAGTTGTCCGGGTCGTGGAAGACGACGACCTCGCCGCGCTCGGGCTCGGAGCCGAACCAGGGGGTCAGCTTGTCGACCAGGACGCGGTCGCCCTGCTGGAGGGTGTTCTGCATCGAGTCGGAGGGGATGGAGAACGCCTGCACGAGGAACGTCTTGATCAGCAGCGCGAGCACCAGCGCGATGCCGATCAGGATGGGCAGCTCCTTCCAGAAGGAGCGCTGCTTCTTCGGTGTCCTGGCCGCGCCTCCCGGCCCTTCGCCCTCTGCTGTGCCGTACTCGTCTGTCACCCTGTCGCCCTCGGCTGCCCCGGAGTCATTCCCGGAGGTCACGGCGCTGTCCGCGGCCGGGACGGCGGATTCCGCGGGGTGTCCGCGGTGCTCCTCGCCGTCGTGTCCGGACCGTGCGCCAACCGCCACATCCCCCACGCCAACTCCTCACTCTGTGCCGCCGCCTGCCCCACACACGACGCAGGCCCACCACTCCCATAACGAGCGGGAGTTCCGCAGGGGTCGGGAGCTGGATCGTTCCGTTCGAATCGTCGGAGGCAACCCTATGCGACAGTTCGGCAGCGGCGGTCGACCCGGTGGCCGAGTCGGACACGGAGGCGTACGTGTTCGGCTCCTCCAGGGTGCTCCAGTGCCCGAAGGGCCAGGCGATGACCATGGCGCGGCCGACGACCTCTTCCTCGGAGACCGTGCCGCCGTAGTCGGTGTCCTGGTGGGCGCGGGAGTCCGCGGAGTTGTTCCGGTGGTCGCCCATCACCCACAGCCGCCCCGGGGGGACGGTGATGTCGAACGGCGTGTCGGACGGGGCGTTGCCGGGGTACAGGTAGTCCTCGTTCAGCGGGATGCCGTTGACGGTCACGCGTCCTTGCGCGTCGCAGCACTTGACGCGGTCTCCGCCGACACCGACGACCCGCTTGATGAGGTCCTTCTCGTTGTCGGACGGCAGCAGGCCGATGAAGGTGAGCCCTTCCTTGACCTGCTTGACGACGATGGGGTCGTCCTTCGGAAGGGTGGTCTGCTCGTCCTGGAGCCAGCCGCCGGGGTCCTTGAAGACGACGACGTCCCCGCGCTGCGGCTTGGAGCCGAACCACGGGGTGAGCTTGTCGACCAGGACGCGGTCACCGATCTGGATCGTCTGCTCCATGGAGCCGGACGGGATGACGAAGGCCTGGACGAGGAACGTCTTCAGTACGAGCGCTATCAGGACGGCGACGCCGACGAGGAGCGGTATCTCCTTGACGGCACCGCGCCTGCGGCGCCGCTTGACCTTCTTCTGGAGCTTGCGCCGCTCGGCGCGCGTACGGCCGCTGGACGGGCCGGCGGCTCGACGGGCGCCGGTGGGCAGCAGGTTCTCGGCGGGGCCTGCGGGGACGCCGCGCGGTTTGCCGCGGTTACCCATGGGCGCCCGCCCTTCCGGCGGCGGCAGCGGGCACGCGCGCGTAGGCGTCGGGGCGGTCCAGCCGGGTGGCGTGGCCGAAGGGCCAGACGATCCAGTCGGCGCGGCCGATCACCTCGTCGACCGGGATCATGCCGCCGCCGGGCGATCCGAGGTGGTCGCGGGAGTCGCTGGAGTCGCCGCGGTGGTCGCCGAGGAGGAACAGGGCGCCGGCGGGCACGACGACGTCGAAGGGCACGGTGGAGGGGCTGTCGCCGGGGTACAGGAAGCCCGACTCGTCGACCGGCCGGCCGTTCACCTGGATCCTCCCCTCCTCGTCGCAGCAGACCACGTGGTCTCCCCCCACGCCGACAACGCGTTTGATGTAGTCCGCGTGCCCGAAGTACCCGGTCCCGTCGAACACGACGATGTCTCCCCGCTGCGGCTCGGCTCCGAAACGGTACGCCAACTTATTTACGAGAACCCGGTCCCCGATCCTCAATCCCTGCTCCATGGATCCGCTGGGGATCTGGAAGGGCCGCAGCACGAACGTGCTGAGCAGCAGCAGGAAAAGCGGGCAGGCCAGCAGTGTCAGAGTGATCCGGCCGCCCGGGACCCACTCGGTGACACGCGACAACGCGAAACGCGACCGGTCCTCCGGCCCTCCGGGATCCGAGGTGTCCTCGGAGTCGGAAGGGCGGGAGGAGCGGTCGCGCTCCGTCGGCTGAGCTTCGGTGTCCATCGGAGCCAGATGCTATCCGGCCCCGATGTGAACCCCGGAGAGCGCTCAGTTCTCGCGCTTCTCCTTGATCTTCGCGGCCTTGCCGCGCAGCTCGCGCAGGAAGTACAGCTTGGCGCGGCGGACGTCACCCTTGGTGACGAGCTCGATCTTCTCCACGATCGGGGTGTGCACCGGGAAGGTGCGCTCGACGCCGACGGAGAAGGAGACCTTGCGGACCGTGAAGGTCTCGCGGACGCCGGCACCCTGGCGGCGGATCACCACACCCTTGAACTGCTGCACACGGGAGCGGTTGCCCTCGATGACGCGGACGTGCACGTTGACCGTGTCGCCCGGGCGGAAGGCGGGGACGTCGCTGCGCAGCGACGCGGAGTCGACGGTGTCGAGCAGGTGAGACATTTCGTCTGCTTTCCTCGCTGATGCCACAGGTCATCAACGGAAACTAGGTGTTTCGGATCAGGGTTGTGCGAGTCGGAGCGGGCGTCGTCTCCCCCTGTGGCAGGGGCGCGCGCCGGACGGACGCACAACAGCTGGCTATTCTTCCACGCCGTCGGTCCTGCGCCAAAATCGGCCGTACGGCTCCCCCGCCGGATCCGGCGCCCAGCCCAGGATGGACAGCATCTCGCGGTCCTTCTTGTCGAAGGCCTTGGGGTCGCACCGTTCGATGAGGTCGGGCCGGTGCGCGGTCGTGCGCTTCAGCGCCTCGTCCCGCCGCCAGCGGGCGATCTTCCCGTGGTGGCCGCTGAGCAGCACGTCGGGGATGTCCCGGCCGCGCCAGTCGGGCGGCTTGGTGTAGACGGGTCCCTCCAGCAGGCTCGCCATGGCGCCGGGCGCGAAGGAGTCGTCCCGGTGGGACTCGGCGTTGCCCAGGACGCCGGGCAGCAGCCGCGCCACGGCCTCCGTGACGACGAGGACGGCCGCCTCGCCGCCGGCCAGGACGTAGTCGCCGATGGACACCTCGTACACCGGCATCCGCGTCGCGTACTCGTCGACGACCCGGCGGTCGATGCCCTCGTAGCGGGCCGGGGTGAAGATCAGCCAGGGGCGCTCGGAGAGGTGGACGGCGAGCTCCTGGGTGAAGGGGCGGCCGCTGGGCGTGGGCACGATGAGGGCCGGCGCGTGGGAGCCGGTCTCGTAGCCGTCGGCCAGGACGGAGTCCAGCGCCTCTCCCCAGGGCTCGGTCTTCATGACCATGCCGGGGCCGCCGCCGTAGGGCGTGTCGTCGACGGTGTTGTGGCGGTCGTGGGTCCAGGAACGCAGGTCGTGGACGTGTACGTTCAGCTGCCCACGCGCGCGTGCCTTGCCCACGAGGGAGACGTTCAGCGGTTCCAGGTACTCGGGGAAGATCGTGACGACGTCGAGGCGCATTACGACTCTTCCCGGCTGGAGACGTCTTCCTCGCCGGAGACGTCTTCCTCGCCGGAGGCGTCCTCCTCGCCGGAGGCGTCTTCCCGGCTGGACGCGATCTCCGCACGGTCGTCGATCAGGCCCGGCGGCGGGGTGATGACGGCCCTCTGCTCCTCCAGGTCGATCTCGGCGACGATCTCCTCGACGAAGGGGATCATCACCTCGCTGCCGTCGGAACACTCGACGATGAACAGGTCCTGGGTGGGCAGGTGCGAGATCTCCGTGATCCGGCCGACCTCCGTGCCGTCCGCGGTGACCACGTCGAGGTCGATCAGCTGGTGGTCGTAGTACTCGTCCTCGCCCTCGGGCAGTTCCTCCGGGTCGATCTCGGCGATCAGGAGGGTGTTGCGCAGGGCCTCGGCGCCGGTGCGGTCGCTGACACCCTCGAAGCGCAGCAGGAGACGGCCGCTGTGGACGCGGCCCGTCTCGATGGTGAGGGGTCCCGTGGAAGCGGGATCGGTGGTGAGTACGGCGCCGGGGGCGAGCCTCAGTTCCGGCTCGTCGGTCCGTACCTCGACGGTGACCTCGCCCTTGATGCCATGGGCGCGGCCGATCCGTGCGACTACCAACTGCACGTGTCCAGTCTCCTGTCATACGACTGCGGGCCGGGGACGGCCCTCAGGCCTTCCCCGGCCCGAGCCGGTTGCGATAAGCGTCAGCGGACGTGGTCCACGTCGACGAGGTCGACGCGGACACCGCGACCGCCGATGGCGCCCACGACGGTACGCAGGGCGCGTGCGGTGCGGCCGTTGCGGCCGATCACCTTGCCGAGGTCGTCCGGATGGACCCGGACCTCGAGCACCCGCCCGCGGCGCAGATTGCGCGAGGCGACCTGCACATCGTCAGGGTTGTCGACGATGCCCTTCACGAGGTGCTCGAGAGCCTCCTCGAGCATGCTCAGGCCTCGGTCGAAGCGGACTCGGCGCCGGCCTCGTCCTTCTTCTCAGCCTTCTTCTTCTGGGTGATCGCCTCACCCTTGCCCTCGTCGTCACCGCCGAGAGCCTCGAACGACGGGCGCTCGGCCTTCTCGGGCGCCGTCAGCAGCGGAGCCGGGGCGGGCTCGCCCTTGAACTTCTGCCAGTCGCCGGTCTTCTTGAGGATGGCCTTCACGGGCTCGGTCGGCTGGGCGCCGACACCGAGCCAGTACGCCACACGCTCGGCGTCGACCTCCATCACCGACGGGTTGTACGTCGGGTGGTACTTGCCGATCTCCTCGATCGCACGACCGTCACGACGGGTACGGGAGTCGGCGACGACGATGCGGTAGTGAGGCGAACGGATCTTGCCCAGACGCTTCAGCTTGATCTTGACTGCCACGGGAGTGGGTTCTCCTGGATTTGACGTGGTTGGGCACGGCGAGAGAAGCCGCGTGGGGTTGCGGTACCCGAGTGCCCGATGGACGCGTCAGCCGGAGGAGAGAGGGGTCCTGTGCGGCTGTCGAGTACAGCTAGCCATTGTGCCACACCCAGCCGGGCGTCCTTGACCGAGGGGTTCCCCGGCGCTCGGGCAGGCTGAAGGGGCACCCGGCGTGGAGGTGAAGTACGTCGGGTGCCCTGCCCCGCGGTGGAGGATGCTGTCCCGACCGGCAGCCACGAGATGCCGGTGTGGACGTCAGCCGGCCACCGCTCCCACCACGTCCGGGATCCGGAACGGCTTGCCGCAGCCGCCGCAGACGATCGGCGCCTGGGCGAGGACCGACGGCACGACGCGTACGTTGCGGCCGCAGTCGCAGACCGCCTTGACGCGGACGCCGCCGCCGGAGGAGCCGTGCCGGGCGGCCGGGCCCCGGAAGGTGCGGGAGGTGTCGGAGGAGGTCGCGGCCGTGTGGGCCTTCAGGGCGCGCTGGAGGCGCTCCATCGTCGGGCGGTAGCGGCGCTTCGCCTCGGGGGTGAGCGTGACCAGGGAGAAGCCGCTGCTGGGATGCGGTTCCTCGGGGTGGTCCAGGCCCAGCTCCTCGGCGATCGCGAGGAATCTGCGGTTGTGGTAGCGGCCGGCACGGGAGGTGTCGCGGACGCCGCGGGCGGCGGCGATGCCATGGACTGCCTCATGGAGCAGTCGCTCGAAGGAGAGCTCGTGCCCGCACGCGGACGACGACTCCCCGATCAGGGACTCTGGCGCGGCAAGGTCGGGCAGCTCGGGGTGGTACCGCTGAATGTCGGCCCACGCCTGTGCCAGCTCTGCGGCGAGAACAGGTGGTGTCTGTGTCGTGCTCACGTAATGACAACGAGCCGGGGTGCCCCAGTGTTCCGATTCCGGGGCATCCCAAATAATTTGCACGTACCCGTCAGTTGCCTCTGATGCGTCCCGACGAGGGCGGGTGCGCTGATCTGTGGAGAAGCCTCGCAGCTCACCACAAGGTGGTGCGTAGTCCCGCGTACGCCCCGGCGCGTAGGCGATGTCCGCGCGCCGGGGGCCAAGAGGTTCGCGGATACGCAAGAGACGTTTCGGTCGCCTTGCGCCCCCTCGGTAAGCGCGTGCCGCGACTCAGTAAGCGCGCGCGACGACCGCGACGTTACCGGGTGCGTCGTCGGCGTCCGGCACCGACCCGTCCTCGGCGACCAGACACCGCACGGTCACCGCGTGATCGGCCAGCTTCGCCTCGCCCTCCTCGCCGAGCACCGCCCACGGGATGCGCGCCCAGCCGCCCGCGCCGGCCACCTCGACCGCCTCGTCGATCGTCGAGACCTCGCCGGTACGGGACTCGCGACGCTCCCGGGACTGCTTCAGCAGCAGGGCCTGGTCCTCTTCGAGGACCTGCGGCAGCAGCGACACCAGAGCGTCCAGGGGGACCGGCTCCTTGCCGCCCGGGACGCGGCGGGCCAGCATCGCGGTGCCGTTCTCCAGGTCGCGCGGGCCGATCTCGATCCGGACCGGCACGCCCTTGAGCTCCCAGTCGACGGCGCGGCGGCCGAAGGGGATGTCGGTGCGGTCGTCGACGTGGACGCGGATCCCGGCCGCCTTCAGGCGGTCGCCGAGTTCGCGGACCTTGGCCAGAACCGCCTCGTCGCCCTTGATCGCGAGCACCACGGCCTGGGTCTGCGCCAGCCGCGGCGGGACGCGCAGGCCGTTGTCGTCGCCGTGCATCATCACCAGGGCGCCGATCATGCGGGTGGTGGAACCCCAGGAGGTCTGCCAGACCAGCTCCTGCCGGCCGTCCTTCGACAGGTACTGCGTGTTGAAGGCCTTGGCGAAGTTCTGGCCCAGTTCGTGGCTGGTGGCCATCTGGAGCGCCTTGCCGTCGCCCATCATGGCTTCGAGCGTGAGGGTGTTGATCGCGCCGGCGAACCGCTCCCTGACGGTCTTGCGGCCGGGGACGACGTCCATCGCGAGGACGTTCACCATGAAGTCCTCGTAGACCTGCCGGTGAATGTGCGCGGCGAAATCGCGCGCCTCCTCGTACGTGGCGTGCGCGGTGTGGCCCTCCTGCCAGAGGAACTCGGTGGTGCGCAGGAACAGGCGGGGCCGCAGCTCCCAGCGCACGACGTTCGCCCACTGGTTGATGAGCAGCGGCAGGTCGCGGTAGCTCTGCACCCACTTCGAGAAGTAGTCGTTGATGATCATCTCGGAGGTGGGCCGGACCACGGCGGGCTCTTCGAGTTCCTTGCCGCCGCCGTGCGTGACCACGGCCAGCTCGGGCGCGAAGCCCTCGACGTGGTCCGCCTCGCGCGTGAGGTACGACTGCGGGATCAGAAGCGGGAAGTACGCGTTCTGGGTGCCCGTCTCCTTGATGCGGGCGTCCATCTCGCCCTGCATCCGCTCCCACAGCCCGTACCCGTACGGTCGGATGACCATGGTGCCGCGCACCGGACCGTTGTCGGCGAGTTCCGCCTTGGTGATCAAGTCCTGGTACCAGCGCGGGAAATCGTCCGCCTGGGGGGTGAGAACGGGTGTCTTGGCCATGGCGCGATCGTAGGGGCCCACGTTGCCGGAATGTGAAATCTCGCCATAGGCACATGACAACTCATATGCCATGCCGCTTTCCACTGGACGACAGGTCGAGGGGGGAGTTTCCTGGCATACGGGGGTAGTGCGAGCGCACTGTCACGGGGGCCATGGAATCGGGCAAGAGGCAACTCTCGGCGGATTGGGGCGCTTACTTATGACACCTACGCTCGTGCGGCAGCACCTGCCTCACACGGGGTCCGCACCCCGCGTGGACCTGCGTGCACGCGCGCGTGACTGGTCCGAGATCCAGGAGCGGATGCTCGTACCGCTCTACGAGGCCGTCTACGAGCGACTGGACGTGGGTCCCGCTACGCGGCTGCTCGGCCTCGGCTGCGGTTCCGGACTCGCCCTGCTGATGGCCGCCGCCCGGGGAGCGGCGGTCACCGGTGTCGACGCTTCCCCCGAAAGAATGGCCCTCGCACGGGAGCGACTGCTGCCCGAAGGCAGGGCCGGGCGCGCGCGTGACGGCAACCGGCTGGTCGACGGCTCGCCCCGGGACACGGCGGAGCCGGGCGCTCCGGCGTACACCCTGGTGACCGCCTTCGAGCCGATCGGGTGCCTGGCGGGCGACTCGGAGGGGCTGGGCGGGCTGCTCGCGGAGGCGACGCCGCTGGCGGGGCGCGGAGCGGCCGTGGTGCTGGCCGGCTGGGGACCGCCGGAGCGGTGCGCCACGACGTCCGTGCTGCGGGTCGCCACCAAGCTGGCGGAGCCGCTGCGCAGCGCGGGCAGTTGGCGCCCCGCCCTCCGTGACGACCTGGAGGACGTCGCCCAGCGGGCCGGTCTCAGGCCGGACGGGTCGGGGCGGGTGGCGTGCCCCTTCGGGTACGCCGATGTGGACAGCGCGGTGCGCGGGCTCAAGTCGACGGGGCTGTTCGACGCGGCGATCACGGCGACGGACCAGGTGCAGGTGGACAAGGAGCTGACCGAGGCTCTGCATCCGCACCAGCGGCCGGACGGGACGGTGTGGATGCCGAACGTCTTCCGGTATCTGATCGCCCGGACGCCGTGACGTGATCGCCCGGACTGCCTAGCGAACAGATCTTCAGTGCAGGTGTGAATGGTGTGAAGAAAGCACCATGGGCTGCTTTTGGTTCCACCAAGTGGATCATGAACGCTTAATGTGATCCACCGCTCGGGAACCTACACATCTGCATACAGGAGCTGTTGTGCCGCACCACAAGACCGCGCTGCGTCTCGTCGCGCCCGTCGCCGTCCTCGCTCTGGCGCTCACCGCCTGCGGTGGCGGCGGCGACAAGGCTGACGCGAAGAGCCCGGACACCGAGAAGGCCAAGGTCTTCCCTTCGCCGGAGCCGGCTTCCGGCGGTGACATGGAGACCGGCGAGAGCGCCACGGGCAAGGTCGCGGAAGACCCGGGCGAGGTCACCTACGAGGTCGTGGCGCAGAAGGTCGACGTGGGCACCGAGGCGGAGGCGGCCAAGGCCGTCTCGCAGCCGGACAAGGTCAAGGGCAAGGTGCTGGCCGTCGCCCACGTGAAGTACACGCACAAGGGCGGGCCCGCCCTCACCGACGGAACCGACGTGGACGACGGCACCACGGTCTTCGCCGACGGACAGCGCGGCACCATCCTCATCGGCGCGTCCGAGGACGCGACGGGCTGCGAGGACCCGTACGACATCGAAAGCTGGAAGAAGGGCGAGAGCCACGTCTTCTGCGAGACCTACGTGATCCCGGCGAACGCCAAGAACGTCGAGGTCCACTGGTCCGAGGAGGACGGCGAGCCCTACATCTGGACGTTCCCGAAGGCCTGACCGGCAGGCCATCGACAGACCACCGAGGGCGCCCCCTTTGCGAAAGGGGGCGCCCTCGGTGTCGTGCGGTACGGGCTATCAGCCCATGAACTTCTTGAACTCGTCGGGGAGTTCGAAGTCCTTGGCGCCCTGCTGCGGCAGCCCGAAGGCGCCTCCGCCCTCGGCGGCGGCCGCGCGCCGGGCGGCCTCCTCCTGCTCCTGCTGCTTGCGCTTCATCGGGTTGCCGGAGCGCTGCTTGCCCTTGGCCTGCTTCTGCTTCTTCTTGGTCCGGCCGGGTCCGCCGCCCATGCCCGGCATCCCGGGCATCCCGGGCATGCCGCCGCCCTGGGCCATGCGGGACATCATCTTGCGCGCCTCGAAGAACCGCTCGACCAGGTTCTTCACCGCGCTGACGTCGACACCGGAACCCCGCGCGATGCGGGCACGGCGCGAGCCGTTGATGATCGTCGGCTCCTGGCGCTCGGCCGGGGTCATCGACTTGATGATGGCGGCCGTGCGGTCGACGTCCCGCTCGTCCAGGTTGTTGATCTGGTCCTTCATCTGGCCCATGCCCGGGAGCATGCCGAGCAGCTTGGAGATGGAGCCCATCTTCCTGACCTGCTCCATCTGGGCCAGGAAGTCGTCGAGGGTGAAGTCCTGGCCCTTCTTGGAGGCCAGCTTCTCGGCCATCTTCTGGGCTTCGGCCTGGTCGAAGGTCTTCTCCGCCTGCTCGATCAGGGTGAGCAGATCACCCATGTCGAGGATGCGGGAGGCCATCCGGTCCGGGTGGAAGGCGTCGAAGTCGTCGAGCTTCTCGCCGTTCGACGCGAACATGATCGGCTTGCCGGTGATCTGCCGGATCGACAGGGCCGCACCACCGCGGGCGTCACCGTCGAGCTTGGAGAGCACCACGCCGTCGAAGCCGACGCCGTCGCGGAAGGCCTCGGCGGTGTTGACCGCGTCCTGACCGATCATCGCGTCGACGACGAACAGGATCTCGTCGGGGCTGACCGCGTCCCGGATGTCCGCGGCCTGCTGCATCATCTCCTGGTCGATGCCCAGGCGGCCGGCGGTGTCCACGATCACGATGTCGTGGACCTTGGACTTGGCGAACTCGATGGAGTCCTTGGCGACCTTGACCGGGTCACCGACGCCGTTGCCCGGCTCCGGTGCGTAGACGCTGACACCCGCGCGCTCGGCGACGACGCTGAGCTGGTTCACCGCGTTCGGGCGCTGGAGGTCACAGGCGACCAGCAGCGGCGAGTGGCCCTGCTCCTTCAGCCAGCGGCCGAGCTTGCCCGCGAGGGTGGTCTTACCGGCACCCTGCAGACCCGCCAGCATGATCACGGTGGGCGGCTGCTTGGCGAAACGCAGACGCCGGGTCTCGCCGCCGAGGATGGTGACCAGTTCGTCGTTGACGATCTTGAGGACCTGCTGGGCGGGGTTCAGGGCCCGCGAGACCTCGACGCCGAGCGCGCGCTCCTTGACGTTCTTGATGAACGTACGGACGACCGGCAGCGCCACATCCGCCTCGAGGAGCGCGATCCGGATCTCGCGCGCCGTGGCGTCGATGTCCGCCTCGGAGAGCCGTCCCTTGCCGCGCAGGTTCTTGAAGGTCGCTGAGAGGCGATCGGAAAGAGTATCGAACACGGCGCTCGCGGTCCTCGGGGTCGGAGACAGACTGGGGAATCGCCCTCCAGGGTATCCCGGCGTGACAAGTCGCCGGGTCGCCCTCACCCACGCAGTGTCTCCTCCAGCTTCCGCGCCACCGACTCGGCCTCGTCACCGGGCAGCGGCGCGCCCTTCGGACCGGTCACGTAGAAGGCGTCGACGGCGTTGGCGCCGAGCGTCGAGACGTGCGCGCTGCGCACCAGGACGCTCGCGTCCTCCAGGGCGCGGCCGATGCGGAACAGCAGGCCCGGGGCGTCCTGGGAGCGGACCTCGATGACGGTGGCCAGCCGGGAGGCGGCCGGGTGGACCGACACCCGGGGCGGCGGGGCCACCACGCCCCGGCGGCGCGGATAGGCCGCGTCCCGTTCGGCGAGACGGCCGGCGATGTCCAGGGAGCCGTCCAGCGCCCGCACGAGGTCGGCGCGCAGGCGGGCGGCCTGCGGCAGCGAGCCGTACTCGGCGGCGACCCGCCAGTCCAGCAGCAGGACCGAGCCGTCGACGCCGTCCGGGAGGGTCAGGGACCGCAGCTCCGCCGTGCGTACGGTCAGCCGGTGCATGGCGAGGACACCGGCCACCGCGGGCAGCACACCCGGCTGGTCGGGGACGGCGATGAGCAGCTCCACGCCGAGCGGCTCGGGGTCACCGGAGGGCTCCTGCCCGGCGGGCGGTTCGGTCTGGGCCCGCAGGGAGAGGACCGGGCTGCCCGTCGCGACCGCCTCGATGGCGAGCCGCTCCTGCTCGGCCGTCGGCGCGGCGTCCTCGGGATCGTCCGGGGCGTCCCCGGCGAGCACCGCCGAGACCCGCTCGACGAGGTCGGCGACGAGCGAGCCGCGCCAGGACGACCAGGCGGCCGGGCCGGTGGCCAGGGCGTCGGCCTCGGTGAGCGCGTGCAGCAGTTCCAGGGTGCTCTGGGAGCCGACGGCCTCGGCGACCGAGCGCACGGTGGCCGGGTCCTCCAGGTCGCGCCGGGTGGCCGTCTCCACTAGCAGCAGGTGATGGCGGACGAGGGTGGCGACGACCGTCACGTCGTGGCGGTCGAAGCCGATGCGGGCGGCCACGTCCTTGGCGATGATCTCGCCGGCCACCGAGTGGTCGCCGGGCCAGCCCTTGCCGATGTCGTGCAGCAGCGCGGCGACCAGCAGCAGGTCGGGGCGGCTGACCCGGCGGGTGAACTCGGAGGCGCGCACGGCGGTCTCGATGAGATGCCGGTCGACGGTCCACAGGTGCACGGCGTTGCGCTGCGGGCGGCACCGCACCCGCTCCCAGTCGGGCAGCAGCCGGGTGATCAGCCCCTCGGCCTCCAGCGCCTCCCAGACCTCGATGGTCGGGCGGCCGGAGCCGAGCAGGGTGACGAGCTGCTCGCGGGCCTCGGCGGGCCAGGGCGCGGGCAGCGGGCGCACGGTGGCCGCCATGCGCCGTACGGCGTGCAGGGAGAGCGGGAGTCCGGCCTGTGCGGCGGCTGCCGCGGCGCGCAATGGCAGTACGGGGTCGCGCTCGGGGCGTGCGGCGCGGGCGAGCACCACCTCGCCGTCCTGCTCCACGACGCCTTCGGCCAGCGGAGAACGCTCGGCGGTCGGCTTTCCGCCGCCCAGCATGGCGCGCAGCCGGGGCCGCACGGCACGCGACCGCAGTACGCGCCCCACCTCGCGCCAGGTGACGTCACTGGCGTACGAGATGAGCCGCGCCGCCTCGTAGACCTGCCGCAGCAGCGTGTCCGCGTCGAGCAGGCCGAGCTCGGCGGCCACCTGGTCCTGCTCCTGGAGGGCGAGCCGGTCGGTGGCCCGCCCGGTGGCCAGGTGCAGGGCGTCCCGGACGTCGAGGAGCCGGCGCCGGGCGTCGGCGAGGCCCTCGCGCGGGGCGTCGGCGAGCCAGGAGGCGGCGACGGCACGCAGCGCGGTGGCGTCGCGCAGCCCGCCGCGGGCCTCCTTCAGATCGGGTTCCAGGAGGTACTGCAGCTCGCCCTGGCGCTCGGCGCGTTCGGCGCACAGTTCCTGGAGTTCGGGGAGGCGTTTGGGCGCCTGGTTACGCCAGTCGGCCAGCACGGCCGTACGGAGCCCGGCGGTGAGGCCGAGGTCACCGGCGAGGTGCCGGGCGTCCAGCAGGCCGAGCTGGACCTTGAGGTCCTCCCCCGCGGTCTTGCGGGCCTCGGTGGGCGTGCGGACGGAGTGGTCGAGGGCCAGGCCCAGGTCCCACACCGGGTACCAGAGCCGGTCGGCGAGGGCGGCGACCGCCTTGGCGTCGCTGCCGTCGTGCAGCAGGAGCAGGTCGAGGTCGCTGCGCGGGGAGAGCTCGCCGCGGCCGTAGCCGCCGACGGCGACCAGGGAGACTCCGCGCAAGCCTTCCGCGCCCGCGGCGAACAGGCCGGTGAGCCAGTCGTCCGTGAGGTCGGCCAGGGCCGCACGGCGCGGCGGCCCGGACCGCGCCTCCTCGGTGAGGAGACGCAGCCGGGCCGCCGCGTAGCCGCTGGGTCCCGAATCCTCTGCTTCCTTCTGCACGTCCGTACCCGTCACCCAGCGACTCCTGTTCTGTTTGCCTGCCTCAGAGCGCGTCGGGGCCGCGCTCGCCGGTCCGGACCCGTACGGCCGTGTCGACCGGGATGGACCAGACCTTGCCGTCACCGATCTTGCCGGTGCGGGCCGCCTTGACCACGACCTCGATCAGTTGCTCGGCGTCGTCGTCCTCGACCAGGACCTCGATGCGGATCTTCGGGACCAGGTCGACCGTGTACTCGGCACCGCGGTAGACCTCGGTGTGGCCCCGCTGACGACCGTAGCCGCTGGCCTCGGTGACCGTCAGGCCGTGCACGCCGAAGGCCTGGAGGGCTTCCTTGATCTCGTCGAGCCGGTGCGGCTTCACGACGGCGGTGATGAGCTTCATGCGTCCACCTTCTTGCTCTCGGCTCCGGCCACGGCGGCCGCGACGGTGGCGGTCTTGGCGGCACCGCCACCGGCGCCGCTGAAGTCGTATGCGGTCTCGGCGTGCTCGGCCTGGTCGATGCCGGCGATCTCATCGTCCTCGGGGACCCGCATACCGATGGTCTTGTCGAGGATGAAGGCGAGGATCGCGGAGACGATCAGCGAGTAGGCGAGCACCGCGAAGACACCGGCGCACTGCTTCCAGAACTGGGTCAGGCCGCCGCCGTAGAAGAGGCCCGCGACGTCGGACTGGCCGTGGCCGCTGGCGAAGAAGCCGATCAGCAGGGAGCCGACGACACCGCCGACCAGGTGGACGCCGACGACGTCGAGCGAGTCGTCGTAGCCGAACTTGTACTTCAGGCCGACGGCCATGGCGCACAGCACACCGGCGATGACGCCGACGGCGATCGCGCCGAGCGGGCTGACCGCGCCACCGGCCGGGGTGATGGCGACCAGACCGGCGACCGCGCCGGAGGCGGCGCCCAGCGTGGTGAACGCGCCGTGGCGGATCTTCTCGTAGGCGAGCCAGGCCAGCATCGCGGCGGCGGTGGCGACCTGCGTGTTGACGAACATCAGCGCGCCGACGCCGTCGTCGTTGCCGAGCCACGAGCCGGCGTTGAAGCCGAACCAGCCGAACCACAGCAGACCGGCACCGAGCATGACCAGCGGCAGGCTGTGCGGACGCATCGGGTCCCTCTTGAAGCCGACGCGCTTGCCGATGACCAGGATCACGCCGAGCGCAGCGGCACCGGCGTTGATGTGGACCGCCGTACCACCGGCGAAGTCGATCACACCCAGCTCGAAGGCCCAGCCGCCGGCGCCCCAGACCCAGTGCGCGACCGGGAAGTAGACGACCGTGGCCCACAGGGTGATGAACAGCGCCCAGGCGCTGAACTTCACGCGGTCGGCGAGGGCACCGCTGATCAGGGCGGGTGTGATGATCGCGAACATCAGCTGGAAGACCAGGAACACGAAGATCGGGATGGTGTAGCCGTCCCACAACTGGGTCAGGCCGATGTTGCTGAGGCCGACCCAGTCGGAGTTCCAGCCGATGAGGCTGCCGGAGTCGGTGCCGAACGCCATGGAGAAGCCGTACAGCACCCACAGGATGGTGACGATCCCGAGGCTGATGAAGCTCATCATCAGCATGTTCAAGGTGCTCTTGACGCGGACCATGCCTCCGTAGAAGAAGGCCAGGCCCGGGGTCATGAGCATCACCAGGGCGGAACAGATGAGCATGAACCCTGTGTTGGCGGCAGACAGCTTGGGTGCTTCTGCGGCAAGGGTGATGGCTGGTGCCATCGGCGTCTCCTCGTCGTTGGTACGGCCCCGTGCGGGCGAAGCCTCGAGCGGAATGAGGGGTGGGCCGGTTATGCGCCACGAGATTGGCGCAGCGCGGTTTCGGTGGAAGCCCCTCGTTGTTTCGCCGCCGTGACGAAGGCGCTCTGTGTGTTACGCCTCGATGAACTGCCGGATCGCGGGCGCGTCGATCGTTATCGTGACGCAATCTTCCGCGAGGAAGCAGGTCCGGCCGCGGTCGGCCTTCCGATGACCTGGCATGGGGGAGCCGAGTCGGGCAGTTCGGGAGGGCCGGCCGCGGCCGGGGTTCAGGGGGTGGGCGGATTCTCGGAGGAGGGCAGCTCAGACCGCCTCTGCGGTCTCGGGCAGCTCGGCCGCGAGCCGCTCGGTGAGGTCGACGACCTCGCCCAGGTCGCCGAAGTCGCGTGCGGCCGTGTCGACCGTCTTTCGAATACGAGTGTTGACCCGCTCGGAGCGGACCTTCTTGGCGACCTGCATGGCCTGGGAGGCGTAGACCGTGCACTGCTCGGGCTCGCGCTGGAGGAGGTTCACCGTGGCCATGCCGATCAGGTTCAGCGCGTACGACCGCTGGTGCTCGTCGTCCTCGGCGAAGAGCTCCACGGCCCGCTTCATCAGGGGCTCGGCCAGCGAGGCGTACGTCGGGCTGCGGCCGGCGACATAGGCCAGGTCTCGGTACGAGTGCGAGTTCTCGCCGTACAGCTCGGCCTCGGAGAAGAAGCGGATCCAGTCGGGGTCCGGCTCGTCCCACTCGTCGGACTCGGCGAAGGTGTCCTCGGCCATCCGGACCGCCCGTTTGCACTTGCCGGGCTGGCCCATGTTGGCGTAGGCGCGGGCCTCCATCGCATACAGCATCGACTGGGTGCGCGGACTCGCGCAGTCCCGGCTGCCGTACTGCGCGAGGTGGATCAGCTCCAGCGCGTCGTCGGGCCGGCCGAGGTGGATCATCTGCCGGCTCATGCTGGACAGCACATACGAACCGAGGGGCCGGTCACCGGCCTCCTTGGCGGCGTGCAGCGCGAGGACGAAGTACTTCTGCGCGGTCGGCTGGAGCCCGATGTCGTACGACATCCAGCCGGCCAGCTCGGCGAGCTCGGCGGCGACCTTGAACAGGCGCCGGGTGGTGGCCTCGGGCTGGGGCTCCTGGAGCAGGTCCGTCACCTCGTGCAGCTGGCCGACGACCGCCTTGCGGCGCAGGCCGCCGCCGCACTGGGCGTCCCACTGCCGGAACATCACCGTCGTGGACTCCAGGAGGTCCAGCTCCGGCTTGGAGAGCCGGCCGCGGGCCCGCCCGGAGGCACCGGCCGCGGGCTCGGGCTCCGACCGCGGGGCCGGGGGCGAGGGGACGAGCCAGCGCTGCATGGGCTCGATGAGGGCCGGGCCCGCAGACAGCACCAGCGAGCTCCCGAGGAAGCCGCGCCGCGCCAGCATCAGGTCGCTGCGCGAGAACTCGCTGAGCAGGGCCACGGTCTGCGGGCCCGTCCACGGCAGGTCGACGCCGGTCGCGGAGGGTGACTGGCGCGCGGTGCGCAGCCCCAGGTCCTCGACGGAGACGACGACGCCGAAGCGCTCCGAGAACAGCTCGGACAGGATCCTGGGGATCGGTTCGCGGGGGTTCTCGCCGTCGAGCCAGCGGCGCACGCGCGAGGTGTCCGTGGAGATGTGGTTGGCGCCCAGCTGGCGGGCCCGGCGGTTCACCTGGCGGGCGAGCTCGCCCTTGGACCAGCCGCTGCGCACGAACCAGGAGGTGAGCAGCTCGTTCGGGCGCTTGTCAGCGTGTGCAGCGTTTGTCCCGCTTCCGCCGTTGCCGCTCACTGGAACGCCCCCATCCCTGAGACCACTTGTCGCCGAGTGCGCCAAGCCCTAAGCATGCCGGTTCGTACGGCCGTCCGTCCGGTCCTTGTCACCCTTCGAACGGAATACCGACTTGCCTCCGGCATACCCACGAGTGCATGTGCCCCCAGGACTCGTGCACACAAAGTAATCCTACGATCACCCGTCCAGCCACGTCTCACACGGAAACGCCACCATTCGCCACCCCTTCGAATGAACTCACGTGCGCGCGACCGCGATTCACTTGACACAGCACAAGCAGGAGCGGGTGCAGCGATGCACTCAGGGGCGCGTGTCGCCGGGCACACCACCCTGGGCACTTCCGGGCGCGGCGTGAACCGGTCGCCGCCGGGAAGGCGGGAACAGAGAGTCACGCACCGCGTCCGCAGCGTAACCACCGGTGCGTCGGACCCGTTGGAGGGGGCATGGGCTTCACGATCGGCATCAGCCGGGGCATGCGCGACATCCGGTCCGGCTCACGCCGCCGCGGTCGCACGTCGGACGGCACGGCCGTGGCCGAGTACACCGGGCTGTGGGGCTGGGACGTGGTGCCGGGGGCCCGGGCCGCCGCGGGTGCCTGCTCCTGCGGCCGCCGTGACTGTCCGGCGCCGGGCGCGCATCCGCTGGACTTCGCGCCGGTGATCCCCGCCGGGGCGACGCTGGACGACGTGACCGAGACCTGGGGCGAGTTCCCCGGCGCCTCGGTGATGCTGCCGGTCGGCCGGGCGTTCGACGTCATCGAGGTGGCCGAACCCGCCGGCTGCCGTGCGCTCGCCCGGCTGGAGCGCATGGGCCTGCCCGTCGGCCCGGTCGCGGCGACGCCGGACGGCCGCGCCCACTTCTTCGTCGCCCCCGGCGCCGCCGCCGACCTGCCCGGCCTGCTCTACCGCATGGGCTGGGACGACCCGGCCGCCCTCGACCTGCGCGGCCTCGGCCCCGGCGCCCACATCACGGCGCCGCCCTCCGACCGCGGCGGTCTCGGCCCGGTGCGCTGGCTGCGCTCCCCCGCCCTGGACTCGGCCTCCCGGCCACCGGAGGCCCGGCTGGTGCTGGGCACGCTGGCGTACGTGGCGCACCGGTCACGGGCTTAGCCGGCAGGCATCCGTACACAACGAAGCGCCCGACCCGACTGCGTATCGGGACGGGCGCTTCGTGACCGCTTCACATACGGATTTCCATAGGTGACTCCTCGGCAGTGGCCGCAGCTCACTCTCCGATAAGAGCGTCAACGAACGCCTCCGGCTCGAACGGCGCCAGATCGTCCGCGCCCTCCCCGAGCCCGACCAGCTTCACCGGGACACCCAGCTCGCGCTGGACCGCGACCACGATGCCGCCCTTGGCCGTGCCGTCCAGCTTGGTGAGGACGATGCCGGTGATGTCGACGACCTCGGCGAAGACCCGGGCCTGGACCAGGCCGTTCTGCCCGGTGGTGGCGTCGAGCACGAGCAGCACCTCGTCCACCGGGGCCTGCTTCTCCACGACCCGCTTGACCTTGCCGAGCTCGTCCATCAGGCCGGTCTTGGTGTGCAGCCGGCCGGCGGTGTCGATGAGCACGACGTTCGCGCCCATCTCCTTGCCCTCCTTGACCGCGTCGAAGGCGACGGAGGCCGGGTCGCCGCCCTCCGGTCCGCGCACGGTGTGGGCGCCGACGCGCTCGCCCCAGGTCTGGAGCTGGTCGGCGGCGGCGGCCCGGAAGGTGTCGGCGGCGCCGAGCACGACACTCTGGCCGTCGGCCACCAGGACACGGGCCAGCTTGCCGGTGGTTGTGGTCTTGCCGGTGCCGTTGACGCCGACGACCATCACGATGCCGGGCTTGCGGTCCTCCGGCTCGGTCTTGACCGCGCGGTCCATGTCCGGGCCGACCAGCGTGACCAGTTCCTCGCGCAGCAGGGTGCGCAGTTCGTCGGGGGTGCGGGTGCCGAGCACCTTCACGCGCTCGCGCAGGCGCTCGACCAGTTCCTGGGTGGGCTGCACGCCGACGTCGGCGGTGAGCAGCGTGTCCTCGATCTCCTCCCAGGTGTCCTCGTCGAGGTGCTCGCGCGACAGCAGGGTCAGCAGGCCCTGGCCGAGAGCGTTCTGGGAGCGGGAGAGCCGGGCCCGCAGCCGGACCAGGCGGCCCGCGGTGGGCTCCGGGATCTCGATCTCGGGAGCCTCGGCGGGCGGCTCCTCGACGACGACCGGAGCCGAGCCGTCCGGGAGATCCACCTCCTCTATCGTGCGCCGCGGTTCCTCCCGCGGCGTCTCGGCCTCGTCGCCGACGTGCGGCTCGGCCGGTGGGGCGGTGATGTCGGGCGCTGCGGGCGGGGGCGGGGGCAGCTGCTTCTTGCGCCGGCTGCCGACGATGAGCCCGCCGAGCGCGCCGAGCACGACCACGGCGATGACTACAGCAAGGATGACGATGTCCATAACCCGTCCAGTATCAGTCATGGGGCCCCGGGTCACGCGGCTTGTGCCGCCCTCCCGGCGCCAGGGCCGCCGGATCTCCACACCCCTGGATGTCTGACGCCCCGTCAGCTAACGTCCTCCGGACACCCGCCCGGTGAAGGGAGACGTTCCCATGCCCGTCTCGGTCGTACGCTTCAACCTCGTCGCTCCCGGGGCCGCCCCCGCCGAGCTCGGCGCCCGTTACCGGGCGGCCCTGGAGATGGCCTCGTACGCCGACGACCGGGGCGTGACCACCGTGCAGACCGAGGAGCACCACGGGGCCGGCAACAACTGGCTGCCGTCGCCGTTCGCCTTCGCGGGGGCCGTCTTCGGCGCGACCCGGCGTGTCGCGGTCACGGTCTCGGCGGTCATCGGCCCGCTGCACGACCCGCTGCGGCTCGCCGAGGAGATCGCCGTGCTGGACCTGCTGAGCGGCGGCCGGCTGGTGACGGTCGCCGGGATCGGGTACCGGCCCGAGGAGTACGACCTGTTCGGCGTGGACTTCGCCCGGCGCGGACGGCTCCAGGACGAGCTGCTGGAGACGCTGCTGAAGGCGTGGACGGGCGAGCCCTTCGCCTTCCGGGGCCGCACGGTCCGCATCACCCCGCGTCCGTACACCGAACCGCACCCCCTGCTCCTGGTGGGCGGCTCCTCCAAGGCAGCCGCCCGCCGGGCCGCCCGGCTCGGCCTGCCCTTCTTCCCCAGCGCGCATCTACCGGAGCTGGAGGCGTACTACAAGGAGCGGCTCACCGAGTACGGCACCGAGGGCTGGGTGATGATGCCGGCCGCCGAGACACCACTGCTGCACGTGGCCGAGGACCCGGACCGGGCCTGGGCTCAGTACGGCGAGCACTTCCTGCACGAGGCGCGTACGTACGCCTCCTGGCAGTCGGGCGGGGTGCGCTCGGCGGTGAAATCAGTGGCGACGACGGTCGAGGATCTGCGCGCGGAGGGCGTGTACCGGATCCTCACGCCCGAGCAGTGTGCGGGGCTGGGGCTGGATTCCTACGTCCTGCATCCGCTGGCCGGCGGGATGCCGGTGGAGGAGGGCTGGCGGAGTCTGCGGCTGTTCGCGGAGCGGGTGATGCCGGAGCTGGCGGGCTGACCCTCGCGATATCCGGTGGAACGTGTGCGCCCGCCGGTGATGCACTGCGCGCATGACCTTGGCGGTGGATGTGTTCGTGCGGGATGCGGACGGCGAGTGGCGGGTCCTGGACGTCCCCGACGGGTGCGACGACTCGGCCGGTTTTGAGTCCTGGCGCCGGACGGTGTGGGGCTCCGAGACGGTGCGCTCGCTGGGCGCCCGCTACTTTCCGGTCCTGGCCGAGGACGATCTGCTCGTCGAGGCCCCCGAGGTGCCCGGCTTCCTGCGGGAGGTGGCGCTGCTGCGGGCGAACCTCGATCTGATCGCCGCCACCACCGAGCGCCCGCGCGGAATCGCGGAGCGCCGGGACCAGCTCGAGTCACGGCTGCGGAACATCGAGGCGACCGCCCTGCGCGCCCTGGAAGGCGGCGCCGGCGTTCTGATCTGGTGAACGACGGACCGCCGCCCCGGCTCGGGCAGTGGCCGAACCGGGGCGGCGGCGGGTTACGGGGAGAGGGGCAGCGGGGACTTTGGCCCTCCTCCCCGAGTGTGCGGGACGGGCTCAGCCCATCTCCTCCAGTGCCTTGCCCTTCGTCTCCTTGACGAACTTCAGGACGAACGGGATGGAGAGCGCGGCGAAGACCGTGTAGATCACGTAGGTCGCGGAGAGGTTCCAGTCGGCCAGCGACGGGAAGCTCGCGGTGATCGCCCAGTTGGCGATCCACTGCGCGGCCGCGGCCACGCCCAGGGCGGCGGCGCGGATCTTGTTGGGGAACATCTCGCCGAGGAAGACCCAGACGACCACACCCCAGGACAGGGCGAAGAAGAGCACGAACATGTGCGCGGCGATCAGGGCGACCCAGCCCTGGGTGGCGGGCAGCTGGCCGTCGACCAGGTCGTAGGAGAACGCCCAGGCCTCCAGCGCGAGACCGATCACCATGCCGACCGAGCCGATGAGGGCCAGCGGCTTGCGGCCGACGCGGTCGACGAAGATCATCGCGATGACGGTGCCGACGATGTTGATGATCGACGTGGTGAAGGAGTAGAAGAACGAGTCCGTCGGGTCGACGCCGACCGACTGCCACAGCGTCGAGGAGTAGTAGAACGCGACGTTGATGCCGACGAACTGCTGGAAGACCGACAGGCCGATGCCGATCCAGACGATCGGCTTGAAGAAGAAGCTGCCGCCGAGCAGGTCCTTGAAGCTGGACTTGTGCTCGCTCTTCATGGCGTGCTCGATCTCGGTGACACGGGCGTCCAGGTCGACGTCCTTGCCCTCGACCTCGGTGAGGATCTCCCGGGCGCGCTCGTGCTTGCCGACGGAGATGAGGAAGCGCGGGGACTCGGGGATGACGAAGGAGAGCAGCCCGTAGAGGACGGCCGGGACGACCATGACGCCGAGCATGACCTGCCAGGCCTCCAGGCCCATCAGCTTGCCACGCTGGTCGCCGTCGGCGGCGTTCAGTACACCCCAGTTGACCAGCTGCGACACGGCGATGCCGATGACGATCGCGGCCTGCTGGAAGGAGCCGAGCCGGCCGCGGTAGGCGGGCGGGGCGACCTCGGCGATGTAGGCCGGGCCGATCACGGAGGCCATGCCGATGGCGAAGCCGCCGACGACACGCCAGAAGGCGAGGTCCCACAGCGCGAAGGGCAGCGCGGAGCCGACGGCGCTGACGGTGAAGAGGACGGCGGCGATCTGCATGCACCGGATGCGGCCGATGCGGTCGGCGATGCGGCCGGCGGTCGCGGCGCCGATGGCGCAGCCGATGAGGGCGATGGCGATGACCTGGGCGAGGGCTGCGGAGCCGACGTCGTAGCGGTCCCGGATGGCCTCGACGGCGCCGTTGATCACGGAACTGTCGTAGCCGAAGAGGAAACCACCCATCGCGGCCGCCGCCGCGATGAAGATGACATGCCCGAGATGCTCGGGATGAGCCGCCCTGGCTCCGGACTTGGGTGCCTGCGCTGTGCTGGTCACGTGTACTCCTCGGGCCACCGGCAACGCTGCCGGAGCGAATCAGCCTTCGAGGTGCCACCTGAAGGTACCTGAAGGTAAAAGGAACGTTGCCGAGACTATGCCTTCAAGTTTCGAAGTCAATAGGTCAGTAGCTGTGAATCTGAGGCAGGAATGTGTCGGTGATGTGTTCAAGTATTGAAGCCATCGAGAGTCGCAGGTGAGACCGGTGTAGAGCACACTCATCTAGCGGAGGCGCTGGCTGATGACCTTCGACACACCGTCGCCCTGCATGGAGACGCCGTACAGCGCGTCGGCGACCTCCATCGTGCGCTTCTGGTGGGTGATCACGATCAGCTGGGAGGCTTCCTGGAGCTCCTGCATGATCCGGATGAGCCGCTGGAGGTTGGTGTCGTCGAGGGCGGCCTCGACCTCGTCCATGACGTAGAACGGGCTGGGCCGGGCCTTGAAGATCGACACGAGCAGCGCCACGGCGGTCAGCGACCGCTCCCCGCCGGAGAGCAGCGACAGCCGCTTGACCTTCTTGCCCGGCGGCCGGGCCTCGACGTCCACGCCCGTGGTGAGCATGTTGTCGGGGTCGGTCAGGATCAGCCGCCCCTCACCACCCGGGAACAGCCGGCTGAAGACGCCCTCGAACTCCCGGGCCGTGTCCCGGTAGGCCTCGGTGAAGACCTGCTCGACGCGCTCGTCGACCTCCTTCACCACCTGGAGGAGATCCGCCCGCGTCTTCTTGAGGTCCTCCAGCTGCTCGCTGAGGAACTGGTGGCGTTCCTCCAGCGCCGCGAACTCCTCCAGGGCGAGCGGGTTCACCTTGCCGAGCTGCTGGTAGGCGCGCTCGGCGGCCTTGAGGCGCTTCTCCTGCTCGGCCCGGAGATACTGCTTCGGCCTGTTGCGCGGGTGCTCCGGGTCCTCCGGCAGCTCCTCGCCCTCGGCGGGGGGCGAGGGCGGCACGAGCTGATGCGGTCCGTACTCCGCCACCAGCCCCGCCGGTTCGACACCCAGCTCCTCCAGCGCCTTGGTCTCCAGCTGCTCGATCCGCAGCCGCTTCTCGGCGCCGAGTACCTCGCCGCGGTGGACCGAATCCGTCAACTTGTCGAGTTCGGCCTTGAGATCGCGTCCCTCGGTGCGGGCGCGGGCGAGTTCCTGTTCGCGGTGGGCCTTGGCGGCCTCGGCGGCGGTGCGCTCCTCGTCGGCGCGGGCGAGGGAGACCTCGACGTGCGCGAGCAGCTGCCGGGCGCCCGAGCCGACGGCCTCGGCGACGGCCGCCTCGTGCCGCAGCCGGGCCCGCCGCTGCTCGGCACGCACGCGTGCCTCGCGTTCCGCGCGGGCGGCCCGGTCCAGGGAGTCGGCCCGTCCGGCCAGGCCCTTGACCCGTTCCTCGTGCGTACGGACCTGGAGGCGGGCCTCCATCTCCGTCTGCCGCGCGTTGGCACCGTCGGCGGCGAGCCGGTCCCGTACGGAGGTGTCGGGCTCCTCCTCGATCGGCATCTCCTCGGCGACGGCGAGCCGCTCGGCGAGCTCCTCGGCCTCCTGCAGCGCCTTGTCGAGGGCCTCCTGGGCCCGGGCCGCGGCGGCGGTGGAGCGCTCGGCCTCCCCCGCCGCGCCTCGCGCCTGCCCTGCGAGCCGGCCGAGCTGCTGGGCCACGGCGGACTTCTCCCGGTCGGCGGCCCGGCGCCGCTCCCCCAGCTCCTCGACCAGCGCGGCGCACTCCCTGCGGCGTTCCACCGCCGCCTGCTGGGCCTCGGCCAGCGCCTCGCAGCGGACGGCCAGCTCTTCCAGCTCTGCGGCTGCCTCGTCCACGGAGGCCTGTACTTCGAGGAGGCTGGGGGCGCCTGCGGAGCCGCCGTGGGCGAAGTGGGCGCCGAGGAGGTCGCCTTCGGCCGTTACGGCGGTGAGGTCGGGGTGGGTGTAGACGAGGTCTTCGGCGTCCTCCAGGGTGCTGACGACGACGATTCCCTGCAGGAGGCGGCGTACGGCGGGCATCAACTCGGCAGGGCCGCGGACGAGGTCGGCGGCGTAGGTGTGTCGTGCGTCTGCGGGTGCGTCGTGGTCGTTCGCGCAGTTCCCCGCGCCCCTGAGGTCGGAGGCTCCCGCCAAGAGCAGAGTCGCCCTGCCTCCGTCCTGTTTGCGCAGGAGTCTGATCGCGTCTGCTGCCGAGGACGGGCTCGTCACCGCGATCGCGTCCGCCGCCGCTCCGAAGGCCGCCGCGAGGGCGACTTCGTGGCCCGGGGTGACCGTCAGGAGTTCCGCCGCCGGACCGAGGAGGCCGGAGAGGCGGTCCTTCGCCGCGAGCAGTATCCCCGTGCCGTCCTTGCGGCGCAGGCCGAGTGCCAGGGCCTCGTGGCGGGCCTGGGTCGCGGCGCGCTTGCGTTCGGCGGCCGTGGTCGCCTCGCGGGCTGCCGTGAGGGCGGCCTCGGCCTCGGCGAGGTGCTGCTTCGCGGCCTCGTGCTGCTCGGCGAGTTCCGCGTCTGAGGCGTCGAGGCCGTCGACCTCGGCCTTGAGGGCCTCGTACTCCTCCTGGGCGGCGACGGCACGTTCCTGCGCCTCGTCGCGGGCGGCGGCCAGGCGTTCGATCTCGGCCTGGGCGGAGGCGGCGCGGGAGCGGGCCGCGTTGACCTGGCCGCTGAGCCGGGCCAGGCCCTCGCGCCGGTCGGCGATGGCGCGGGCGACGTCCTTCAGGCGCCGTTCCTCCTGGGCCAGGGCGCTCTCCAGCTCGGCGCGGTGGGCGACCGTGTCCTCCAGGGCGCGTTCGGCCGCTTCCAGGGCCGCTTCCAGCTCGGCCTCCTGCTCTCGGATGCGGGCGGCCTCGCGCTCCATGTCCTCCGGGTCGCGGCCGCGTCGTTCCTCGGGGGGCGCGGAGGTGGCGCTCTTCACGCGGGCGTCGGCCAGCGAGATCGTGCCGCGCACCCGCTCGGCGAGCTGGGAGAGCTCGTACCAGGTCTGCTGGGCGCGCTGGAGGCGCGGCGCGAGCTGTCGCACCTCGTCCTCCAGGAGCGCCTCGCGCTGGAGCGCCTTGCGCAGCTCCTGCTCGGCGGCCTCCTTGCGTTCCTTCAGCGCGGCCTCGTCGGCGACCTCCGCCTTGAGGGCTTCCCGGAGCCGTACGAGGTCGTCGGCCAGCAGGCGCAGCCGGGCGTCGCGCAGGTCGGCCTGGATGACGGCGGCCCGGCGCGCGACGGCGGCCTGGCGGCCGAGGGGCTTGAGCTGCCGTCTGAGTTCGTCGGTGAGGTCCTGCACGCGCGCGAGGTTGGCCTGCATCGCGTCCAGCTTGCGCAGCGCCTTCTCCTTGCGCTTGCGGTGCTTGAGGACGCCGGCGGCCTCCTCGATGAAGGCCCGGCGGCCCATCGGGTCGGCGTGCAGCACGGAGTCGAGCTGGCCCTGCCCGACGATGACATGCATCTCGCGGCCGATGCCGGAGTCGGAGAGGAGCTCCTGGATGTCGAGGAGGCGGCAGGTGTCGCCGTTGATCTGGTACTCGCTGCCGCCGTTGCGGAACATGATCCGCGTGATGGTGACCTCGGCGTACTCGATGGGCAGGGCACCGTCGGAGTTGTCGATGGTCAGGGACACCTCGGCCCGGCCCAGCGGGGGTCGGCCGGTGGTGCCGGCGAAGATGACGTCCTCCATCTTGCCGCCGCGCAGCGACTTGGCGCCCTGCTCGCCCATGACCCAGCTGAGCGCGTCCACGACGTTGGACTTGCCCGAGCCGTTCGGCCCGACGACGCACGTGATACCCGGCTCGAACCGGAGTGTGGTCGCCGATGCGAACGACTTGAACCCGCGGAGGGTCAGGGCCTTGAGGTGCACGCCGCTGGACTCTACCGCCCGGGTTCGTCTCACTCCATGAACCCGCGGTTTCGCCGCTGAACGCACAGGGCACACCAGACGTTAAAGACGGTGAAAGGATGCGGGGGCAAGAAAGAAGGGACGCCTACGGCGTCCCTTGTACTTCTGACAACTCAGCGGTTGTGACGGGCGGCCCAACCACTGCAGTGCTGTTGTGGAGCGGTGCAGTGATCAGGTGAGCGCAGGCTCCGCCTGGTGTGCGTCAACGCTCTCCATGATCCTGTCGTGAGAAGCGGCAGCCGTCAGCGCCTCGTTTTCGGCCTGGATCCGTACGAGTTCGGATTCCAGGTCCTGGACGCGCTGCTGGAGCCGTCGCATCTCGGCGAGGAGTCGAGGGTCGGAGCCGCCGACGTAACCGAGAAGCGCCTTTGCCATGATGGATGGTCCTCCACAATGAGTGACCGACCGATGCGGTGTGGGTCGTGAGGGATTCCGCACCCGCAGTCTTGGCAGGGCCTGGAGTTGTGCTGCCGTTCAGCCATGCCAAACAGCTAGGTGCGCGGGGTGCTTTCAGCGTCTCACCAAAAAGTTTGACGGTCAACACGATCACGCCCTGTATTGGCGGCAACCCGGGCGCGCACGGCCTGGAACGGCGATGCTGCGGCTACTGCGGGACCTTCGGGGCGTGACGATCATCCTTGCGGTTGCGGCCTGCCAAGGCAAGTGATTCTCGGCAATCACCAGCAAGTTTCCGTTCGGGGAGCCCCTCGGCGGCCGGTCCGCGGGCGGCCCTGGAGGCCGCCCGGCGGCGAGGGGCCAGCGGATGGCGAAGCCCTCGTAGCCCCCGCGAGGTGTGTCCCAGATCTCGGTGACCCCTTCCACGCGGCCGGGCGTGTCGTCACTCTGGAGCCACTCCAGCAGGCCTTCACAGCCCTCTCGCGCGCCCTCCGCGACCACTTGGACGCGTCCGTCGCCCAAATTGAGAGCAAAACCACTCAGGCCGCCGATCTCCAGGGCCTTGGCTCGCGTGAACCAGCGGAAACCCACACCTTGGACGCGTCCACGCACCCAGGCGACCAGTCGCACATCCTCGCTCATGACTGCAACCTAACCGCCCGAACTCGCTCTGGGCACTTCCTCCCCTTGCGCCATGCGGTACCGTCCCCACCCAACGAATCTCATATGAAACTCACACGATCGAGTGAGTTTGGTGTTGATCTCGAGGACGAGTCGACCGCCAGGACGAGGAAGGCCAGGACATGGGACGCCACCGACGCTCCGCCGCCGGCCGCGCCGCCACGGGCCGCGCCACGGCGATCACGCAGGCCGATGGCTCCGTGGCAGGGCACGACCCGCAGCACTCCCCCGCGGGAGACGGCCCGGCGATGGGCATCGCGCCCTACCTGAACCCCGAGGCGTACGCCGGCACCTACGCCAAGAGCGAGGCCTACCTGTTCGCCACGGGCGCCTCCGAGCCGGGTGACGGCTACGACGCCCGGAGCGCCGACACGGCCGTCTTCGCCTCCGACGGCTTCACGCCCGACGGCGGTGCCCGGCGCCCCGGCTCCCACCGCCGCCGGAAGAAGCCCGCACGCCCGGTGCGCACCGGGCTGCTCGGCGTGTCCGCGGCGGTCGCGCTCGGCACGGTCGCGGTCGCGACGGGCGCGGTGCCCGGCCTCGAGAACTACCAGCTCGGTGGTGGCGGTGGCGCCGACAAGGTGCAGGCCGGTGACACACCGACGAACAGCCCGATCGAGCAGGGCGGCACCACCGGCAGCGCCGACGACCGGGACGGCGCGCCCACGAGCCGGGACACCGAGCGCTCCCTGTCGCCGTCGCCGTCCGCCTCGAAGTCGTCGGCCGCGCCGACGAAGACGCCGGAGAAGCCGAAGACGCCGGAGAAGCCGGAGAAGACGCCGGAGAAGAAGCAGCCGGCGGCCACCCCCCGCGAGAAGCCGGACAGCACCCCCTCCCGTACGGCCACGAAGGCGCCGCAGGCCCCCAGCGCGTCCGCCGCCCTCTCCGGGGAGTCCGCCGCCGCGGCCCAGGTGCTCAAGCTGGTGAACGAGGAGCGGGCGAAGGTGGGGTGCAGCGCGGTCGCGGCGAACAGCGCGCTGACCGAGCTGGCGCAGAACTACAGCGAGGACATGGCCGCGCGGGGCTTCTTCGACCACACCGACCCGGACGGCAGGACGCCGTGGGACCGGGCCGAGAAGGCCGGGATATCCAACCTCGGCGGGGAGAACATAGCCCGCGGCCAGGCCGACGCCGCGGCCGTGATGGACGCCTGGATGAACAGCCCCGGCCATCGCGCCAACATCCTGAACTGCGACTTCAAGACGCTGGGCGTCGGGGTCGAGTTCGGGTCCGGCGGCCCGTGGTGGACCCAGAACTTCGGCTACTGAGCCCCTGCCGGTGGCGCTAACCAACAGTTAGCGCCACCTGTCGGTTAGCGCTGCGCTGGCGTAGGCTGGGCATATGACCACCACCCGGGAGCCCACGGCGGGGCTGGACGACCTCCCGTACAACGTGTTCGCCAAGGCCTGCCCCTCGCGCGGCACGCTGGAGCACGTCACGGGCCGCTGGGGCGCACTGACGCTGGGCGCCCTGTACGAGGGTTCGCTCCGTTTCAACGAGCTGCGTCGCCGCGTCGACGGCGTCAGCGAGAAGATGCTCTCCCAGACGCTGCACGCGCTGGAGCGCGACGGCCTGGTGCACCGCGAGGCCCAGCCGACCAACCCGCCCCGCGTGGACTACGAACTGACGCCGCTGGGACGCGGCGTGGCCGAGCGGCTGCTGGCCCTGATCCACTTCGTGGAGGGCGGCATGGACGAGGTCATCGCCGCGCGCGGGCGGTACGACTCCGCTAGGGCGTGATCCGCGGGGGGCGCTGGCACTTCGGGCAGTAGTAGCTCGACCGGTTCATCCAGGGCCGCCGGCGTATCGGGGTGCCGCAGCGCCGGCAGGGCAGGCCCTCGCGGCCGTAGGCGTCGAGGGAACGGTCGAAGTAGCCCGACTCGCCGTTGACGTTGACGTACAGGCTGTCGAAGCTGGTGCCGCCCACCGCCAGGGCCGCGTTCATGACGTCCCGCACATGACCCAGGAGCAGCAGGCTGCGCGGGCGGGTGAAGGTCGTGGTCGGGCGCTCGTAGTGGATGCGGGCGCGCCACAGGGCCTCGTCCGCGTAGATGTTGCCGACGCCGCTGATCAGCGACTGGTCGAGCAGGGCCCGCTTGATCGTGGACCGCTTGCGGCGCAGCGCCCGGTGGAAGGCCTCGTCGTCGAAGAGCGGGTCGAGCGGGTCGCGGGCGATGTGCGCGATGACGTCGGGCAGGCCGTCGAGGGTGTTGTCGTGCAGTGACAGGCCGCCGAAGGTGCGCTGGTCGACGAAGCGGAGTTCGGTGTCCAGGGCGTCGGTGAAGCGGACGCGGATGCGCAGGTGCTTCTCGTCCGGGGCCGTGTGCGGCTGGACCAGCAGCTGGCCGCTCATGCCGAGGTGGGCCAGGATCGACTGGTCGGTGTCCTCCAGGGGCAGCCACAGGTACTTGCCGCGGCGGCTCGGGACGCCGATGCGGTGACCCTTCAGACGGTGCGCGAAGTCGTCGGCGCCCGCGAGGTGGCGGCGCACCGCGCGCGGGTGCAGCACCTCGGCCTCGGCGACGGTCCGGTGGGCGACCCACCGCTCCAGACCGCGCCGGACGACCTCGACCTCGGGCAACTCGGGCATGGGGTCCCCCGTAACGTACCTGCGGATGACTCGAGCGCCCGCCCCGGGCAGGGGCGGGCGCTCGGGTGCGCTGTGCTGTGCCGGCCGCCCGGCTGGGGTGCCGGGCGGTGGCTGTCAGCCGTCGACGCTGCCGTCGACGACCGTGTGGGCGGCCTGAGCCGCCGCCGTCTGCGTCGCCTCGGCGGCCTTCGCCGCCTTGGCGCGCTCGTCCGCCGCGGCCCGGATGGACCGCCACGCGGACTCGGCGGCCTGCTGCTCCGCCTCCTTCTTGCTGCGGCCGGTGCCGGTGCCGTACGAGACGCCTCCGACGCGGGCGGCAGCAGTGAAGGTCTTCTCGTGGTCGGGGCCGGTCTCCGTGACCAGGTACTCGGGCACGCCGAGCCCCTCTGTCGCGGTGAGCTCCTGGAGGCTGGTCTTCCAGTCCAGGCCGGCTCCGAGGTTGGAGGATTTCTCGATCAGCGGGTCGAACAGGCGGTGCACCAGCTCCGCCGCCGAGTCCAGCCCCTGGTCGAGGTAGACCGCGCCGATCACCGCTTCGAGGGTGTCGGCGAGGATGGACGCCTTGTCCCGGCCGCCCGTGCCCTCTTCACCCCGGCCGAGCCGGATGAAGGAGCCCAGGTCGAGCCCGCGGCCCACCTCGGCGAGTGCACGCGAGTTCACCACCGCGGCCCGCAGCTTGGCCAACTGGCCTTCTGGCAGGTCGGGGTGGGTGCGGTACAGCGTGTCCGTGACGACCAGGCCGAGCACGGAGTCCCCGAGGAACTCCAGACGCTCGTTGGTCGGCAGACCGCCGTTCTCGTATGCGTACGACCGGTGGGTCAGTGCTCGCACCAGAAGGGCGGACTCGACCTTGTAGCCGAGCCGCCCTTCCAGAAGCGTGTGGGACGAGGCCTGGTTGTCCGCCGTTGCGCTCCCGCTCACGCGGGAAGACTTGTTCTTAGGCGTGGACACAGTGCCTCTCACCAGCCGCTCAGACCTCGAGGACCTGGCGCTTGTTGTAAGTGCCGCAAGAGGGGCACGCGATGTGCTGCTGCTTGGGCTCGTGACAGCGCTCGCACGCAACCAGGGTGGGGACCGCAGCCTTCCACTGCGACCGGCGGTGGCGCGTGTTGCTGCGCGACATCTTCCGCTTCGGAACAGCCACGGCTACTTCTCCTGCTTCTCGTCGACGCCCGGTTCGGCGCCGCTCATCTCGTCCTTCTCGCCGTCCGACATGGTGTCGGCGAGTCCCTGCAATGCCGCCCAACGGATGTCGACGGCGTCATGGTGGTGGTCCGGGTCGTCCGCCAGCCGTGCGCCGCACTCGGCACACAGACCAGGGCAGTCTTCCTGGCACACCGGCTGCATCGGCAGTGCGAGCACCACCGCATCACGCAGCACGCTCTCGAGGTCGAACAGGCCGTCCTCGAGGAAGAGCCTGTCCTCGTCGTCCTCGGCGTCGTCGCCCGGTTCCGCGATCACGCGGCCCCGGTCGTCGGCGTCAGGGTACGAGAACATCTCCTGGAACTCCGCTTCGACGTCGAGCTGAAGCGGCTCCAGACACCTTACGCACTCCCCCTCGGCGGCGGCACGGGCGGTGCCTGTGACGAGCACCCCTTCCATGACCGACTCCATGCGGAGTTCGAGCTCCACCGGGGCGCCTTCCGGCACTCCGATGACTCCCTTGATACCGAGGTCCTGGGGAGCGTCGACCGTGCGGGTCAGGCGCTGTAGCGCACCGGGCCGCCGGCCCAGCTCGTGTGTGTCGAACACGAGGGGGTTGCGGTGGTCGAGGCGGGCGTTCAGGGCCATTCCTGCTTTCGGTCTGCTGAGCTGAGGGGGACGCCGCCCTTCGGTGTTCCGGGCAGCGGTGATCGCGGACGTACGCGCGACCGAAGAGCCAGGATACTGGACCTTTGCCCGTCGGCCCAATCCGGTGCTCAGCCGTTGCCGCGGCCCTGCTCGTAGGCCCTCAGCTGCTCGGCGCTGATCATGCCGGTGTCGAAGAGGCTGGTCTCGTCCAGGGCGTACCCCTGGTGGCCCTGGTGCCCGGGCTGTGGCTGCTGGGCCTGCTGGGTCTGCTGGGCCTGGTTCGGGTCGTACGCGGCCTGCTGGGGGTCGTAGCCCTGGTAGGCGTAGGGATCCGCCTGCTGGTAGCCGTACGGGTCCTGCTGGGCCGCGTACGGCTGCTGCGGGTAGCCGCCGTAGGGGTCGGGCTGCTGCTGGATGGGGGCACCTCCCGCCGGGGCGTAGCCGGAGGTGGGGGAGTAGGCCGGCTGCGGCTGGCCGTAGTCCTGCTGCTGGGCGGGCTGCTCGGCCGGGGGCTTCTCGTCCGCGAGGGCGGCCAGGCCGGCGAGGTAGTCGGCGTCGCTGGAGTGCTGGACGGTGCTGGTGTCGTCGGCGAGTGAGCCGAGGTCGTCGGTGGCGATCCGGCCGTGCAGCTTCTGCCGGCCGCGGCCGACGGCGTCCAGGGTCTTGGCGAGGACCGCCTCGAAGGCGCCGAGCTTGACGTCGACGTACTCGTCGGCGCTGCGGCGCTGGGTCTCCGGGTCGTGGCTGCGCTCGGGGGCGTCCTCGTCCTCGTAGCCCTGCTCGTCGGTGCCGGGGCCGGTGCCGAGGAGCTTCTCGCGGCCGCGGCCCACGGAGCCGAGGGTCTTGGTGAGGACGACCTCGAAGTTGGCGAGCTTGGAGTCGACGTACTCGTCGGCCTCGGCGCGGATCTCCTCGGCCTCCTGGCGGGCCTCGGCGAGGATCCGGTCGGCCTCGGCCTGGGAACGGCGGGCGACCTCGGTGTCGGAGATCAGCGAGCCGCGCTCGGCGTGCGCGGCCTGGATGATCCGCTCGGCCTCGTGGCGGGCCTGTTCGACCATCTGCTCGCGGTCGCCGATCAGCTCCTGGGCCTGGGCGAGGGAGCCGGGCAGCGCCGCGCGCACCTCTTCCAGCATGGAGAGCAGTTCGGCGCGGTTGACCACGCACGAGGCCGACATGGGCATGGACCGGGCGCCGGAGACCGCGGCGACGATCTCGTCGAGCTTCTTCTGCACGTCCACCGTGTGCTCGCCACTCTCTACAGATGCGTTGGAGACGGACGGGACGACTGTACGGCCAGGGGGATGCCGGGGAACACCGGGTGACGGGCTGTCAGGGTCCGGCGGGGTGCCGAGGGCGGGTTCAGTCCTGCCTCAGGCGCTCGCCGAGGGCCTGGAGGACCTCCGCCGGAACCAGGTGCGACACGTCGCCGCCCCAGGTCGCGACCTCCTTGACCAGGGAGGACGACAGGAAACTGTAGGTGGGGTTGGTGGGGATGAAGAGGGTCTCCACGCCCGAGAGGCCGTTGTTCATCTGGGCCATCTGCAGCTCGTAGTCGAAGTCGCTGACCGCGCGCAGGCCCTTGACGATGGCGGGGATGTCGCGCTGCTTGCAGAAGTCGACGAGCAGGCCGTGGAAGGCCTCGACGCGGACGTTGCCGTACTCGGCGGTGACGCGGCGGATCAGGTCGATCCGCTCGTCGATCTCGAACAGGCCCTTCTTCGACTGGTTGATCATCACCGCGACGTAGACCTCGTCGTACAGCCTGGAGGCGCGGGAGATGATGTCGAGGTGTCCGTTGGTGATCGGGTCGAACGACCCGGGACATACGGCGCGGCGCACTTGTGATCCCTCGCTCTCCGGTCCGGTCATCGTGCGTCTTCGCACGTAGAGGCGGCGCGACCGTACCAAAACGTTCCCTCGCCGTAGCGACGGGCCCGGAGGGCTTCGAAACCCTCGGGCCACCGGAATTCACCGCCTCTGGTGCTGCGCTCCACGGTGACGAGGGCTTCTTCGGTGAGCCAGCCTTCCGTGCGGAGTGTGAGCAGGATCTCGCGAAGATCGTCGTCCGTGACGGCGTACGGCGGGTCGAGGAAGACCAGGTCGTACGGGTCGCCGGGGGGTGTCGTGCGGATGATCTGTTCCGCTTTGCCTGATCTGACCTCGGCGCCGGGGAGGCCGAGGGACTTCACGTTGTCGCGGACCGTGCGGGCCGCTCGCGCGTCGGCCTCGACGAGGAGGGCGTGGCCCGCGCCTCGGGAGAGGGCCTCCAGGCCCACGGCTCCTGATCCCGCGTAGAGGTCGAGGACGCGTTCGCCTTCCAGGGGTCCGCCGAGGAGGGATTGCCAGGTGGAGAAGAGACCTTCGCGTGCGCGGTCGGAGGTGGGGCGGGTGCCGGTGCCTGGGGGTACCGCCAGGCGACGTCCGCCGGCTGTGCCGGCGATCACGCGGGTCATCTTCGGTCCTTGGTTGTGGGCGGCTTCAGGTATCAGTGTGGCTGGTCGCGCAGTTCCCCGCGCCCCTTGAGGGGCAACACCTGTCACCCCTTTTCCAGGTACTGCTCCCTTTCCTCGTCCAAGAGGGCGTCCAGAGCTGTCCGCAGGGCCGGGAGGTGGGTCAGCTCGGGGTCCTTGCCCACCACCGCGGCTGCCTCTTCCCTCGCCTCCGCGATGATCTCCTCGTCCTCGATGACCGCGAGCATCCTCAGGCTGGTGCGGGCGCCCGACTGGGCCTGGCCGAGGACGTCGCCCTCCCGGCGTTGTTCGAGGTCGATGCGGGAGAGTTCGAAGCCGTCGAGGGTCGCGGCGACGGCGTTCAGGCGCTGGCGGGCCGGGCTCGCCTCGGGCATCTCGCTGACCAGGAGGCACAGGCCGGGGGCCGAGCCACGGCCCACGCGGCCGCGCAGCTGGTGGAGCTGGGAGACGCCGAAGCGGTCGGCGTCCATGATCACCATGACCGTGGCGTTGGGGACGTTGACGCCGACCTCGATGACCGTCGTGGCGACCAGGACGTCGGTCTCGCCGGCGGCGAAGCGGCGCATGACGGCGTCCTTGTCGTCGGGGTGCATACGACCGTGCAGGACCTCGACGCGGAGGCCTTGGAGGGGACCCTTGGCGAGCTGGCCGGCCACGTCCAGGACGGCGACGGGCGGGCGCTTCTCCGCGGCGTCCTCGGGGGATCCGGGGGCCTCGGAGGACTTCTTCTTGCCGGCCTTCTTCGGGTCGTCCTCCTCGTCGCCGATGCGGGGGCAGACCACGTACGCCTGGTGGCCGTTGCCCACTTCCTCGCGGACCCGTTCCCAGGCGCGGGACAGGAAGTGGGGCTTGTCGGCGGCCGGGACGACATGGCTGGCGATCGGCGAGCGGCCGGCCGGAAGCTGGTCCAGGACGGAGGTCTCCAGGTCGCCGAAGACTGTCATGGCGACCGTGCGCGGGATCGGCGTGGCCGTCATGACCAGGAGGTGCGGGGGCTGTTTGCCCTTGCCGCGCAGGGCGTCGCGCTGCTCGACGCCGAAGCGGTGCTGTTCGTCGACCACGACCAGGCCCAGGTCGTGGAACTGCACCTTGTCCTCGATCAGCGCGTGCGTGCCGATGACGATGCCGGCCTCGCCGGTGGTGAGGTCGAGCAGGGCCTGGCGGCGGGCTGCCGCGCCCATGGAGCCGGTGAGCAGCACCACCTTGGTGCCCTGCTCGGCCCCGCCGAGCATGCCGCCCTCGGCCAGCTCGCCCATCATCTCCACGATCGACCGGTGGTGCTGCTGGGCGAGCACTTCGGTGGGCGCGAGCATGGCGGCCTGGCCGCCGGCGTCGACCACGGCGAGCATGGCGCGCAGGGCCACCATGGTTTTCCCGGATCCGACCTCCCCCTGCAGCAACCGGTGCATCGGGTGCTCGGTCGCCAGGTCCTCGAAGATCTCCCGGGAGACGCGCTGCTGGCCCTCGGTGAGGGTGAAGGGGAGGCGGGCGTCGAAGGCCGTGAGGAGGCCGTCGGGGCTGGGCTTGCGGGCGACCGCCGGGAGCTGGGCGTCCGCGTGGCGGCGGCGGGCCAGGGCGACCTGGAGGACGAAGGCCTCGTCCCATTTGAGGCGGGCGCGGGCGTCCTCGATGTCCGCCTTGGTGTGCGGGCGGTGGATCTTCAGGAGGGCCTCGGGGAGCGGGACCAGGCCGCGGCCCCGGCGCAGGGATTCCGGCAGTGGGTCGACGGCATCCTGGGCGGTGGGCAGGACCGTCTGGAGCGCTTTGCCGATCTTCCAGGACTCCAGTTTGGCGGTGGCCGGGTAGATCGGGATCAGGGCGCCGGCCCAGGTCTCGACGGACTCCTCCGGATCGCCGCGGAGCAACTCATAGGCTGGGTGGGCCAGTTGGAGGCGGCGGTTGAAGACGGAGACCTTGCCCGCGAACATCGCGCGGGTGCCCGGCAGGAGCTCCTTGTGGGGCTTGTGAACGCCGTTGCCGAAGAAGACCAGTTGGAGGCGGCCGCTGCCGTCCGTGATCGTGACCTCCAGGCGCTGGCCCTTGCCGCGCGGGGCCCTGGCGGAGGCGAAGGTGTGCAGGCGGGCGTCGGCGACCTGGGCGACCACTGTGACGTGCTCGTCCATGGGGAGGTCGGCGAGGTGCGTGAGCTGGCCGCGCTCCTCGTATCTGCGCGGGTAGTGGTGGAGCAGGTCGCCGACGGTGCGCAGGCCGAGGTGCTCGGCCATCACCTTCGCGGTGGCGGGGCCGAGCACCGACTTCAGTGGTTGTCGCAGCGGTTCGTGAAGTGCGGGCACGAGATCCATTGCACACCACACCACTGACAATGCCGTAGAGGCCGCGGCGCACGTTGCCGTATACGTCCCGGAAACCCCTGGTCAGACGGTTGGTTCGGGCCTTAGGATGACGCGCTCCCGGCCTCCCTTTCGCGGTCACCGCCTCACCGGGACCGCCCGACCCCGCGCCGTCGCGAGTCCCCCACCGGCGCCGTGAAGATGGACTCCCAGACCTCACAGGCATCCCAGGCATCCCATCCGCCCCAGTCACCTCATACGTTCCAGGTCGACCTGCGTGGTCTGGTGGACCTGCTCTCCCACCACCTCTACTCCAGTCCGAAGGTGTATCTGCGCGAGCTGTTGCAGAACGCCGTGGACGCCATCACCGCCAGACGCGCGGCGGAACCCGGCGCTCCGGCCCGGGTGCGGCTGTCCGCGGAGGGCGGCACCCTGCGCGTCGAGGACACCGGGGTCGGGCTCACCGAGGCGGACGTGCACGACCTGCTCGCCACGATCGGGCGCAGTTCCAAGCGCGCCGAGGGCCTTCAGGAGGCGCGTTCGGAGTTTCTCGGGCAGTTCGGCATCGGCCTGCTGGCCTGTTTCGTGGTCGCCGAGCGGATCCGGGTGGTCAGCCGCAGCGCCCGTACGCCCGGGTCGCCGCCCGTGGAGTGGACGGCGTCCGACGACGGTTCGTACACCGTGCGGACGCTGCCGGACGCCGAGCGCCCCGAGCCGGGCACCACCGTGCATCTGGTGGCCCGGGCGGGGGCGGCCGAGTGGCTCACTCCCGAGCGGGTCGAGGCGCTGGCCCGGGACTTCGGGTCGCTGCTGCCGTACGACGTCCGGTTCGGCGACGAGCCGGTCACCGACCTGCCGGCGCCCTGGGACCGGTCGTATCCGGGCCCGGCCGCCCGCCGCGTCGCCCTCGCCCGGCACTGCCACGAGCTGTTCGGCTTCACCCCGCTGGACACGATCGACCTGTCCGTGCCGCTGGCCGGCGTCCGCGGGGTGGCGTACGTGCTGCCGTCGGCGGTCAGCCCGGCTCAGCGCGCGGGGCACCGCGTGCATCTCAAGGGCATGCTGCTGACCGAGCGGGCCGAACAGCTGCTGCCCGACTGGGCGTTCTTCGTGCGCTGTGTCCTGGACACGGACAGCCTGCGGCCGACGGCGTCGCGCGAGGCGCTGTACGAGGACGAGACGCTGGCCGCCGTACGGGAGGCGCTGGGCGAGCGGATCCGGGCCTGGCTGACCGGTCTGGCCGCCGGTGATCCGGAGCGGCTGGCCGCGTTCCTGGCGGTGCACCACCTGGGCGTGAAGTCGCTGGCCCGGCACGACCGGGAGATGCTGCGCACGATGCTGCCGTGGCTGCCCTTCGAGACGACCGACGGACGGCTGTCGCTGGAGGAGTTCGCGCAGCGGCACCCGGTGGTGCACTTCACGCGGACGGTTGAGGAGTACCGGCAGGTCGCGCCGATCGCGTCCGCGCAGGGCATCGGCGTGATCAACGGCGGCTACACGTACGACAGCGAGCTGGTGGAGGCGCTGCCGTCGGTGCGGCCGGGGACCGTGGTCGCCGAGCTGGACGCGGAGACGGTGACCGCGCACCTGGACGCGGTCGACCCGGCCGAGGAGCTGGCCCTGTCCGGCTTCCTGGCGGCGGCGCGGGCCCGGCTCGACCCGCTGGGCTGCGACGTGGTGCTGCGGGCCTTCCACCCGCTCTCCGTGCCCGCGCTGCACCTCGACGACCGGGACGCCCGGCACGAACAGGCCCGGGCGGACGCCGAGGCGCAGGCCGACGACCTCTGGGCGGGCATCCTCGGCTCCCTGCGCGGCAGCGCTCCCCGCGCGCGTCTGGTGCTCAACCACCTCAACCCGCTGGTGAGGCGGATCAGTTCGCTGCACGACCCGGAGCTGATCGGCACCGCCACCGAGTCGCTGTACGGGCAGGCGCTGCTGATGGCGCAGCGGCCGCTCAGGCCCGCCGACTCGGCGCTGCTCAACCGGGCGTTCATCGGGCTCCTGGAGTGGGCCACGCACAGCGAGGACGGTCAGTCATGAGTGAGATCACGGACTTCGACGCCCTGCGCCGGGCGATGGCGGAGAACGCCGAGCAGCCGGAGGGCCCGGCCCGCAACGCGCGGGCGGAGGAGTTGCTGACGGCGGCCGAGAAGCTGAACGTCCCGCTCGCCGTGATCGAGGCGCTCGGGCACCAGCTGAAGGTCTACAACTACAGCTCCGAGAAGGGGAAGATGTTCGTCCCCTTCGCGCGTCTGCTGCGCATGTGGGACGAGCGGCCCGAGGACTTCGACGAGTACGAGACCCACTCGCTGCACTGGGTCTTCAAGTGGGTGTCGTCCGGCATGCTCGACCAGCCGCACGTCCCGCTCGCGTCGATCGAGAAGTGGCTGGGCGAGATGGAGCACCGCTACCGGCTCGCCGGGCACTCCGAGCGGGCCGTGCGCAGCGCCGAGCACAGCGTGGCCGCGCATGTCGGGGACCTGGCGCGGGCCGAGCGGGCGTATGCCGCGTGGCTGGCCGCCGACCGGGACAGCATGGCCGACTGCCACGCCTGCGAACTGCACGGGCAGGGCTGGTGGCAGGCGGAGCAGGGCCGGGACGCCGAGGCCGTGGAGCTGTGGCGGCCGGTGCTGGAGGGCGAGTACGCCTGCGCCCACGAGCCGCACACGGCCCTCGCCTCGTCCCTGGTGCCGCTGCTGCGGCTGGGCCGCCTGGACGAGGCCCGGGCGAACCATCTGCGGGGCTTCCGGCTCGTACGGGCCATGGAGAGCATGCGCGGCGCGTACGCGGAGCACGTGGAGTTCTGCGCGCTGACCGGCAACGAGGCCCGCGGTCTGGAGCTGCTCGCGGAGCGGCCGGCGTACTTCACGGATGACGGGCAGCCGCAGAGCAAGCTGGAGTTCATGAGCGTGGTGGCCCTGCTCATGGACCGTCTGACCGGGCTGGGGCTGGGTGACCGGCAGGTGCCCGGTCCGGCCGGCCGCGCGTGGACCGCCCGGGAACTGGCCGCGCACGCGCGTGCGGAGGCCCTCGCCCTGGCGGCGCGCTTCGACGAGCGCAACGGCACGACGTACGTCAGCGAGCGGGCACGCGCGCGGATGGAGCGGCTCCCGCTGGTGGAGCGGCTCCCGCTGGGGGTGCGGTCGGTACGGCCGGTGCCCGCGCCCGCTCCCTCGGTGGTCACGGCCGCCGCGACCGGGCAGCCGGATCTGCCCGCCCTGCTGGCCGAGGCGCGGTGGCTGTCGGACACCCTGCGGCCGGGCGCCGTGGAGGCGTGGGCGGCGGTCGCCGAGGCCGCGCAGGGCGTGGAGCTGGACCCGCGCGACCGCGCCGAGATCGCCGACCACGAGGCGATGGGCCTCGGCCCGGAGGGCACCGCGCTCTTCGAACGGGCCGCGGAGCTGTACGCGGCGGCGGGCGACCCCGGGGAGGCCCTGGCGGCACGCGCGCGTGCGGCGTACGTACGTGCTCTCGCGGGTGACGTGGACGTGGCACTCGCGGCCGTGTCAAGGCCCTACGACGAGATCCTCGCGCTGTACGCCGCCGGCGACACCGGGATACGGCAGACGGCGTCCGTCCTGATGGCACGGGCCCGGATCCTGCTGCGCCGGGCGCACGAGGCCGGGGAAGGCCGCGCAGCGGGGGACGCCGAAAGCGACGGACCGGAGGCGGTTCTCGGCGAGGCCGAAGCCGCTGTCCGGGAGGTTCTGGCACTGGTCGACGGGCAGACCGGTCAGGACGTGCGGCTGGCCGCGCGGGGCGCCGAGGCGCAGGCGATGCTCGCCGAGCTGGCCGGACTGGGCGGGGACCTGGAGAGGGCCGCGGGGCTGTTCGCGCGGGGCGCGGCGGCGTTCGTCGCGGCGGGACTGCCGTGGTACGCGGTGGAGTACGAGGCCCGGCTGGCCTCCCTGGCCCACCACCTCGGCGACATGGCGGAGGCCGAACGGGCCCTGCGGGCGGCCCTGGAGCACGGCGGAGCCCAGCTGGAGGCGCCCGGACGGGCCCAGCTGCACCTCCAGCTCGCCGAGTTGACCGGCGGCCGGGGCGAGGTCGTCGAGGCCGCCCGGCACGCCCTGGAGGCCGCGCACTGGGCCGACGAGGCGGGCGAGGGCGCGACGCTGGGCGCCTGGGCCCGGCAGCAGCTCGGCGGGTTCCTGCTGCGGCAGGGACGGTGGGCCGAGGCTGCGGAGGTCCTGGAGTCGGCGCTGCCCGACCTGACCGCCGAGACGCACGGCGACGGGGCGGTCGTGCAGACGCAGTGGTGGCTCGGTGACTGCCTGAGCGAACTCGGCGAGCACCGCGCCGCCGCCGAACGGCGTCTCCAGGCCGCCGAGATCGCCCGGCACTGGCCCGAACAGCACGACCACGCGACCCTCGCCCACCTGGCCGGGGAGTCCCTCGGGCAGGCCGGACTGGCCGACGAGGCGGACCGGGCCTACGCACGCGCGGGCGGCCTGTGGCGCGAACTCGGCAACGTCCACGGGCTGGTCCGGGCCCTGCGCGCCCGCGCCTGGCTGGCGTTGCGCACGCAGGACGGCCCCGCGGCGGCACGCCTGCTCATGGCGGACGCGGTCCGGGAGTGCGAGGCGGCGCGGGACGAGACGGCCGACGAGGAGTCCCGGCAGCGGTTCGTCGCCGAACTCGGCCACACGCACCGCCAGTTCGGCGACCTGCTGGCCCGGTCCGCCGAGGGCGGCGCGGAGGACTCGCTCCCGGCCGTGTTCGAGGAGGCGCTGTCCCAACTGCTGCGGTCGGCCGAGGTGTTCGCCTCCCTCGGGGACGGCGCCCTGCACAGCCGTACCGGCGCCGAACTCACCGCGGGGTGGCTGGAGATCGAGCTGGGCCGTCTCACCGACGCGAGGGCACGCGCGCGTGCGGTGCTGGCGGCATACGACGGTTACGACGACACCGACTCCGGCGGCACGGCACCCGAGAGCATGAACGACGACGATGACGGCGAGGCGGTGCGGGCCCGGCGGGCAGAGGCCGAGCACATGCTCCGCGTCGCGACGGAGGACCCGGACTGAATCACCCGGCACCCGCCGTGTTCGGCCTACTCCACGCCGATGAGCAGCACGGCTCCCTGCCGCCCGCCCCGGTACACGACCGTGTCGACGGCGAGGTACCCCTCGCGGACCCGGCCCTCCAGATGCTCGGCGATGGTGCCGGGAGCCTCGTCGCCGAGCACCAGGGTGACCATCTCGCCCCCGGCCGCGAGCATCCGGTCCAGGACGGTCCGGGCGGTGGCCGTGACGTCCGAGCCGATCACGGCCACATCACCGTCGATCAGGCCGAGGACGTCCCCGGCCTGGCAGATGCCGGCCATCGTCCAGGCCTGGCGCTCGGCGACGGTGACCTCGGCGTAGCGGGTCGCGCCGGCCGCCGAGGTCATCGACACCACGTCCTCGTCGAATCGGCGCTCCGGCTCGTGCACGGCCAGCGCCGCGATGCCCTGGACCGCCGAGCGGGTCGGGATGAGGGCCACGCGGATGCCCTCGGTCCGGGCCTGCTCGGCCGCCGCCGCGGCGGTGTGGCGCAGCTCGGCGTCATTGGGCAGCAGCACGACCTCGCGCGCGTGGGCCCGTCGTACGGCCTGCACGAGCTCGCCGCTCGCGGGCGGCTCCCCGGGGCGTGCGAGCACGGTGGTCGCGCCGGCCTCGGCGTACAGCCCGGCCAGGCCCTCGCCGGGCACCACGGCCACGACGGCACGCTGGGCGCGCTCACGGGGAGGCCGCTCGGCGCCGGTGGTGTGCACGTCGCCGGCGGCGAAGTGCGTGATGCGGATGCGGTAGGGCCGCCCGGCCTCGATACCGGCCTCGACGGCGGCGCCCGCGTCGTCGACATGGACGTGGACGTTCCACAGCCCGTCGCCGCCGACCACGACGAGCGAGTCGCCGAGCGCGTCGAGCCGCTCCCGCAGCCGCGCCACGGCCGTGTCGTCGGCCTCCAGGAGGTAGATCACCTCGAAGGCGGGGCCGTCCGGGCCGGCCACGGCGGCGGTGTCGGAGCACTCGCCGGGCGGGCTCGCGTCCTCGCCCGGCCGCGACGCTCCCGCCGTCACCGTCGCCGCCCGGTCCCGCGGCCTCTCCCCCGTGAACGTCTCCACCAGCGCCCCGAGCACCGCCACCAGCCCCCGACCGCCGGCGTCCACCACCCCGGCGCGTTCCAGGACGGGCAGCTGGCCGGGGGTCGCGGCCAGGGCCGCGCGCGCTCCCTCGTAGGCCGCCCTGGCCACCCTCCCGCAGTCGCCTTCGGCGCCGCAGGACGCGTCGGCGGCGTCGGCGGCGGCCGAGGCGACCGTGAGGACCGTGCCCTCGACGGGGTGGGCCACGGCCTGCCGGGCGGAGTCGGCCGCGTGCCGCAGGGCCAGCCGCAGGCCCTGCCCGTCGGCGTGCGCGCTCTCGCCGTCGGTGTGCCCGGTCTCGTGCTCGGCCAGCACCTGGGACATGCCGCGCAGCAGCTGGGCGAGGATCGTCCCGGAGTTCCCGCGGGCCCCGATGAGCGCCCCGTGCGCCATGGCCCGGACCGCGTCGGCCAGCGTCGGCCCCTCGGGGCCCGACCTCGCCGCATGCCCGGCGAACACGGCCTCGACCGCCGCGACGGCGGACTCCACGGTCAGGTACAGATTGGTGCCGGTGTCCCCGTCCGCCACGGGGTAGACGTTGATCGCGTCGATCTCCTCACGCGCCCGCCCCAGCGTCTCGAGTGCGAGACCGCACCAGGTGCGCACCGCGAGAGCATCGAAGAATGTCTGCGGCACCTGCGCCACCGCGCCTCCCTGAGCTGCTGGACGTGGCACGCAGCGTAGACCCCGGGGCGGTGTCCGCCGGAAGTGGGCCGGGAGAGGCCCCGGCCTGACCATGGTAGTTTCACTGCACGGGCGCAGTCGTTGTATGCTGCTCCGGTTGCCCGATCGAATCGGGCCATTCCCCTGGCAGCGCCACTCAGATCCTCTGATCCGGATCCCGGCATGCCGGGATCAACCGTAAGTGCATCTGAAGTCTTTGGAGTGACCCGTGGCTGCCAACTGCGACGTCTGCGGCAAGGGGCCGGGCTTCGGCAACAACATCTCGCACTCGCACCGCCGTACGTCCCGTCGCTGGAACCCGAACATCCAGCGTGTGCGTACCGTGGTGGGCGGGACGCCGAAGCGCGTGAACGCTTGCACCTCGTGCATCAAGGCCGGCAAGGTCTCGCGCTGACGCTCAGCTAGCGCGCGGCCACTGCTGGTTCGCTTACAGAGCCGGTCCACCTCAGGTGGACCGGCTCTTTGCCGTGTCCTGACACTGTCCTGATGCTCAGGAACCGGCCCCGGTGCTCAGGAACCGGCTCCGGTGCTCAGGAACCGTCCCGGAACCGCCAGCCGTGATCCACCGGCCCGATGCCCCCGCCGAGCGCGAACCCGGCCGCGATCGCCCCGGTGACGTACTCCTTGGCCGCCGCCACCGCCTCCGGCACCGAGTCCCCCTTCGCCAGCTGTGACGCGATCGCGGAGGCCAGCGTGCAGCCCGTGCCGTGGGTGTGCCGGTTGTCGTGGCGCGGCGCCCGCAGCCAGTGCTCCTCGGAGCCGTCGGTGAGCAGGTCCACGGCGTCCCCGGACAGGTGGCCGCCCTTGATCAGCGCCCACCGCGGCCCGTAGCCGAGCACGGCCGCCGCGGCCCGCCGCAGCTGCTCCTCCGACTCGACGCGGACGCCCGTCAGCTGGGCCACCTCGTCGAGGTTCGGGGTGGCGACCGTGGCCACCGGCAGCAGCTTCGTACGGACGGAGTCCAGTGCGGACGCGGCGAGCAGGGAGTCACCGTGCTTGGAGACGCCCACCGGGTCGACGACCGCGGGGGCGTCAGTACCCGCGATCAACTCGGCGACCGCCTCCACGAGTTCGGCGGAGGCCAGCATCCCGGTCTTGACCGCCTGGACGCCGATGTCGTCGACGACACTGCGGTACTGGGCCCGCACCGCCTCCACGGGCAGCTCCCAGGCGCCCTGCACGCCGAGGGAGTTCTGCGCGGTCACCGCCGTGAGGACGCTCATGCCGTGCACGCCGAGGGCGAGCATCGTCTTCAGGTCGGCCTGGATGCCGGCGCCGCCGCCCGAGTCGGAGCCCGCCACCGTGAGGACGCCCGGGATCATGAGTCCATGTCCCCGAAGTGGTCCCAGCCGCCCTTGCTGGTCCACGGCGCCCCGTCGACCGTCACCTGGGGCAGCGCCGAGGGGTTGAGGACCTCGCCGATGACCTTCCAGCGGGCGGGCAGCTTCACGTCCGGCGGGAAGGTCGCCACGATGGCGTGGTCCTCTCCCCCGGTCAGCACCCACTGCATGGGGTCGACGCCGACGGCCTGCCCGATGTCGTTCATCTGGGAGGGGATGTCGATCGCCCCGGAGCGGATGTCGATCCGCACCTTACTGGCCTCGGCGATGTGCCCCAGGTCGGCGATCAGCCCGTCGCTCACGTCGCACATGGCGGTCGCCCCCAGACCGGCGGCGGCCGGACCCGCATGGTACGGCGGCTCGGGACGCCGGTGGGCCTCCACGAAGGCGCGCGGCGAACGGAATCCGCGCGACAGCACCGCGTACCCGGCCGCCGACCAGCCCAGCCAGCCGGTCACCGCGACGAGGTCGCCGGGCTGTGCGCCCGCCCGCGTCACCGGCTCCTGGTTGCGCAGGTCGCCGAGCGCGGTGATCGACACCATGATCGAGTCGCCGCGTACGACGTCACCGCCGACCACGGCGGCACCGGCCACCTGGCATTCGTCGCGCAGGCCGTCCATCAGCTCGCTCGCCCACGTCACCGGCAGCTCGGCCGGAACGACCAGACCGAGCAGCAGCGCGGTCGGTACGGCGCCCATGGCGGCGATGTCGGCGAGGTTCTGCGCCGCCGCCTTGCGGCCCACGTCGTAGGCCGTCGACCAGTCCCGGCGGAAGTGCCGGCCCTCCACCAGGATGTCCGTGCTCGCCACCACCCTGCGGTCGGGCGCGGCCACCACGGCGGCGTCGTCGCCGGGGCCGACCCGGACCGCCGGGGTGGTGGTCAGACGGGAGGTGAGCTCCCTGATGAGCCCGAACTCACCGAGCTCACCAACAGTGCCCTTCATTGCCCTTTCTCCCCTTCTGTCCCTGTCCGTGCCCGGTCGCGAGGCCTCTCGGTCCTCGCTACGGTCGAAGTGACCGTCAAGTTCTGCCGGACCTGCACCCCGGCGCGCAAGACCCGGTCCCCGCAGGTCTCCCCGCGGCGAGCGGCGACGCGATACCGTGGCGTTCCTTTTCCCCACATGATCCTCGTGGCCGCCCTGGAGGTTCCGTGGTACAGGCGTACATCCTGATCCAGACGGAGGTCGGCAAGGCGTCGACCGTCGCAGAGACGATCAGCAAGATTCCTGGGGTCATCCAGGCCGAGGACGTCACAGGACCCTACGACGTGATCGTGCGGGCCCAGGCCGACACCGTCGACGACCTCGGACGCATGGTGGTCGCCAAGGTCCAGCAAGTGGACGGCATCACCCGCACTCTGACCTGCCCGGTCGTCCATCTGTAGCCCCCGTCTACCCTGTGCCGGTGAACTCTTTCCGTCACCGGCACCGTTCTGTGTTCCGTGTTTTCTTCCGCCTGCCCGCTCTCGCGCTGTTGATCACTGCCGCGGGCTGCTCCTCGGCAGACGACAGCGCGTCGGCGGCGGTTCCCAGTCCGGACACGAAGGCCACGGAACTGTGCCGGAACCTGGACAAGGTACTGCCCGCGAAGGTGGACGGAGAGCGTCGCGAGGATCCCGAGCCCGCGTCGGCGCTGACGGCGGGCTGGGGCAGCCCGGCGATCATACTTCGCTGCGGTGTGCCGCAGCCGCCCGAGATGGTCGATCCGAAGGTGGCGTCCGGACAGGATCCGGACGCGGTCGCCGGCGGTGTGAACGGGGTCGACTGGCTGATGGAGAAGCAGGACGACGGCGGGTACCGGTTCACCTCGGCGAACCGTGAGGTCTATGTCGAGGTGGCCGTGCCGGAGGGTGTGGACAGCTCGGGGGTTCTCATCGATCTGGCTCCGGCTGTGAAAAAGGCGATCCCCGAGGGGATCGCCTCCTGAGCGTGCCGCGGGTCGTCCCGGGCCCGGCCTAGCGCAGGCCCGTGGAGCGGCGAAGCGCCGCCTGCACCAGCAGGTCCACCAGCTCCGGGTAGCTCACCCCGCTCGCCTGCCACATCTGCGGGTACATCGAGATGGGCGTGAAGCCGGGCATCGTGTTGATCTCGTTGATCACGAACTCGCCGTCCTCGGTGAGGAAGAAGTCCGCGCGGACCAGGCCCTCGCAGGACGCCGCATCGAACGCGTCGACCGCGAGGCGCTGGACCTCGGCCGTCTCCTCGGGCGTGAGGGGCGCCGGCACGATCCCCGGCGTGGAGTCGATGTACTTGGCCTCGAAGTCGTAGTACGCGTGCGCCTCGGGCGAGGGGATCTCGGCGGGGGCGGAGGCTCGGGGGCCGTCCTCGAATTCCAGGACGCCGCACTCGATCTCGCGGCCGCGCAGCGCGGCCTCCACGAGGATCTTCGGGTCGTGCCGCTGGGCCTCGGCGATCGCCTCGTCGAGGCCGGAGAGGTCGTCGACCTTGGTGATGCCGATCGACGAACCGGCGCGCGCGGGCTTCACGAACAGCGGCCAGCCGTGCTCGCCGGCGAAGTCGACGATCTTCTTGCGGGCGCCCTGCTCGTCCTGCTGCCACTCTCGGGGCCTGATCACCAGGTACGGGCCCACCTTCAGCCCGAACGAGGTGAACACCCGCTTCATGTACTCCTTGTCCTGGCCGACGGCCGAGGCGAGCACACCGGAACCGACGTACGGGACGCCGGAGAGCTCCAGGAGGCCCTGGAGGGTGCCGTCCTCGCCGTAGGGGCCGTGCAGCACCGGGAAGACCACGTCGACCTCGCCGAGCGCCTTGGGGACCGATCCCGGCTCGCTGTAGACGACTTCGCGGCTGGCGGGGTCGACCGGGAGGATCACTCCGCCCTCGGCGGACTCGGCGAGCAGGTCGACGCTCGGCTGGCGCCGGTCGATGATCGCCATCCGCTCCGGTTCGTCCGCCGTGAGCGCCCAACGGCCGTCCTGGGTGATGCCGATCGGCAGGACGTCGTACTTCGTCCGGTCGATGGCCTTGAGGACGGCGCCGGCCGTGACCACGGAGATCCCGTGTTCGGAGCTGCGCCCGCCGAACACGACGGCCACACGCGGCTTGCGAGGCGGCTGCTCGGGGCTCTGGGGGAGGTTCTCGGTGCTCATATCGCGTTGAGAGTACCCGTTGGTAAGGCCGGGATACAGCGCCCGCGAAGCCGCGTCGCTCAGCGTCGTTCCGGCTTCGCGCTGCGCGACATCAGCTCCTTGAGGGCCACCACCGGAGGCTTGCCCTCGTGCACGATGCCGACGACCGTCTCCGTGATGGGCATGTCGACGCCGTGCCGGCGGGCCAGATCCAGCACCGACTCGCAGGACTTGACGCCCTCGGCGGTCTGCTTGGTGACCGCGATGGTCTCCTGGAGGGTCATGCCCTTGCCGAGGTTGGTGCCGAAGGTGTGGTTGCGGGACAGCGGCGAGGAGCAGGTGGCCACCAGGTCGCCCAGGCCCGCGAGTCCGGAGAAGGTCAGCGGGTCGGCGCCGAGCGCCATGCCGAGCCGGGTGGTCTCGGCGAGGCCGCGGGTGATGAGCGAGCCCTTGGCATTGTCGCCGAGGCCCATGCCGTCCGCGATGCCGACGGCCAGGCCGATGACGTTCTTGACCGCGCCGCCGAGTTCGCAGCCGACGACGTCGGTGTTGGTGTACGGGCGGAAGTACGGCGTGTGGCAGGCGGCCTGGAGCCGCTGGGCGACCGCCTCGTCGGTGCAGGCGACCACGGCGGCGGCCGGCATCCGCGCGGCGATCTCGCGGGCCAGGTTGGGCCCGGTCACCACCGCGATGCGGTCCGGGCCGACCTTGGCGACGTCGTCGATGACCTCGCTCATCCGCATGGCGGAGCCGAGTTCGACGCCCTTCATCAGCGACACGAGGACCGTGCCGGGGGCCAGCAGCGGCGCCCAGTCGGCGAGATTGCCGCGCAGGGTCTGCGAGGGGACCGAGAGGACCGTGAAGTCGGCGTCCGCGGCGGCTTGTGCGGGATCCGTGGTCGCCCGGACGTTCTCCGGGAGCTCGACGCCCGGGAAGTAGTCGGGGTTGGTGCGGGTGGAGTTGATCGCTTCCACGACCTCCGGGCGGCGCCCCCACAGGGTGACCTCGCACCCGGCGTCGGCGAGCACCATGCCGAAGGCCGTGCCCCACGAACCGGCGCTCAGGACCGCCGCCTTGACCGGCTTGCTCACTTGCCCAGCCCCTCTTCCGTTGCCGACTGTGCCGAGGGCGCCGACTGCACCGGCGACGCCGCCTGCTGTTCGCCCCGCTGTGTCTGCGCCTGGGTGCGGCGCCGTTGTTCGACCCGCTCCCGGCGCGGGTCGTAGGGCATCTCCGGCGCCTTCTCGCCGCGGATCTCCTCCAGCTGGCGGGTGATGGCCGCCATGATGACCTCGGTGGCCTCCTTCAGGAGGTCCGCGGTCATCTCCCGGTCGTAGAACCGTGTGAGGTCCACCGGCGGTCCGGCGAGCACGCGGTGCGTCTTGCGCGGCAGGAGATGCGGCTTCTTCGCGTACGGCGGCAGCAACTCGTTGCAGCCCCACTGGGCGACGGGAATCACCGGGCACTTGGTCTGCAGGGCGACGCGCGCGGCCCCGGTCTTGCCGGTCATGGGCCAGCCCGCCGGGTCGCGGGTGAGGGTGCCCTCGGGATAGAAGGCGACGCATTCCCCGCGGTCCACGGCGTCGATAGCGGCCCGGAAGGCGCTCAGCGCGTCCGTGCTCTCGCGGTAGACGGGGATCTGCCCGGTGCCGCGCATCGCGGCGCCGACGAATCCCTTCTTGAAAAGCCCGCTCTTCGCGAGGAATCGCGGGACGCGCCCGGTGTTGTACTGAAAGTGCGCGTAAGCGAAGGGGTCGATGTGCGAATTATGGTTCACCGCGGTGATAAATCCCCCCTCGGCCGGAATGTGCTCCATTCCGCGCCAGTCCCGCCTGAGCAGAACCACCAGCGGCGGTTTGCAGATCACCGCGGCGAAGCGGTACCAGAAGCCGATTCTGCGGCGGGGCACGCGGACACCTTCCTCTAGGGCCTGAAGCGGGGGCCACGGGGGGCCGCACAAGTGTCGCCCCAGGCCGCCGGTCTGTCGAGAACACCGTACGCCCCGACACGCCGGGCACCGGTGGCCCCGGGTGACAATGACCGCGACAAGAGAAGGACGGGACATCTGTGCAGTGGACCTTGGTCGTACCCCTGAAGCCCCTGGCCCAGGCCAAGAGCAGACTCGCGGACACCGCGGACGACGGGCTGCGGCCGGACCTGGCGCTGGCCTTCGCCCAGGACACGGTGGCGGCCGCGCTGGCCTGCCCGGCGGTGCGGGATGTGGCAGTCGTCACGGACGACGCCCGGGCCGGCCGCGAGCTGGCCGCACTGGGCGCCGCGATCATCCCCGACGAGCCGGGAAGCGGCCTCAACGCCGCCCTCGCACATGCGGCGGGGGCCGTACGGTCCGCACGTCCCGAAAGCCCGGTGGCGGCGCTGAACGCCGACCTGCCGGCGCTGCGCCCGCCGGAATTGGCCCGGGTACTCGATGCCGCCGCTGAATTCCCGCGCGCTTTTCTCCCTGACACGGCCGCAATCGGCACGACTCTGCTGGCAGCCACCCCGGGCCGGCAATTGTTCCCGGCTTTCGGTATCGATTCCCGGGCCAGGCACCGCGCGTCCGGGGCGGTGGAACTGTCCCTCGCCGCCGTGGATTCCGTACGCCAGGACGTGGACACCGGCGACGACCTGCGCACCGCGCTGGCCCTGGGGGTCGGCCCTCATACGGCCGCGGCCGCCGCGCGGTTGCTGATACCCGGGCAGTAGGCTGCGGCCATGCAGGCGACCGCGTACACGTACGACCCCGAAAGCCGCAGCGGACAGGTGCTCCTGGACGACGGCACCCCGGTGCCCTTCGACGCGGCGGCGTTCGACGCGGGCGGCTTGAGGCTGCTGCGTCCGGGACAGCGGGTGCGGATCGAGGTTGAGGGCGCCAAGGAGGACCTGCGGATCACTCTGGTGACCCTCCAGACCCTCTGAACCCCCTGAATCCCCCTGCCCACTCCCTGAACACACCGCGGGCCGGACTCCGTACGGAGTCCGGCCCGGCGCGTGAGTGCCCCAGCGCCCTTACTTCTTGCGGGCGGTGGTCTTCTTCGCGGTGGTCTTGCGCGCCGTCGACTTCTTGGCGGGCGCCTTCTTGGCGGTCGCCTTCTTCGCCGGTGCCTTCTTGGCGGTGGTCTTCTTCGCGGCGGTGGTCTTGGCCGTCGTGGTCTTGGCCGGGGCCTTCTTCGCCGTGGTCTTCTTCGCGGCCGCCGTCTTGGTGGTGGCCTTCTTCGCCGGTGCCTTCTTGGCCGTGGCCTTCTTCGCGGCCGCCGTCTTGGCGGTCGCCTTCTTCGCGGCGGCCTTCTTGACCGTCGCGCCGGCGCCGCCGCCGGTCAGGCTGCCCTTCGGAGCCTTCTTGACGGAGACCTCGCCGCCACGCGGCAGCTTCTTCGAGCCGCTGACCAGGTCCTTGAAACCCTGGCCCGCGCGGAAGCGCGGAACGGAGGTCTTCTTGACCCGAACCCGCTCGCCCGTCTGGGGGTTACGGGCGTAGCGGGCCGGACGGTCGACCTTCTCGAAGGAACCGAAACCGGTGACGGAAACCCTCTCACCAGCGACGACCGCGCGGACGATGGCGTCCAGTACATGGTCGACAGCATCGGCGGCCTGCTGTCGGCCGCCCATCTTGTCGGCAATCGCTTCTACGAGCTGCGCCTTGTTCACGTCTTCCCCTTCGGAGACATCGCCAGAACGAAAGTGTTCAAGCTTTTTCGCACGTTAGGCAGATATATACCGCAAATCAAACACGAAACGGGCTTATCACCCTTGTGCCGCAACGAACTCGACGGTGTCGTCCGGTTCAGCGTTCCTCGTCGGGGAGACGTCCCTCGTCGAGGTCCGCGGTGAACCGATCCAGCCGCCTTGCCGCGTCGGCGAGATCGTGCTTGGCCGCGGCCGTAATGACCAGCAGCTTCCGGGTCAGCGCCATCCGTACGCCCTCCGGGACTTGCAGTGCGCGCACTTTTGCGTGCGCTTCCTTGAGTTGGCCCGCGACTGCCGCATAGAGCTCGAGTTGGCCGTCGTGTTCCATGCACAGATTGTGCCATCTGGGGCGAGTTGTCGCCTGCCCAGGGGACAACTGCCGCCTCAAACGGCCTTCCGGGCGCACACGGAGGTCACGGCTGTACAACTCGCGTACCCCAACAACCACCGGCATAACGTGGGAAGTTGAGTGGCCGGCTCGGCAGGTGCAGGGCCGTTCGGGTGCAGAAACGGCTGTACCCCCGATCGGGCTGATCGGGGGTACAGAGGGGTGTTGCGGTGGCCGAAAGTCGCCTTGTTCAGGGGCGGCGGATCGTGCTCCGGATCAGACCGGCAGCGTCCGCGGCTTGAACGACGGGCGCTTCGCCTCGTACGCGGCGATGTCCGCCTCGTTCTGGAGGGTGATCGAGATGTCGTCGAGGCCGTTCAGCAGCCGCCAGCGGGCGTTCTCGTCCAGCTCGAAGGAGGCGGTGATGCCCTCGGCGCGGACCTCGCGGGCGACCAGGTCGACGGTGATCTCGGCCTGCGGGTCCTTCTCGGTGAGCTCCCACAGCGCGTCCACGATCTTCTGCTCCAGGACGACCGTGAGCAGGCCGTTCTTGAGCGAGTTGCCGCGGAAGATGTCGGCGAAGCGGGAGGAGATCACGGCCTTGAAGCCGAAGTTCTGCAGCGCCCAGACGGCGTGCTCGCGCGAGGAGCCGGTGCCGAAGTCGGGGCCGGCGACCAGGACGGTCGCGCCCTGCCGCTCGGGCTGGTTGAGCACGAACGACGCGTCCTTGCGCCAGGCCTCGAACAGCCCGTCCTCGAACCCGTCGCGCGTGACCTTCTTGAGCCAGTGGGCGGGGATGATCTGGTCGGTGTCGACGTTGCTGCGGCGCAGCGGGACGGCCCGGCCGGTGTGGGTGGTGAAGGCTTCCATGGTTCTCAGACTCCAGCGGGCGTACGGGTGTCGGCGGCGGACAGGTCGGCCGGGGAGGCCAGGTGGCCCAGGACGGCGGTGGCGGCCGCGACCTGCGGCGACACCAGGTGCGTCCGGCCGCCCTTGCCCTGCCGGCCCTCGAAGTTGCGGTTGGAGGTGGACGCGGAGCGCTCACCCGGGGCCAGCTGGTCGGGGTTCATGCCCAGGCACATCGAACAGCCCGCGTGCCGCCACTCGGCGCCGGCGTCCTTGAAGACGACGTCCAGACCCTCGGAGACGGCCTGGAGACCGACCCGCGCGGAGCCCGGCACGACCAGCATCCGTACGCCGTCGGCGACTTTGCGGCCCTTGATCAGCTCGGCGGCGGCGCGCAGGTCCTCGATGCGGCCGTTGGTGCAGGAGCCTACGAAGACGGTGTCCACCTTGATGGAGCGCAGCGGCTGACCGGCCTCCAACCCCATGTATTCCAGGGCCTTTTCGGCGGCGTAGCGCTCCGATGCGTCTTCGTACGAAGCAGGGTCGGGGACGGACGCCGAAAGCGGTGCGCCCTGGCCGGGGTTGGTGCCCCAGGTGACGAACGGCGACAGTTCGGCGGCGTCGATGACGACCTCGGCGTCGAACTCGGCGTCCTCGTCCGTCCTGAGCGTCTTCCAGTACTCGACGGCCGCGTCCCAGTCAGCGCCCTCGGGGGCGTGCGGGCGGCCCTTGAGGTACGCGAAGGTGGTCTCGTCCGGGGCGATCATGCCCGCGCGGGCGCCGGCCTCGATCGACATGTTGCAGATGGTCATCCGCGCTTCCATCGAGAGCTTCTCGATGGCCTCGCCGCGGTACTCCAGGACGTAGCCCTGGCCGCCGCCGGTGCCGATCCGCGCGATGATCGCCAGGATCAGGTCCTTGGCCGTGACGCCGTCGGGCAGTTCGCCGTCGACCGTGATCGCCATGGTCTTCGGGCGGGACATCGGCAGCGTCTGGGTGGCCAGCACGTGCTCCACCTGGGAGGTGCCGATGCCGAACGCCAGCGCGCCGAAGGCGCCGTGCGTGGAGGTGTGGGAGTCGCCGCAGACGACGGTCATGCCGGGCTGGGTGAGGCCCAGCTGCGGGCCGACGACGTGCACGACGCCCTGCTCGACGTCGCCCAGCGGGTGCAGCCGCACGCCGAAGTCGGCGGCGTTCTTGCGCAGCGTCTCCAGCTGGATCCGGGAGACCGGGTCCGCGATCGGCTTGTCGATGTCGAGGGTGGGGGTGTTGTGGTCCTCGGTCGCGATGGTGAGGTCGAGGCGACGGACCTTGCGGCCGCTCTTGCGCAGGCCGTCGAAGGCCTGCGGGCTGGTCACCTCGTGCAGCAGGTGCAGATCGATGAAGAGAAGGTCGGGCTCGCCCTCCGCGCGCCGGACGACATGGTCGTCCCAGACTTTCTCCGCGAGTGTCCTACCCATCGCTGTTCCCTCCGGCCGACGACGATCCGCCGGCCCAACTAGAGATCTTGAGGAGGCGGCCCCGCGCCCCTGCGTTTCCGGGCAACCGCCGCCAGGCCCGTACGTCACGGGCCGCTGTGACTTCGTGTCTTCCAGAGTGGCGGGTTCCACGAGAATTTGAACTTGCGTTTCACAGAGTGAGACGCGAGTATCGTTTCATGGACAACAGTAGCGGCGTCGGCGTTCTGGACAAGGCGGCCCTCGTCCTGAGCGCTCTGGAGTCCGGTCCGGCCACCCTCGCGGGCCTGGTCGGCGCCACCGGACTGGCACGACCCACGGCCCACCGCCTGGCCGTGGCGCTGGAACACCACCGCATGGTGGCGCGCGACATGCAGGGCCGTTTCATTCTCGGCCCTCGCCTGGCAGAACTGGCCGCGGCCGCGGGTGAGGACCGTCTCCTCGCCACCGCGGGCCCGGTGCTCACCCACCTCCGTGACGTCACGGGCGAGAGCGCGCAGCTCTACCGCCGCCAGGGCGACATGCGCATCTGTGTGGCGGCGGCGGAGCGTCTGTCCGGACTGCGGGACACCGTCCCGGTCGGTTCGACGCTCACGATGAAGGCCGGCTCCTCGGCCCAGATCCTGCTGGCCTGGGAGGAGCCGGAGCGGCTGCACCGCGGCCTCCAGGGCGCGCGCTTCACGGCGACGGCCCTGTCGGGCGTACGGCGGCGGGGCTGGGCCCAGTCGATCGGTGAGCGTGAGCCGGGTGTGGCGTCTGTGTCCGCGCCGGTGCGGGGGCCTTCCAACCGTGTGGTGGCCGCGGTGTCGGTGTCCGGGCCGATCGAGCGGTTGACGCGTCACCCTGGCCGGATGCACGCGCAGGCTGTGATCGATGCGGCGGGGCGCCTCTCCGAGGCGTTGCGGCGCACCGGCTGATCGGCAGGGCATTTAGGGGAAGGTCGGCCTCAACGCCGCGGCAGGCTTTCCCCGACCAGGCGCCGTGACAGGGGCGGTTTCGTCGTCGAGTGCCGGTCAGTAGTGGTTGCTCGCGCAGTTCCCCGCGCCCCTGAAAGCCAAGAAGGCCCTCCACCGAAGTGGAGGGCGCTTCTCGTACGTACCCCCGACCGGATTCGAACCGGCGCTACCGCCTTGAGAGGGCGGCGTGCTAGGCCGCTACACAACGGGGGCGTGGACTCTGCGTTTCCGCAGGTCCGAGCTGGTCTACCTGGACTCGAACCAAGACTAACTGAACCAGAATCAGTCGTGCTGCCAATTACACCATAGACCAATGTGGTTTAGACCAGTCAGTACCCCCGACCGGATTCGAACCGGCGCTACCGCCTTGAGAGGGCGGCGTGCTAGGCCGCTACACAACGGGGGCCCTAGCAGTCCCGAGATGATCGTCGATCGTTCGGAACCGTACCCCCGACCGGATTCGAACCGGCGCTACTGCCTTGAGAGGGCAGCGTGCTAGGCCGCTACACAACGGGGGCTTGCGGATCGGAATCCGCTGGTGCAGATGAGCTCTGCGAGCTGGCCTACCTGGACTCGAACCAAGACTAACTGAACCAGAATCAGTCGTGCTGCCAATTACACCATAGGCCACTGGAACGCAAGCCCCCTGAGGGGATCTTGTTCTAGTAGTGCGCCTGGGGTTCCTGCCTTCCGGCCCGCTCCCCGCGGCGCAGGAAGAACATTACCTGAAGGTGGACGGGGCTCCAAAACGAGTATCCGCGCCGAGCAGGGACGGCAGTTCGGCGAGGGAGGCGATGCGATGCGGCCCGACCGGCGGGTCGATCGTGGCGTACGCGCCCCCGCGGTCGATCCACACCGACAGCAGCCCGGCGTCGGCGGCACCCCGTCCGTCGATCTCCGGGTGGTCGCCGACGTAGGCGACCTGGTGCGGTGGCAGGGCGAGGGCCTCGCAGGCCGCGAGGAACGCCCCGGCCTCGGGTTTGGAGACGCCGAGCTCGGCCGCGCACAGGATGCTCTCGAAGCGGTCGTGGACGCCGAGAACGCGCAGTTTGCGGTCCTGGACGTGGATGCTCGAGTTGGAGAGCACGGCGTGCCGGTGGCTGGCGGCGAGGGCGTCGAGGACGGGCAGGACGTCCGGGAAGAGGGCCCAGACCTCCTCGTAGTGGGCGCGGTACCGCTTGAACCACGCGTCGGCCTCGTCGTCGGTGAGGTCCTGGCCGACGAACACCCGGACGCGGTCGCGCCGCTGGTCCTCGAACGTGGCCTCACCGGCCGCGAAGCGCGCCCATTGCAGGTCGGTGATCTCCCGCCAGCGGGTGAGGGCCTGCTCGACGGTGTCGTAGTCGCCGAGCAGGCCCTCGGCCGTCAGGTGGGCGCGCATGCCGAGGCGGTCGGCGGTGGTGTAGTCGAAGAGGGTGTCGTCGACGTCCCAGACCACGGCGTGGATGCTCATGGTCCGACCGTACCCACTGCCCGGTGCTCTCAGCCCGGGGCGAGCTGTGGGCCCCGTCCCCGGCGGCGGCGTGGGTACGGAACGCGGAAGGCGGCGCCCGAAACCGGACGCCGCCCTCGCCGTGCGGATGCCGCGCGTTACGCGGCCAGCTTCGCCAGCGCCGCGTCGATGCGGGTCAGGGTCTTCTCCTTGCCCAGGACCTCGAGCGACTCGAAGAGCGGCAGACCGACCGTGCGGCCGGTGACGGCGACACGGACCGGGGCCTGGGCCTTGCCGAGCTTGAGGCCGTGGGCCTCGCCGGCGGCCAGGACGGCCTCCTTCAGCGACTCGGCGGAGGTCCAGTCGGCGGCCTCCAGCTTCTCGCGGGCGGTGCGCAGCAGGGCGTCCGAGCCCTCCTTCATGGCCTTGTTCCAGGAGGCCTCGTCCTCCACCGGCTCCGTCAGGAACAGGAAGTCGACGTTGTCGGTGATCTCGGAGAGCACCTTGAGGCGGGTCTGCGCGTGCGGGGCGATGGCCTGCCACTTGGCCTCGTCGAAGGCCTCCGGGGCCCAGGGGGCGAACGGCGCCTGGAGCCACGGGCGGCAGCGCTCGGTGAAGTCCTTCACGTCGAGCATGCGGATGTGGTCGCCGTTGATGGCCTCGCACTTCTTGAGGTCGAAGCGGGCCGGGTTGGGGTTGACGTCCGCGATGTCGAAGGCCGCGATCATCTCGTCGATCGTGAAGACGTCCTGGTCGGCCGAGAGGGACCAGCCGAGCAGCGAGAGGTAGTTGAGCAGGCCCTCGGGGAGGAAGCCGCGCTCCCGGTAGAGGTTGAGGGACGACTGCGGGTCGCGCTTGGAGAGCTTCTTGTTGCCCTCGCCCATCACGTACGGCAGGTGGCCGAAGGCGGGGATCTGCTTGGCGATGCCCAGCTCGATCAGCGCCTTGTACAGGGCGATCTGGCGGGGAGTGGAGGAGAGCAGGTCCTCGCCGCGCAGGACGTGGGTGATCTCCATCAGGGCGTCGTCGACCGGGTTGACCAGCGTGTAGAGCGGGGCGCCGTTGGCGCGGACGATGCCGTAGTCCGGGACGTTCTCCGGGGTGAAGGTCAGCTCGCCGCGGACCAGGTCGGTGAAGGTGATCGTCTCGTCGGGCATGCGGAAGCGGACGATCGGCTCCCGGCCCTGGGCCTGGTACTCCTCGACCTGCGCGTCGGTCAGCTCGCGGCAGTGGCCGTCGTAGCCGGAGGGCTTGCCGGCGGCGCGGGCGGCCTCGCGGCGGGTGTCCAGCTCCTCCTGGGAGCAGTAGCAGCGGTAGGCATGGCCGGCGTCCAGGAGCTTGGCCGCGACGTCCTTGTACAGGTCCATGCGCTGCGACTGGCGGTACGGCGCGTGCGGGCCGCCGACCTCGGGGCCCTCGTCCCAGTCGAAGCCCAGCCAGCGCATCGAGTCGAGCAGCTGGGTGTACGACTCCTCCGAGTCGCGGGCCGCGTCGGTGTCCTCGATGCGGAAGACCAGGGTGCCCTGGTGGTGCTTGGCGAACGCCCAGTTGAACAGGGCGGTGCGCACCAGGCCCACGTGGGGGTTACCGGTGGGCGACGGGCAGAAACGGACGCGTACGGGAGTGCCGGGTGCGCTAGCCACGCTTGACAACCTTGTTGGTGAGAGTGCCGATGCCTTCGATGGTGACGGCGACCTCGTCGCCGACGTTGAGGGGGCCGACCCCAGCCGGGGTGCCCGTGAGGATCACGTCGCCGGGGAGCAGCGTCATGGCCTCGGAGATGTTGACGATCAGGTCCTCGATGGAGTGGATCATCTCGCTGGTGCGGCCCAGCTGGCGCTGCTGGCCGTTGACCGTGAGCTGGATGGTCAGATCGCTCGGGTCGAGGTCGGTCTCCACCCAGGGGCCGAGCGGGCAGGACGTGTCGAAGCCCTTGGCCCGGGCCCACTGCTTCTCGCGCTTCTGGACGTCGCGGGCGGTGATGTCGTTGGCGCAGGTGTAGCCGAAGATCACGTCCTTCACGCGTTCGCGCGGGACCTCGCGGCACATCCGGCCGATCACCACGGCCAGCTCGGCCTCGTGGTGCACCTCCGCGGAGAAGGAGGGGTACTGGATCTCGTCGCCGGGGCCGATCACCGAGGTGGACGGCTTGAAGAAGGCGAAGGGGGCCTGCGGGACCTCGTGGCCCAGTTCCTTCGCGTGCTCGGCGTAGTTGCGGCCGAAGGCCACGACCTTGTTGGGGAGCACCGGCGGCAGCAGCCTGACCTTGCCGACCGGCACCTTCGTGCCGGAGAGCTCGAAGTCCGCGAACGGGATGCCCTTGATGATGTCCAGGACGAGCTCGTCCTGCTTCTCGCCCTCGATGGCGCCGAAGGCGACGTTCCCGTCGATGGAGAATCTGGCGATGCGCACGGGATGCTTGGCCCCTTGACTGAAGCGGCTGGAGTTGACGCTCCAGGCTAACGCGGGGAGGGGTCCGCGCCGCGCGCATTACGCAGGGGCGCCACCGTCGCCGGCGGCGCCCCTCGGTGTTCTCGTCCCGCCGCCTTGAGCATCCGGCGGCCGGTGCGCGTAATACCCGGTGTCACTCCGCGGCAGCGGCGGCCGCGACGGGGACCTCGGTGAGGATGGTGCGCTTGGGGTTGGCAGTCTGGGTGGGGAGTTCGACGCGGTGCTCCTGCTGTTCCGGCGTCTGCAGTTCGTCGGCGTCGTCCAGGTGCGCCAGCGTCGTGCGTCGCGGGTTGGCGATCTTGTGGAACATCGTCGTCGTCTTCACTGTTTACTTGACCCTGTTCTGTGACGGGCGCCGGGAGGGTACGTAGGACCCTCGTCCAGGCGCGGGTTGTCGGTTTTGCCAACTCTGTAAAGCGTCAGGCTAAACATGGGATTCCCGGCGTAATCGCGAGGAGACCATGATCAGCATGTGAGTTTTCTCACGACTCAGGGGGCGAATCGGGCAATTCAGGCCCGCGTGCCACCCTAATGAAACGGACATTGGCTCACTGAAGCACTCATTCCGCTGCTGATCATGGCGACTGGGACACCCGTTGCGCCTCGGCGACTCGCGGGCATACGTCCGAAATGGGTGAACTCACTTTCTACGTCCGGTGATTCGGCACTCACGTGGTGTCACCTATGTCACGGCCTGGCCTACGAGCCTTGTTGGAGATCCTGTGCTGTGCTGGAATGCCACGGACCGCCGCAGGATCGAGCCGGCGCACAGGGGGCGCACAGACGCGCCGAGTGGCGGCCAGAAGGGGGAGCCAGCGCCGGTCACTCAAGACCACCACGGGGGCGTACTCAGGGCGTCCCCAGAACGCCGACACCGTGCCCCGCCGTTCACACGATGGGGCGCCTGGTCCAGAGGTTGCGACGCTAGTGCAGGGACGTTTCAAGAGGGATGGCAGCGCTTCGGCGGAGCCGGAGCCGCACGGCGGGACCGACCGAGGTCCCTCGGCCCAGCACGCCCAGAACCAGGGCCCGGCGGGTGACGGCGGGGAGCGCCCCGGGCGCCCCGGTGCGTCGGCCCCCACGGGGCCCGCGAGCCCGGCTCCGGCCCTGAAGCCGCCGGCGGGTCCGGCAGGCCCCGGTCCGCGAATAGCCCTGCGCAACTGGCGCATCTCCACCCGTCTGGTGTCGCTGCTCGCGCTCCCGGTGGTCGCGGCCACCTCGCTCGGCGCGCTGCGCATCAACCAGTCCATGGACGACATCCAGCAGCTCGACAACATGAAGCTGCTGACGGACATGACCAAGCAGGCCACCGAGCTGTCCGCCGCCCTCCAGGAGGAGCGCGACCAGTCGGCCGGTCCGCTGGCGCACGGCGGCAAGGCGACCGACTTCACGGTCAAGGGCCTGCGGGAGAAGACCGACCGGGCGAGGAAGAACTTCCTCGACAGTTCCGAGCAGATCGACAGCGCCAGCAAGGACGGCAACCTCAAGGGCGTCCGCGAGTACCTCATCCAGCTCGCCGGCGAGCTGGGCGACCTGGAGCAGATCCGCAAGGGCGCCTACGCCTCCGAGGACAACTCCACGCAGACGATCGAGGCGTACCACCGTCTGATCGAGAACCTGATCGACCTCTCCCAGGACATGGCCGAGGCGACCAGCAACCCGGACATGATCCAGCGCACCCGGGCCCTGGCGGCGTTCAGCTCCGCCAAGGAGTACTCCTCGATCCAGCGCGCGGCCCTCGCGGCGGCACTGCCCGCGAGCAACACCACGACCGGCAAGCTCTCGCCGAACGACCGGCTCTACGCCGAGTCGGCCCTGGAGAGCCAGAAGTCCGAGATCCGCAGCTTCAAGAGCATCTACGGCGAGGACTCCGCCGCCGAGCTGCTCAAGCCCATCGAGGACGGCGGCAACTCCACGATCAAGGCGACCGACACCTACGCGGGTCGGGCCCTGGTCTCCGCGAGCGGACTCGCCCAGCAGGACAAGCGGTCCTACCGCGACTGGCTGGACGACAGCTCCACCAAGATCCAGCAGATGAAGAACATCGAGCACACGCTGCTCGAGGAGATGGAACAGAAGGCCCGCGAGCTGCGCAGCGCCACCGAGCGCGACGCGATCATCTCCGGTGCGCTGATCCTCATCGTGCTCGGTGTGTCGCTGGTCGGCGCCTTCGTCGTGGCCCGCTCCATGATCCGCTCCCTGCGCCGTCTGGAGGAGACCGCGACCAGGGTCGCCTCCGACCGGCTGCCCGAGCTGGTCAAGCAGCTGTCCGAGTCCGACCCGCAGGACGTCGACACGTCCGTGGAGTCGGTCGGTGTGCACTCCCGGGACGAGATCGGCCGGGTGGCCGCGGCCTTCGACGACGTGCACCGCGAGGCGGTCCGCCTCGCCGCCGAGCAGGCCCTGCTGCGGGGCAACGTCAACGCGATGTTCACCAACCTCTCGCGCCGCTCCCAGGGCCTCATCCAGCGCCAGCTGTCGCTCATCTCCGAACTGGAGTCCCGCGAGGCCGACCCGGACCAGCTGTCCTCGCTGTTCAAGCTCGACCACCTCGCCACGCGCATGCGCCGTAACGGTGAGAACCTCCTCGTCCTCGCCGGTGAGGAGCCCGGCCGGCGCTGGACCCGCCCGGTCCCGCTGGTCGACGTGCTCCGCGCCGCCGCGTCCGAGGTGGAGCAGTACGAGCGCATCGAGCTGTCCTCCGTGCCGACCACCGAAGTGGCCGGCCGGGTCGTCAACGACCTCGTGCACCTGCTCGCCGAGCTGCTGGAGAACGCGACCTCGTTCTCCTCGCCGCAGACCAAGGTCAAGGTCACCGGTCACGCCCTGCCCGACGGCCGGGTGCTGATCGAGATTCACGACACCGGTATCGGCCTGTCGCCGGAGGACCTCGCCGCGATCAACGAGCGGCTCGCCTCTCCCCCGACGGTGGACGTCTCCGTCTCCCGCCGCATGGGTCTGTTCGTGGTCGGCCGGCTGTCCCAGCGGCACGGCATCCGCATCCAGCTGCGCCCGTCCGACTCCGGAGGCACGACCGCGCTGGTCATGCTGCCCGTCGATGTCGCCCAGGGCGGCAGGAAGCCCCAGCCCAAGCAGGGCGGTCAGCCGCAGGTCGGCGGTGGCGGTCCGGCCGCCGCGCAGGCCGCCGCCGGTGCTGCCGCGGCCCGGCGTGCCGCCGGTGCCGGCCAGGCGGGCGGCGGTGCCCTCGGGGCCGGCGCGTCCGGCGGCGGAGGCTTCGGCGGCGGTGCGCCGTCGGGCGCCGGCCGGCTCGGTGCCGGCCAGGGCCCGCGGGCCGCGCTGCCCGGCCGGGACGCCGACGGTGGCCGTCCGGGCGGCGGGCGCGGACCGCAGGGTGCCGACAAGGCCCCGTCGCTGTTCGAGCAGAGTGCTCCCCCCGCGCCGCCGCAGGGCCGTCCGGCTCCCGCCGGTGCCGGGTACGGGCAGGCGCCCGGTGCTCCGCAGGGTCTGCAGGCCGCGGGGACGAACGGACCGCAGGACCAGGGTCAGGGCCGGGGCCGGCATCGCCCGGGCAACTCCGACCAGGGTCAGGGCCGCCGGCCGCAGCTGCCGCCGCGCGGCGGTCCGCGGGCCGAGCTGCCCGGCAGCGGTGACGCGCAGCGCGTGCCCAGCTGGGGCGACGAGAACGCCCAGCCGCCGGTGCCGCGTGCCTCCCTGGACGCCCCGCGCGGGCACGAGGAGCCGGACGTCTCCCGGACCTCATCGATGCCGCGGATCGACGACCGGCAGGGTCCGGGCTCGACCGCGGAGATCCCCGCCGTCCCGCGCGACGACGACCGGCAGGGCCCCGGCTCTCCGGCCGACTTCGGCGCGCGCGGCCCGCAGCACGCGGACCGGTTCGGCCTGCCCGGCTCGGACGACTCGCAGGGTTCGGGCCAGTTCGTCCGCCCGGACGTCTTCGGCGCCCCGGGCGGCGGCCGCCGCGACCCGTCGTCCACGACGGGCCAGTACCCGGCTCCGCAGTCCTACGACAACGGCTCGACCGGCCAGTACCCCGCGCCCCGCCAGGACAACGGCTCCACGGGCCAGTACCCGGCACCCCGCCAGGACAACGGCTCGACCGGGCAGTACCCGGCTCCGCAGTCCTACGACAACGGCTCGACGGGCCAGTACCCCGCACCGCGCCAGGACAGCGGCTCCGCCCGGCCCAGCCTCCCCGGTCCGGCCACTCCGGCCGACCCGGCGGGCACGGGCCAGTTCGAGCGGCCGCAGGTCAACGGCGCCCGGGGCCCGGCCGACTTCGGCGCCCCGCGCCCGCCCGCCCCGCAGGCACGGCCCGCTCGGCAGGAGCCCGAGGCCCTGCCGCCGGCGACCGGTCCGGGCGACGGCCGTACGCCGCTGTACGACACGCTCGAGACCAACTGGTTCCACGGCCAGCAGGAGCCGCAGCAGCCGTCGCAGAACAACGGCTCGGCGCCGGCCCCGCAGCAGCCGGAAGGATCCGGCGGTCCGCAGCGGTCCGCCCCCGCCGGCTGGCGCAGTTCGCCGAACGACGACCTCGTCCGCCAGGCCGAGCGCGTCCGCCAGCCCGCCGCCGGCGGTGTCACCACCTCCGGCCTGCCGCGCCGCGTGCCCCGGGCGAACCTCGTTCCGGGCACGGCTCAGCAGCAGCCCCAGCAGAGCGGTCCGCAGATCTCGCGTGCCCCCGATGACGTACGCGGTCGGCTGACCAATCTCCGCCGCGGTATTGCACAGGGTCGTCAGGCCGGGTCCACCCAGACCGGCAGCTTCCCTCGGCCCTCTCACCAGCAGGAGCGTTAGTTGAGTCCGATGAGCCAGGCGGCACAGAATCTCAACTGGTTGATCACCAACTTCGTGGACAACACCCCAGGGGTGTCCCACACCGTCGTCGTGTCCGCCGACGGACTCCTCCTGGCGATGTCGGAGGGCTTCCCGCGCGACCGCGCGGACCAGCTCGCGGCCGTCGCCTCCGGTCTGACGTCCCTGACGGCAGGCGCCTCCCGGATCTTCGAGGGAGGCGACGTCGCGCAGACGGTCGTGGAGATGGAGCGGGGATTCGTCTTCCTCATGTCCGTCTCGGACGGCTCGTCGCTCGCCGTCCTCGCTCACCCCGAATGCGACATCGGCCTCGTCGGCTACGAGATGGCGCTCCTGGTCGACCGCGCGGGCGCGGTCCTCACCCCCGACCTGCGAGCTGAGCTCCAAGGCAGTCTGCTCCATTGATCGGCCCCGGCACCACCCGTCTCACCACATCACCGTCCGGCCGCCACAGACCCCACACAGGCCTCGTCAGACGGCTCGACTGACCGACTTGCTGTCCCGCCCGGAGGACCCATGACCCCGCCCCCCGCCTCTCATGATCCGTACGCGGAGCCGTACGAGGACGAGGGCGACCAGCCGCTGGTCCGGCCCTACGCCATGACCGGTGGCCGGACCCGGCCGCGTTACCAGCTGGCCATCGAGGCACTGATCAGCACGACCGCCGATCCCGCGGCGCTCATGGGGCTGCTCCCGGAGCACCAGCGCATCTGCCACCTGTGCCGTGAGGTGAAGTCGGTCGCCGAGGTCTCGGCGCTGCTCAACATGCCGCTCGGTGTGGCCCGGATCCTGGTCGCGGACCTGGCGGAGGCCGGTCTCGTCGCGATCCACCAGCCGGGCGGCGACGACGCCACCGGCGCACCGGACGTGACACTGCTCGAAAGGGTGCTCAGTGGACTTCGCAAGCTCTGACGCGGGTCGTTCCACCACCTCCGCGAAGATCGTGGTGGCGGGCGGCTTCGGCGTGGGCAAGACCACGTTCGTCGGCGCCGTCTCGGAGATCAACCCGCTGCGCACGGAGGCCGTGATGACCTCCGCCAGCGCGGGCATCGACGACCTCACGCACACCGGGGACAAGACCACCACCACGGTGGCCATGGACTTCGGCCGTATCACTCTGGACCAGGACCTGATCCTGTACCTCTTCGGTACGCCGGGCCAGGACCGCTTCTGGTTCATGTGGGACGATCTGGTGCGCGGCGCGATCGGCGCCGTCGTACTGGTGGACACCCGCCGTCTCGCCGACTGCTTCCCCGCGGTCGACTACTTCGAGAACAGCGGTCTGCCCTTCGTCATCGCCCTCAACGGCTTCGACGGCCAGCAGCCCTACACCCCCGATGAAGTGCGGGAAGCTCTCCAGATCGGTCCCGACACCCCCATCATCACGACGGACGCCCGGCACCGGGCGGACGCGAAGAGCGCGCTGATCACGCTGGTCGAGCACGCCCTGATGGCACGGCTGAGGTAGCACGCAATTCAGAAGCGCCATACGGCAGTTGTCGTAGATACACCGGAGCCGACTGTGTCCTTTGACACGGTCGGCCAAGGTGTTCATAACGTTTCGGCAGAGGAATCAGGTGGTACGGCCACGCGTCGCGCACATCCGGTCTCGCTGCGCGCACAATCGCCCCGCCTTTTGGCGGGGCTCGCTCTTTATGACCGTTTTATCTGGGGCTTACATCCCTCGGAATCCCCACCTCGGACTGTTTGGAAGAGCGCAGGTCGTCGTGCTGGAATGCCTGAACTGCCCAATAGTCAATGACGCACACGTCAGTCGATGGCGTACCGGGCTCTGAGAAACTGCGGCACAACGTTGGTGCCGACCGCCGAGAGGTTGTTGGTCGAGTGAGGCGAAGCAAGAACAGTCCCGAGCCGTCGGCCCGGGGCAACTTCACCCCGCCGCCGCGCACAGCGGCGCCCGCCCCCGTGCCCGGTTCGGAGCCATCGGCCGCGCCCGCCCAGAGCGGCGGCCGTCTCTCCCCGCGCAACTGGCGCGTGGCGACCAGGCTCAACGCGATCCTGCTCATACCCGTGCTGGTCGGCCTCGTCATGGGCGGCTTCCAGGTGAAGAGCTCGATCGACACCTGGCAGGAGGCCGAGGACGCGGAGAACACCGCGCGTCTGGTGCGGGCCTCCCTGCTGTACGCCAACGCCCTCTACAACGAGCGCGACACCTCCGCGGCGCCCCTGCTGAAGGGCAGCGCGCAGACCTCCCAGGACAAGGCGACCGTCACCCAGGTCCGCAAGACCACCGACGAGGCGGCCGACGCCTTCGACGCCGCGGCCCAGAACATGCCGGCCAAGCCCGGCCTGGAGCGCCGTCTGGACCTGTTCCGCGATGTGGAGCCGAAGCTCCAGACCCTGCGCCAGGTCGCGTACACCTCCAAGCTCAAGGGCGTGCAGACCGAGGAGGGCTACGTCGAGGTCGCCCACCCGCTGACGGAGTTCGCCAACGAGCTGGGCCTCGGCACCGGCAACATCACCAGCTACGGCCGGACCGTGTACGCCATCGAGCTCACCAAGGCGGCATCGTCGCTCCAGCGCTCCATCGGCATGCACATCCTGACCAAGCCGGGCCCGGACGACGGCAACCTGGCCAGCCAGCGCATCGCCCTGTCCTCGTACGCCTACCTCGAGCGCATCGCCGTGCAGGAGTACATCGGCGGCGGTACCGAGCAGGACGCGGCCAAGCTCAAGGCGGCCGAGGCCAAGCTCAAGACCGACGGCGCCGCGATGGCCCGGGAAGCCAAGGCCAAGGACCCGGACTACGTCCCCCCGCCCTCCAAGCAGGAGACGATGGTCGCGGCGATCGCGACGCTCCAGACCACGGACCCGAGCGCCCGCGCCGCCCTCGCCGAGAAGGGCATCACCGCCGAGAACTGGTGGGCGGTCAACACGCTCAAGTTCAACGCCTACGAGAAGATCGAGACGGACCTGGCCGACAAGGCCGTGAGCGAAGCGTCCGACATCGCCGACGACGCCCAGCGCGACGCCTACATCACCGGTGCCGCCGTCGTGGTCGCCCTGCTCCTGGCCTTCATCCTGGCCGGCGCGGTGGCCCGCCAGATGAGCCGCTCGATGCGCCAGCTGCGCAACGCCGCCTTCGGCATCGCCGAGCAGCGCCTGCCGATGCTGGTCGACCAGCTCTCGCGCACCGACCCGGGCCGTGTCGACACCCGTGTCCAGGCCATCCCGATCACCACCACGGACGAGATCGGCGAGGTCGCCCGCGCCTTCGACCAGGTCCACCGCGAGGCCGTCCGGCTCGCCGCCGAGCAGGCCCTGCTGCGGGGCAACATCAACGCGATCTTCACCAACCTGTCGCGCCGCAACCAGTCGCTGATCGAGGGCCAGCTGACCCTGATCACCGACCTGGAGAACAACGAGGCCGACCCGGACCAGCTGGAGAACCTCTTCCGCCTGGACCACCTCGCGACCCGTATGCGCCGCAACGGCGAGAACCTCCTGGTCCTCGCCGGCGAGGAGCCCGGCCGCCGCTGGGACCAGCCGGTCCCGCTGGTCGACGTGCTGCGCGCCGCCTCCTCCGAGGTGGAGCAGTACGAGCGCATCGAGCTGTCCGGCGTCCCGGAGGCCGAGATCCACGGCCGGGCCGTGACCGACCTCGTGCACCTGCTCGCCGAGCTGCTGGAGAACGCGACGACGTTCTCCTCCCCGCAGACCAAGGTCCGCGTCACCGCGACCCGTCTCCCCGACGGCCGCGTGATGATCGAGATCCACGACAAGGGCATCGGCCTGACCGCCGAGGACTTCGCGGACATCAACCACAAGCTGGCCAACCCGCCGACCGTGGACGCCGCGATCTCGCAGCGCATGGGCCTGTTCGTGGTCGGCCGGCTGTCCGACCGGCACGGCATCCGCGTCCAGCTGCGCCCCTCGGGCGAGCAGGCCGGCACCACCTCGCTGGTCATGCTGCCCGACGCGATCACCCACGGTGGTGGCGGCGAGCAGCACGTGGACCGCGACGAGTTCACCGTCTCGCAGATCATCCCGGAGCAGAACTTCGGCGGCGAGAACTTCAACCAGCAGCCCATGCGCACGGCGGCGGAGCTCGGCTTCGACGACAGCCGCTACACCGACGTCCCCGACGACATACGCGAGCTGGACCCCGTCGGCCGCTCCCTGATGCGCGAGGAGCGCCGGGCGGCCCTGGAGGCCCAGAACCACCAGCAGCCCGCTCTGGAGCAGGGCGAGACTCCCGGATACCCCGAGGAGTTCAACGGGCAGCAGGGCTACGACACCGGCCAGGCCTACGACACGGGCCAGACCGGCTACCCGGAGCAGCAGCAGTCCGCGTACGACCGTCAGACGCCGTACGAGGACCAGCAGGCGTCGTACCACGAGCAGCAGGCGTCGTACCAGGAGCAGCGGCAGACGTCGTACGAGGAGCCGCAGCGGGCCGCGTACGACGAGCAGTACTACGCGCCGAACGGCGGTCTGCCGCAGAACGACACCTTCTCGCAGAACGGCGGCTACCCGGACCCCTCCTCCTATGCGGAGCCGGCCCAGGAGGAGCCCCCGGCACAGGGTGCGGGTTCGCCCGGCAGCTTCGCCGCCTTCGAGCAGCGGCGCCACCAGGACGACTGGCCCCAGCAGGACGGTTACCAGAACGGCTACCCGAGCCAGTACCCTTCTCAGGCCCAGGAAACGGAATCTGCGCAGGCCGCTGACGCGAGTGAGCAGGACCGCGTAGGCTTCGACCGTCCGGGACAGGCCCAATCCGCCGCACCCTCGCTGACCGACGCCGGGCTTCCCCGCCGTGGGGCCGCCGCGAGTGGTGCGAACGGCGCGGGCGGCGCCCGGCACGCGAGCCAGGAGCCTCCGGCCTCCACCCCGGAGAGCAACGGCGACCGCGACTGGCGCTCGGCGAACGACGAGCGGTGGCAGCAGGCCTCGCAGCTCCGGAAGCCCAAGGCGGGTGGGGTCACCTCCTCCGGCCTGCCGAGGCGGGTGCCCAAGGCCAACCTGATCGAGGGTTCCGCCGAGAGCACTCCCCAGGGGGGCCCACAGGTCTCCCGCGCCCCGGAGGACGTCCGGGGCAGGCTGAGCAACCTGCGCCGCGGCGTACAGCGTGGCCGCAGCGCAGGCAGTGAAACGAACGGCCAGGGCTTCGGTCCTGACAGCACCTACAACCAGGAGCGTTAGTGTGAGCCCGATGAGCCAGGCGGCACAGAACCTGAACTGGTTGATCACCAACTTCGTGGACAACACCCCGGGGGTGTCCCACACGGTGGTGGTCTCCGCCGACGGACTCCTTCTGGCGATGTCCGAAGGCTTCCCCCGCGACCGCGCCGACCAGCTCGCGGCCGTCGCCTCCGGTCTGACGTCTCTGACGGCAGGCGCCTCCCGGATCTTCGAGGGTGGAAGCGTCAATCAGACGGTTGTGGAGATGGAGCGGGGATTCCTGTTCATCATGTCCATCTCCGACGGCTCGTCGCTCGCGGTTCTCGCACATCCGGAGGCGGACATCGGCCTCATCGGATACGAGATGGCGCTGCTCGTCGACCGAGCCGGTACGGTCCTGACACCGGACCTTCGCGCGGAGCTCCAGGGGAGCCTGCTCAACTAACAGACGGACGGTGCGTTTTGGCGTCCCGGGGCCGTAAGGTTTCGGGACGCGGCTCCACAGCGATGGGTGCCCGGCACAGTCGGAGGAGGAGAAAGTGGCAACACCCCCAGGCGGTTCGTCTTCGGGCAACTGGTCGTACGGCCCTGCCCAGGGCCAGGGCGACGGTGGACAGAACCCGAACCGTTACAACTTCCCCTCCGCACCGAGCCACCGGCAGCCGTACGCGCCACAGGGCCCCGGCCCGTCGCCGTACGACCAGCCGCCGGCCCCGCGCATCCAGCCCGTGCAGCCGCAGCGCCGCACCCCAGAGCCGTCGCCCGGTGGGGCGTCGAACAACCACAACCCGTTGGTGCGTCCGTACGCCATGACCGGTGGCCGGACCCGCCCGCGTTACCAGCTCGCCATCGAGGCGCTGGTGCACACCACCGCGCAGCCGCACCAGATGCAGGGCCAGTTGCCCGAGCATCAGCGGATCTGCAACCTCTGCCGGGAAATCAAGTCGGTCGCCGAGATCTCGGCGCTCCTCACGATCCCTCTCGGCGTGGCCAGGATCCTCGTCGCCGACTTGGCGGAGGCGGGACTGGTCGCCATCCATCAGCCCGGCGGCGACGAGAACGCCGGCGGCCAGCCAGACGTGACACTGCTCGAAAGGGTGCTCAGTGGACTTCGCAAGCTCTAGCGGCGGTCCTTCCCGCTCCACCACCTCGGCGAAGATCGTGGTGGCGGGTGGCTTCGGCGTGGGCAAGACCACGTTCGTCGGGGCCGTCTCGGAGATCAACCCGCTGCGTACCGAGGCCGTCATGACGTCAGCTTCGGCCGGCATCGACGACCTCACCCACACCGGGGACAAGACGACCACGACGGTCGCCATGGACTTCGGCCGTATCACTCTGGACCAGGACCTGATCCTGTACCTCTTCGGTACGCCGGGCCAGGACCGCTTCTGGTTCATGTGGGACGACCTGGTGCGCGGCGCCATCGGCGCGATCGTGCTGGTGGACACCCGCCGTCTCGCCGACTGCTTCCCGGCCGTCGACTACTTCGAGAACAGCGGCCTGCCGTTCGTCATCGCGCTGAACGGCTTCGACGGCCAGCAGCCGTACACGCCGGACGAGGTGCGCGAGGCGCTCCAGATCGGCCCCGACACCCCGATCATCACGACGGACGCCCGCCACCGCGCGGACGCGAAGTCGGCGCTGATCACGCTGGTCGAGCACGCGCTGATGGCCCGGCTGCGTTAGTTCTCTCGCTGTGGGACAGCCCCTGGCGGCCTCTAGGCTGCCGGGGGCTGTCGCGTTGCCGGGTGCGGGTGGTGTGTGGCTTGTCGCGCAGTTCCCCGCGCCCCCAAGCAAAAAGGCCCCTCCGTGTGGAGGGGCCTTTTCGGGTTCTGTTGTCAGCGCCAGCTGTGCGGGGCGCGGAAGCCCGGCTCGCGTTCCAGGCGGCGCCAGCCCGCCTTGACGCGGCCGCGGTGCGTCGGGGTCGGGTCCGTGGGGCGGGCGGCGGCCCGGGCCAGGAGGATCGCCGTGATGGCGGCGACTTCCTCGGGCTCGGCGTGGCCCTTCTCGACGCGGATGTCAGGGATGTCCATGGGTCTCAGTCTCCAGGAGAGAGATGTCCGCCAGGTTACTGCGGAGGGTTGCCGTGCTTGCGGGAGGGCAGGTCGGCGTGCTTGGTCTGGAGCATCGCGAGGGACTTGATCAGCACCTCGCGGGTTTCCGCGGGGTCGATGACGTCGTCGACGAGGCCGCGCTCGGCCGCGTAGTAGGGGTGCATCAGCTCGGACTTGTACTCCTTGACCATGCGGGCCCGCATGGCCTCGGGGTCCTCGGCGTCGGCGATCTGACGGCGGAAGATGACGTTGGCCGCACCCTCCGCGCCCATGACGGCGATCTCGTTGGTCGGCCAGGCGTAGGTGAGGTCGGCACCGATGGACTGGCTGTCCATGACGATGTACGCACCTCCGTAGGCCTTGCGCAGGATCAGCGAGATCCTCGGCACGGTCGCGTTGCAGTACGCGTAGAGGAGCTTCGCGCCGTGGCGGATGATGCCACCGTGCTCCTGGTCGACGCCCGGCAGGAAGCCGGGGACGTCCAGAAGAGTGACGATCGGGATGTTGAAGGCATCGCACATCTGGACGAAGCGGGCCGCCTTCTCGGAGGCCTCGATGTCCAGGACACCGGCGAGCACCTGCGGCTGGTTGGCGATGATGCCGACGACCTGGCCGTCCATCCGGCCCAGCGCGCAGATGATGTTGCGGGCCCAGCGCTCGTGGACCTCCAGGTAGTCGCCGTCGTCGACGATCTCCTCGATGACCTTGGTCATGTCGTACGGCCGGTTGCCGTCCGCCGGGACCAGGTCGAGCAGGACGTCCGAGCGGCGGTCGACCGGGTCGGAGGCCTCCGCGCGGGGCGGGTTCTCGCGGTTGTTCTGCGGCAGGAGGGTGAGGAGGTAGCGGACCTCGGCGATGCAGGTCTCTTCGTCGTCGTAGGCGAAGTGGCAGACACCGGACGTCTCGGCGTGCACGTCCGCGCCGCCCAGGCCGTTCTGCGTGATCTCCTCGCCGGTGACCGCCTTGACGACGTCCGGGCCGGTGATGAACATCTGCGAGGTGTCGCGGACCATGAACACGAAGTCCGTCAGGGCCGGGCTGTAGGCGGCGCCGCCCGCGCACGGGCCCAGCATCACCGAGATCTGCGGGATGACCCCGCTCGCCTTGGTGTTGCGCTGGAAGATGCCGCCGTAGCCGGCGAGGGCCGAGACGCCCTCCTGGATGCGGGCGCCGGCGCCGTCGTTCAGGGAGACCAGGGGCGCACCGGCCGCGATGGCCATGTCCATGATCTTGTGGATCTTCGTGGCGTGGGCCTCGCCCAGCGCGCCGCCGAAGATGCGGAAGTCATGGGCGTAGACGAAGACCGTCCGGCCCTCCACCGTGCCCCAGCCGGTGATCACACCGTCGGTGTACGGCTTCTTGGCCTCCAGGCCGAAGCCGGTGGCCCGATGCCGGCGCAGTTGCTCGACCTCGCGGAAGGAATCGGGGTCGAGGAGAAGTTCGATGCGCTCCCGCGCGGTCAGCTTGCCCTTGGCGTGCTGCGCCTCGGTCGCCTTCTCGCTCGGTCCGGCCACCGCCTGCGCACGGATCTCGTGCAGTTCGGCCACGCGTCCGCGCGCGTCGGTCGGCTCACCCGGCGCCTCATCCAAAACGGTCATGTAGCGACCTTACGAAGCCAACCAAGGATTGCGGGCCGTCGACTCCTCACAGTCTCCGGCGTGTTTTCCTGGTACCCCTGAACAGAACCACGGCGGGGTGCAGCCCTTCTGACTGCTCAGGGGGCGTGTCGCTTGTACGGGTCCGACAAAGCCGTCAGCCGAGAGTCACCTCACAGACGTGGGTGGCGCATGCCGTCCCGGGGGTGACGCGCACGCGCAGCCGGCGGCCTGTGGAGAGTACTTCGACCGTCTCGTCCGCGTGGGTGACCCGCCGGATCGGGCGGTTCCAGGTGATCTCCAGCGGTTCGCCCGTGCGGGGCGGTTCGCTCAGGCAGAGGGTGGCGGTGCGGCCCCTGCGGACGGTCAGCACGCTCGCGCCGGCGGAGGCGGTGAGCGGGCCCGCCGTGCCGGCCTGCCAGAAGTTCGCGGCCGTGAGGCCGAGGGAGGGCACGCTCACCGCCTGCCGGCCGGCGTCGTTGGCGAGGACCGACATCCAGTGGCGGTCGGCGGCGCGGCGCGCGACCGCGCGACGGGACGCGCCGGGCATGAGGACGTAGGCGTACGTGGCGTCCTTCGGGTCGGTGCCGTGGTCGAGCCAGAGGGTCTGCCAGCGGCGGGTGCGCCGCTCCGTTGTGCCGCCGGTGTTGATGTCGGACCAGGCGCCGGTGCGGTCCTCGCGCAGCACCTTGGGCTCCCGGCCGAGCAGGACCCAGCCGCCGTGGTCCTCCAGGTGGGCCCAGTTCGGGCCCTTGATGAAGCGTTGGGTGCCGGACTCGCCGAGGTTGCGGTTGTCGACGATCGTCTCCACCGGGACGCCGTCGGCGCAGCTGATCCCGGCGCCCAGGCAGATCACCGCGTCCGCGACGCAGAACCAGGACTTGCGGGCCTGGAGGGTGGAGCCGAGGCCCTTGAGGTGCTGGCCGAGTGCCGCGTACTCGCCGTCGGTGGTGCCGCCGACCCAGCGCGCGTCCGGGCGGGCCGTGCCCCACTCGCCGCCTTCCCGGTCGGCCAGGCGCTTGGTGGAGACGGTGGTGCCGGGCAGGCGGTACCAGTCCACGGTGGGCCAGAACCAGTCCGTGTACTGGTCGCTCGCACCGGCCCACCAGGAGACCATTCCGGCACCGGTGTGCCAGCCGCGCGGGTTCTCGCCGTTGCCGCACTCGTAGTGGGCGATGCGGTCGCTGGCCATCGCGATGTTCACGGTGAAGCCGGGGCGGCGGTGGACGGCGCGGTCCATGGCGGCGAAGAGGCGGTGGCCGGTGGGTTCGGGTGCGGCCGGGAGGGGTGAGGCGGCGATCGCGTGCAGCCGGGCCAGGTCGGCGACGCCGTACTGGCGTGCCGTCAGGATCGGGGACACCGTGTCCCGTTCGACCCAGCCCTTGATCCGGGTATGCCAGCGGTCGCGTTCCGCGGGGCTCGCGCCGGCCGCGAGGAGGGCGATGGCCGCGATGAGCTGCTGGCCGTGGAAGTGGTCGCCGCGCATGACCTTGCGGTCGTCGGTGGCGAGGAGACCGCGGCTGATCGCACGGCCGTTGACGCTGTCCATGACGAGTCCGTCGTGGATGAGCGGTGCGTAGGCGTGCTCGACGCTGTCGAGGACGATCTGCCGGTCCGGGTCGGTGACCTCCCAGTCGGATCCGGCGAGCAGGGCGAAGAGGCGGCCGAGGCCGTCGAGCATGACCTGGCCGTACGTGCCGGAGTAGGCGACCCAGGTGTGCTGGACGAAGGAGCCGTCGGCGTAGAGGCCGTCGCCCCGGGTGACGTACGGGAAGACCGGGGAGAGCGCGTCGCGGGCGAGGGCGATCTTGTCCGGGTCGCGGCCGAGGATGCCGCGCAGCGCGACGGAGCGGCACAGGTCGACCCGGTTGGCGCCGGTGGACGTGCCCGAGTAGTCGCCGAGGGCCGAGTCGGGCACGAAGTGGTCGACGGCGGCGCAGGCGGCCCGGATCCGGGCGTCGCCGAGCCGGTCGTACAGGGCGGCCGTGATGTCCATGAGCAGGCGCGGGCTGCCGATCTGCCACTCCCACCAGTTGCCGTAGCGGGTGGTGGCGGGGTTGTAGACGGTGGCGGAGAGGTGGTCGAGTCCGCGCAGGATGCCGGCGAGGAGGTCCGGGTCGGCGGTCGAGCCGGTGCCCTGCTGGACGTGGGCCCGGGTCATGGTCCACAGGCGGCTGTAGCTCATGGTGATGCCGGCCGGCGGGTCGAAGGGGTGGCCGGGCCAGAGGGAGTCCGCCGCCGGGGCCATGGCCGCGTGCAGGGCGCGGGCGAGTTCGCCGGTCTCGGCGAGGCGGGAGGCGTACGCCTGCGCGGCCGGGTCGTATCCGGTGCCGAGGGCGATGCCGAGCCAGCGCCGGCGGAGGGTGTCGTACGGGTCGGCCTCGGGGCCCTGAGCGCCGGGGCCCTGAACCTCGGTGTCCTGCGCGTCGGCGTCCTGCCCGTCGGCGTCCTGTGCGCCGCCGCGGGGCGTGGATCTCGCGGCGCCGGTCGCCGCCAGGGCCGCGGCCGCGAGCAGCAGGACGCGGCGGCCGGGGCGGGGAGGGGCGGCGGCCTCGGCCGTACGGCGGGAGAAGACGCGACGCTGGGGAGCCATGCCCCTGCCCTACCACGGGAAGACGGTCACCTGAACGGAGGATCCGGCCGGAGTGACCGGAACGGCGGAACGACGCCCCGGATGCGAGGCGGGGTCAGCCGAAGCGGTTCAGCAGACGTCTGGACATCCCGGGGGCCAGGGCGCGCAGGCGGTCCGGGAGGGCCAGCCAGGCGGGGACGTAGACCTGGTCGCGGCCCTCGCGTACGGCCTCCCAGAGGGCGCCGGCGACGCGGCCGGGCGGGATCGGCCGGGGGTGGGGGCGGTCGTGGGGCTTGCCGCGGCGGGCGTGGAAGGGCGTGTCGACGGGGCCGGCCACCACGAGGGTCACGCCCACGCCCGTGCCGCGCAGTTCCCGGCGCAGTGCTTCGGAGAAGGCGGCCAGCGCGGCCTTGGCGGCGGAGTACACCGCTTCCTCCCGTACGCCCACGCAGCCCGCGATCGAGCCGAGCAGCACCACCCGGCCCTGCCCGGCCGCGATCATGACGGGCAGCACCTCGCGCACGAGGTGGAGCGTGGCGTTGAGGTCCAGGGCCAGTACGCGGTCGATGTCGGTGTGCGGCATGCCGGCGAACGGGCCCGCCCAGCCGATGCCCGCCCCGGCGACGAGGACGTCGACCCGGCCGGTCGCGTGCAGCGCGGACCGGGCCAGCAGGCGCGGGCCGTCCGGGGCGGCGAGGTCGGCGGGCAGTACGACGGCCGTGGTGCCGGAGGCCGTCTGCTCCAGGCGGCGCCGGTCGCGGCCGCTGAGGAGCAGGTGCCAGCCGTCCATGGCGAAGCGCCGTGCCGTGGCCGCCCCGATGCCCGAGGAGGCCCCGGTGACCAGGGCCACGCGTCGGTCCAGGCGCCGTGGCGGGCCGTGTTCGCGCGCCGGAGAGGGGGCGGCGGGACGGCGCGGGGCGGCGCCCGCCGGTGGGTCGTAGGCCGAGCCGGAGCCGGTGAGTGTCATCGGTCGGTCTCCCTGCGCTGTCCGTCCGCCGTGGTCTCGGCTGTCTCCTGCCGGTCCCGTGAAGTGGAACCTCGCCTTCCAGGCCCCCCGCACAGGATGCGGCAGGACCACCCCTGCGTGCCGCCCGGTGCCGCCATGCGGCGGTATCGGCGCCACATCCCGACACGCCTGCCAATAATGTTGAACGTTGAACCGGAATAGGTCTACGGTGGGTCGCGTTACGTAGTACAACGTTCAACATTCCAGTCAGAACGCAGAACGCAGGAGGCGTACCCCATGAGCATCTTCAGCCGCAAGGACACCGAGACCGCCACGACCGACGCCGTGCGCCCCGAGCTCGCCGCCCTGACCGGCGACTACACGATCGACCCCGCGCACTCGACGATCGGCTTCGTCGCCCGGCACGCCATGGTCACCAACGTCAAGGGCAGCTTCCAGGACTTCACGGGCACCCTCCACCTCGACGGCACCGACCCCTCGCAGTCCACGGCCTCCCTGGACGTCGTGATGGACAGCATCGAGACGGGCAACGCCGACCGCGACGGCCACCTCAAGAGCTCGGACTTCTTCAAGGCGGACGAGTTCCCGGCCATGACGTTCCGCTCCACGCGGGCGGAGGCCCTCGGCGGCGACGACTACCGCATCACCGGCGACCTGACGATCCTCGGTACGACCCGCCCCCTCACCATCGACCTGGAGTTCAACGGCGCCGCGAAGGACCCCTTCGGCAACGAGCGCGTCGGCTTCGAGGGCAAGGCGGAGATCCTGCGCTCCGAGTGGGGCCTGACCTGGAACGCCGCGCTGGAGACCGGCGGTGTCCTGGTCTCCGACAAGATCAAGCTCAACTTCGACATCTCGGCGATCAGGAACGCGTGAGCCCGGTGCGGCCGGCCCGGTGACATACCGCCGGGCCGGTTCTGGCCGGTTCCCGCCTTCCGCTATTGTCATGCGCTCGTCAATCTGATGCTTCCGGTTGCACCTCCCCAGGCAACCCCCCACGGAAGGCATCACGTTGAAGAGACTCCTCACGGCCCTCAAGAGATGCGCGGTCCTCGGGGCCGCCGCCCTCGCGGTCGCCAGCCTTCAGCCCGTCTCCGCCGCGCAGGCCGCCCCGTCGCCCGTCGTCGGCGGGACGCGGGCCGCGCAGGGCGAGTTCCCGTTCATGGTCCGGCTCTCCATGGGCTGTGGCGGCGCCCTCTACACCCAGCAGATCGTGCTCACGGCCGCGCACTGCGTGGGCCGCTCCGGCAACAACACGAGCATCACCGCCACGGCGGGGGTCGTCGACCTCCAGTCGACCAGCGGCCGGGTCCAGGTCCGCTCCACCAAGGTGCTGCGCGCCCCCGGCTACAACGGCACCGGCAAGGACTGGGCGCTGATCAAGCTCGCCCAGCCCATCAACCTGCCGACCCTGAAGATCGCCACCACCGCGCAGTACAACACCGGTGACTTCACCGTCGCGGGCTGGGGCGCGAACCGTGAGGGCGGTTCCCAGCAGCGCTACCTGCTGAAGGCGACCGTGCCGTTCGTCGGCGACGCCGCCTGCAAGGCCTACGGCGGCCTGTACAGCGGCCTCGTCGCGAACGAGGAGATCTGCGCCGGCTTCGACGCGGGCGGTGTGGACACCTGTCAGGGCGACTCCGGCGGCCCCATGTTCCGCAAGGACAACGCCGGCGCCTGGATCCAGGTCGGCATCGTCAGCTGGGGTGATGGCTGCGCCCGGCCCGAGGCCCCCGGCGTCTACACGGAGGTCTCGACGTTCGCCTCCGCCATCGCTTCGGCGGCGTCGACACTCTGACCCCGCCGCACACGACTTGCGGGCCCGGTGCCGTACGGCGCCGGGCCCTGCCCGTGTCTCACCGGGTCGTCCGGCCGGCCTCCAGCTTCGCGACCGCCGCCGCCACCTGCGCCGCCCGGCTCCTCGGGGTCCGGGCGCGGAGCACGCCGAGCATCGCCAGGTAACGGTCCGTCCGGCCCAGCGCCTCGAAGGCGGCGGCGGCCCGCGGGCTCGCCTCCAGTGCCGCCGCGAGGTCCTCCGGGACCTCGGCCTCCTGCTGGGACGCGTACGCCGCCTCCCACCGTCCGTCCGCCCGCGCGGCCGCCACCTCCGCGAGGCCGCCGGGCCGCATCCGCCCGGCGGCGGTCAGTTCCTCGACCCGGCGGACGTTGACCATGGACCAGAGGCTGCCGGGGCGCCGCGGGGTGATCCGCTGGAGGTAGTACGACTCATCAAGGCGCTTGCGCTGCCCGGTGATCCAGCCGTGGCACAGTGCCACGTCGTTGACGTCGGCGGCGCTGACGGAGGGGATGCCCGAGCCCTTCTTGGCGACCTTGACCCACAGGCCCGGATGCGGGGCGGGGTGTGCCGCCAGCCAGGAGTCCAGGTCGGCGGCGGCTGCGAAGGAGAGGGCGTCTCCGGAGGCGGTCATGACACCACCGTAGAGACCCAGTAGGACAGATCCTGTCCGCTACGCCAGCAGCTCGCGCGCCTGTTCGCGGGCGTGGGCGATGGCGTCCGGGAAGATGCCGAGGCCGTGCGCGACGAGCGCGCCCTCGTGCAGCAGCATCAGCGCTTGGGCCAGGGCGTCGGCCTTCCCCGGGGCGATGTCCGAGGCGAGGCGGGTGAAGAGGGCGAGCATCCACTGCTTCTGCCCGGTGATGACCGGGTGGGCCGGGTGGGCCGGGTCGCTGATCTCCGCGTGGGCGTTGACCATGCTGCACCCCTTGGGGCTGAGCTCCGCCGCCCACGCGCGCGAGGCGTCGAACACCGCCAGGACCTGCTCCACCGGCTCGGGCGGGGCCGCGTCGAGGTGTTCGGCGAGGAAGGCCCGCCAGCGCTCGTCGCGGTCCGCGAGGTACTCCACGACGATCTGCTCCTTGGAGCCGAACCGGTCGTAGAGGGTCTTCTTCGTCACCCCGGCCTCGGCGGCGATGAGGTCGACGCCGACGGCGTGGATGCCGCGCTCGTAGAACAGCCGGGCGGCCGCCGCCACGACGCGGCGGGCGGCGGGCGTCATCGTGATCCGGCGCGGGGGGCCGGAACGCGAGTGCTCGGAACGCGGGTGGTCGGCGGTGGTACCCATGGCAGCCGAGTATACCGATCTGTATAGTGAGGGGGAAACGGGTATACCGATCTGTCTACTCTGGTTGTGATGTCGGTGAACGTCCTTCTCTCCGCCGCCTTCGTCCTCTGCTGGAGCTCCGGGTTCATCGGGGCCAAGCTCGGAGCGGGCAACGCGTCCGCGATCACGGTCCTGATGTGGCGGTTCCTGCCGCTGGCCGTCGTCCTCGTCACGGTCGCCGCGCTCACCCGCACGGCCTGGCGGGGGCTCACCGCCCGGGACGTGACCCGGCAGGCCGTCATCGGCGTGCTGTCGCAGAGCGGCTATCTGCTCAGCGTCTACTACGCCATCCAGCTCGGCGTCTCCAGCGGCACGACGGCCCTGATCGACGGTGTCCAGCCGCTCGTCGCCGGGGCCCTCGCGGGACCGCTGCTGGGGCAGTACGTCTCGGGCCGGCAGTGGATCGGCCTGGGTCTGGGGCTGGGCGGCGTCTCGGTGGTCACCCTGGCGGACGCCGCGGCCGGGACCGGCGTGCCCTGGTGGGCGTACGCCGTCCCGCTGCTCGGCATGCTGTCGCTGGTCGCGGCCACGTTCCTGGAGAGCCGGTCCCGCTCGCGGGTCGCCCCCTCGGTGTCGCTGACCGTCCACTGCGCCACCAGCGCCGTCCTCTTCTCCTTGCTGGCGCTGGCCACGGGGGCCGCCGTGCCGCCCTCCGAGGGCGGGTTCTGGGTGGCCGTCGCCTGGCTCGTGGTGCTGTCCACGTTCGGCGGGTACGGGCTGTACTGGCTCATCCTGAAGCGCTCCGGGGTGACGAAGGTGAACACGCTGATGTTCCTCATGGCCCCGGTCACGGCCGTCTGGGGCGCGCTCGTGTTCGGTGAGCCGTTCGGCGTGCAGACCGCGCTCGGCCTGGCCGTCTGCCTCGCGGCCGTGGTCGTCGTCCACCGTGGTGGCGGCCGGAAGGACACGACCGTGACCGCGGCCCGGGGAGAGCCGGAGGAAAACCGGTGGACCCGGGCGCCCGGCTCCGCCTAACGTCTGCGCCATGTCCAGCCCCGAGGCGTCCAGAGTGCGGCCACCGGCTCTCCGGTGGCTGTTCGTGATGCCGGGCCGCTGAGCCCGCTCGCTCCGCTGCCGGAAGCCGTCCGACCTGTCGTGTCCGACGTCGACTTCGGGTTGCGGAGTTTTTTCATGCCGTTCGCTCTTCTCTTGCTGGGCCTTGCCGTGTTCGCGCAAGGTACGTCCGAGTTCATGCTGTCCGGTCTCGTGCCGGACATCGCGCGGGATCTGGGGGTGTCCGTTCCCGCGGCGGGGGCGCTGACCTCCGCCTTCGCGGTGGGGATGGTCGTGGGCGCGCCGCTCGTGGCGGGCCTCGCGCGGCGCTGGCCGCGGCGGGGTGCGCTGCTGGCGTTCCTCGTGGTGTTCCTCGCCGTCCATGTCGTCGGTGCTCTCACCGGAAGTTTCGAGGTGCTGCTCGCCACGCGGGTCGTGGGGGCGCTCGCCAACGCCGGGTTCCTCGCCGTCGCCCTGGTGGCCGCCGTGGACATGGTCCCGGCGGACGCGAAGGGGCGGGCCACGTCCACGCTGCTGGGCGGGGTGACGCTGGCGTGCGTGGCCGGGGTGCCCGCCGGGGCCGTGCTGGGCGGGCTGTGGGGCTGGCGTGCGGCGTTCTGGGCCGTGGCGCTGGTGTCGCTGCCGGCGCTGGTGGCGGTGGCGAGGTCGGTGCCGGGCGGTTCGGCGGGGGGTGCGCCGCCGGCGCTGGGCGGTGAACTGCGGTCGCTGCGCAGCCCCCGGCTGGTCGTCACGCTGGCACTGGGCGCCCTCGTCAACGGTGCGACGTTCTGCACCTTCACCTATCTCGCGCCGCTGGTCACCGAGGTGACGGGGCTCGGCAGGGCCTGGGTCCCCGGCGTGCTCGCGCTGTTCGGGGCCGGGTCGTTCGCGGGAGTGACGGCCGCCGGGCGTTTCGCCGACCGGCACCCCGTCCCGGTCCTGGCCGGCGGGGCCGTCGCGGCGTGCCTGGGCTGGTGCCTGCTGGCACTCGGAGCCGGACACCCGGCCCTGGCCCTCGGGCTCGTTTTCGTCCAGGGGGCGCTGTCCTTCGGCGTCGGCTCCACGCTGATCGCCCAGGTGCTGTACGCGGCGCCGGGCGCGCCCACGCTGGCCGGCGGTTTCGCCACGGCTGCCTTCAACGTGGGCGCGGCACTGGGCCCTTGGGCCGGCGGCCTGGTGATCGGCGCGGGGTTCGGGTACCGGTCGCCGGTGTGGGTCAGCGCGGGTCTGGTCGCGTTGGCGGGCGTGATGGCCGGGGTCGTGCGGGGGCAGCGGGAGCGGGTTCTTCTACGGCGGGAAGGGGTGGGGCGCTGAATGCCGGCTCGGATACCCGGGCTGAGGGCGTCGGAGCCGGCTCGGATACGGGGCTGAGGGCATCGGAGCCGGCTCGGACACTGGGGCCGCAGGCCCGGAAACGGCCAGGTGCCGAATGCCCGGCTCGGATACCGGGGCTGAGGGCGTCGGCCGAGGCCTGAGGACGGCGACCGCGACCGGGCCTGGCGGCAGCGGCAGCAGCTTGGACCGGGAAGCCGCCAGGCGCTGACCTCCGGCTCAGGCAGCGGCAGCCTGGGCCGGGAAGCCGCCAGGCGCTGACCTCCGGCTCGGGTGCCGGGACTCAGGGCGGCGACAGCGTCGGGTCATGCGACAGGGACAACAGGTCCTGGAACTGGAAGCTGCTGGGCGTCCGCCTCGGCTCGGGTACCGGCCCCTGCCCCTGCCCCGGCGCGGATGCCGGAGTGGGCCGGAGGCGGTGACCAGAGCCGCCGCACCGGGCCCGGTCGGCTCCCGCACGGGGCGGACTCGGGTCCGGGGCCGTCGCCCATCGGGTCAGAAGCCGCCCCCGAAGTCCCCTCCCCCACCGAAGTCGCCGCCGCCGAAGCCTCCGTCGCCGAAGCCGCCCCCGTAGTCGCCGCTGTCGAAGTCCGCGCCGGAGACGTCGCCGCCCTCGTAGCCGCCGAAGTCGCCGTAGCCGGAACCGTAGTCGGCCCCATAGGCGGGGGCGGCCATCATGCTGCCGAGCATGGTGCCGATGAGGAGGCCGGGCAGGATGCCGCCGCCGAAGTAGCCGCCTGCCCAGGGGCCGTACGCCGGGCCGGCCTCCCAGTACGGGCGGCGGCCGAGTTCGGTGTCGACTTCGCGGATCACCGGGTCCCGGCCCTCGGCGAGCCGGGTCCGGTCGGCCGCGCAGACGGGGACGTCGCGTGTGGCGCCGCCCGGCGGTGTCCAGCTCGCGTCGGCGACCGAGGGGCCGTGGCGGGGGTCGAAGAAGCAGGGCGGACGGCGCTCCGGCAGCGGGGCGCCCTCGCGGCGGGCCGCGAGCCGCGCCAGGGAGAACCGGCCGTCCTCCACGGCCTGGGTGACGGCCCGCACGTCCTCCGGTTTCGTCGCGGCGGCCATGAACGACTTCGCCTGTTCGTAGGAGTCCAGGGCGCGTTCGTAGTCGGCGCGCATCGCGTCGTCGGCGCCGGGTTCGCCGGGGTGGAAGTCGAGGCGGTCGAGTTCCTCACCGAAGGCGGTGATGTCCTCGTCGACCACCACGCGCAGCTTCTCCAGCGCGGCCCGCTGCTCCTCCTCGTGGCGGCGGCGGTTGCGGCGGGCCACCGCGTAGACGCCCGCGCCGCCGGCCGCGACCAGCGCGCCGATCGTGACCAGGCCGCCGACCGGCACGTCGGTGCCCGAGCCGTCGCTCCAGCTGCTGGGCGCCGAGCCGCCCACGTTGCGCAGGGCGCCGTCGACGAAGTCGTTCAGCTGAGCCTTGACGTCGCCCGCGTCCCTCACGGACGTGACCAGGTTGGAGACCGCCTGGCCGCTCATCACCGAGCTGTCGGCACGCGCGTCGAACTCGTCGCCGACTCGGACGCCGTACAGACCGGTGACGCCGGTCTCGGTGCGGAGGTTGCGGAAGAGGTCCTGCGTGGGGACGTCGGCCGGGAGCACGGCCACGAAGACGGGTTTGTCCGCGTCCTTGATCTTGTCGGCGAGCGCCTCGGCGTCCGACGCGGCCAACTGGCCACGGGCGGCCGGATCGACGTAGACCGGGTTCTCGCGCAGTTCCGCGGCGACCTTCGAGAGGTCGGTGGCCGCGTGCGCACCGGGCGCACCGACCATGAGCGCCGCCAGTACGGCGACGACCGGCACGATCAGCAGACGTACGAGGGTACGCACCAGTGCGGCCTTCATATGTTCGAAGCTACCCGAATCGGCACAGAATCGACACAGGCGGACGCAATGGATCGGCTGAGGCGACGGCGCGCGAGGCGCCGTCGCCGCCCCTCTCGGCCTACTCGGCCGGGCTCACTCCCGCCCGCAGCAGCCCGTACGTGTACGCGTCCTCCAGGGCCTGCCAGCTCGCGGCGATGACGTTGTCGGCCACACCCACCGTCGACCACTCGCCCGTGCCGTCGGACGTGGAGATCAGCACGCGGGTCGTCGAGCTGGTGCCGTGCTTGCCCTCCAGGATGCGGACCTTGTAGTCCACCAGTTCCAGCTTGGCGAGCTGCGGGTAGATCTTCTCCAGGCCCACGCGCAGGGCCCGGTCCAGCGCGTTGACCGGGCCGTTGCCCTCGGCCGTGGCGACGATGCGCTCGCCCTTGGCCCAGAGCTTGACCGTGGCCTCGTTGGCGTGGGATCCGTCGGGCCGGTCCTCGACGATGGCCCGCCAGGACTCGATCTCGAAGTAGCGCAGCGGCTTGCCCTGGACCTCGGTGCGCAGGAGGATCTCGAAGCTGGCGTCCGCCGCCTCGTACGTGTAGCCCTTGAGTTCGCGCTCCTTCACCCGCTCGACCACCCGGCCGACCAGCTCGCGGTCGTCGCCGAGGTCGATGCCGAGTTCCTTGCCCTTGAGCTCGATCGAGGCACGGCCGGCCATGTCGGAGACCAGCATCCGCATGGTGTTGCCGACCTGCTCGGGGTCGATGTGCTGGTACAGGTCCGGGTCGACCTTGATGGCCGAGGCGTGCAGGCCGGCCTTGTGCGCGAAGGCCGAGATGCCGACGTAGGGCTGGTGCGTGGAGGGCGTGAGGTTGACGACCTCGGCGATCGCGTGCGAGATGCGCGTCATCTCGCGCAGGTGCCCCTCGGGCAGGACCTGCTTGCCGTACTTGAGCTCGAGGGCCGCCACGACCGGGAAGAGGTTGGCGTTGCCGACGCGCTCGCCGTAGCCGTTGGCCGTGCACTGGACGTGCGTCGCGCCCGCGTCGACGGCGGCCAGCGTGTTCGCCACCGCGCAGCCCGTGTCGTCCTGGGCGTGGATGCCGAGCCGGGCGCCCGTGTCGGCCAGGACCGTGCCGACGACCGCCTGGATCTGCGCCGGGAGCATGCCGCCGTTGGTGTCGCAGAGGACCACCACGTCCGCGCCGGCCTCCGAGGCCGTACGGACGACCGACTTGGCGTACTCGGGGTTCGCGCGGTAGCCGTCGAAGAAGTGCTCGCAGTCGACGAAGACCCGGCGGCCCTGTGCCTTCAGGAACGACACCGTGTCGGCGACCATCGCCAGGTTCTCGTCCAAGGTGGTGCGCAGGGCGAGCTCGACGTGCCGGTCGTGGGACTTGGCGACCAGCGTGATCACCTCGGCGCCCGACTCCAACAGCGCCTTGACCTGCGGGTCCTCAGCCGCCTTCGCTCCCGCGCGGCGGGTCGCCCCGAACGCGACCAGCTGGGCGTGCCGGAAGTCGATCTCCTGTCGGGCACGGGCGAAGAACTCGGTGTCCCGGGGGTTGGCGCCCGGCCAGCCGCCCTCGATGAAGCCGACGCCGAAGTCGTCCAGGTGCCGCGCGATGGCCAGCTTGTCGGCGACGGTGAGGTTGATGCCCTCCCGCTGGGCGCCGTCGCGCAGGGTGGTGTCGAAGACGTGGAAGGAATCGTCGAGCTCGCTGGGTGCGGTCATGGTGTCAAGGCTCCTGAGGATGGGATCTCGGTCGTACCGGAATGACCGGCTCCACCGCCCTCACATACTCCCTCGCGCTCTCGCCTCCGGCTGCGGGTGGGCCAGAAATGCGAAAAACCTCTCGCGGGTGCGAGAGGTCTGCGCGCGGGTCGAGGACGACGGTGTCCGCCCGTACCTGGTCGTACGTGGCGGTCACTGCGGACCGGCGCGCCTGCTGCCAATAATCATGGCGAACGAGAGCACGGGGGCAGTCTGGCACAACCCCCGTGCCCGGCTCATGGTTGTCTCAGGATGCGGTCGGTCACTTCAGGTGACGGACGTAGATGTGCGAGGTGTCGTACGTGTCGCCCGGGACGAGGTCGGGTGAGGAGCTGCTGAAGGCGACCGTGCGGCCGTGCCGGTCGACGACCGGGGCGGACACGCTCTGGTCGTTCGGCCCGCCCTCGGCGTCCGGGCTGGCGAGGACCGTGCGCCCGGTACGCAGGTCGCGGACGTACGCGCGGGTTGTGTGGTTGGTGCCGCCCGGGTCGGCCGAGACGAAGGCCAGATACCGGCTGTCGGCGCTGAGCTGCGGATACGCGGTGAACGCGGCCGGGTCGGCGGCGTCGATCCGGCGCAGCCCGCCCGTCCTCAGGTCGCGGACGAAGACGTTGTGGCCCTGGTTGGTGTCGCCCGGGGTCAGCTGCGAGTCCAGGGAGTTGAAGACCGCGTACCGGCCGTCGGCGCTGATCCGCGGGGACTCGGTCTGCCCGTCGGACTTCAGACCGTCCGGTGCCCGGTCGGCGTGGAACAGCTCGCCGCTCGGCACGTCACGGACGTAGGCGTCGCTCCAGTCGCCCGGGGCCGGGTGTGGGACGAAGAGCTGGTAGGCGACGCGCTTGCCGTCGGCGCTGATGGAGGGGCGGGTGGCGGCGGTCTTCCGGTCACCGGCGGCGGGCACCTGGCTGACGCGGACGGCCTCGCCGCTCGTGCGGTCGACCCGGTAGACGCGTCCCCAGCGGTCCTCGCCCTCCCCCGGTGCGGACTGCTGGGCGATGAAGACGACGTAGCGGCCGTCGGCGCTGAGGGCGGGCTGCCGGCCGGTGTCGTAGCCCGTGTCGACCGTGTCCTCGATGCGCTGGAGGGCGCCGGTCTTGAGGTCCTTGACCCAGATGTGGCTGCGGCCGTCGCCGGTGGCCGTGGCGCCGAAGGCGAGGTAGCGGCCGTTGCCGCTGAGGGCGACGTCGTCGACGGGGCCGATGTCCGCCGCGGTACTGGCCAGCCGGGTCGTGCCGGTCTTCAGGTCGCGTACGAAGGCGTCGGCGGCGCCGTCGGTGTCACCGGTGACGAGGTTGTCGGCGCTGGAGACGAAGGCCAGACGGCGGCCGTCGGCGCTCAGGCTGGGCCCGCCGGAGGCGCCGTCGCCCTCGGTGCCGTCCGGGGCAACGCTCGCCTTCTCGGTCCGCGGCACCGCCTCGGCGGCGGTCGCGGGCAGCGCGGCGACGCCGCCGAGCGTGACGGCCAGGGCCACGCCGAGCGCGCCGGACGTGGCCCTCCTGGTGCTGATCATGTGCTGTTCCCCCTGTGTTCCCCGTTGTTCCCCGTTGACGCTTCTCCCCCGGCCCCGCGCCGAGGGCTCCCCCAGAGCCAACAGCACCGCGAGCCACAGGGTCAATCCGTCGTTTTGAGTACAACCCGGGCAGGCGTTCAGGTGTCCGCGAGGAGGCTGTCGGCGAGGAACTCGTGCACGTGCCGCAGGACTTGGGCCCGGTCGGTGCCGCGCAGGCCGATCGCCACGTGGATGGCGAAGCCGTCCAGCAGCGCCCGCAGACGGGCGGCGAACCGGTCCGGGTCGACGCTGCGGAACTCGCCCCGCGAGATGCCCTCGGCGAGCAGGGCCACCAGGTCGCGGTGCCAGACGCCCTCGATGGCGGCCTGCCGGTCACGGGCGGCCGCGTCGGCGGCAGCGCTCTGCGAGCGGTTCCAGACCTCCAGCCACAGCGTCCAGTGCGGGTCGCGGTGGCCGTCGGGGACGTACAGGTCGACGTAGGCGTCGAGGCGTTCGCGGGCGGTGGCGGCGCGGGTGAGCAGCCGTCCGCGCTCGGCGCCCAGCCGGCCCTCGCTCCACTCCAGGGTGCGCAGCAGCAGTTCGTCCTTGGAGCCGAAGTAGTAGAGCAGGTGACCGCTGCTCATGCCGACCTCCCGGCCGAGCGCCGCCATGGTGAGTTTCTCCAGGCCGCGCTCGGCGATCATCTCCATGGCGGCGGCGAGCACGTCCTCGCGGGGCGGGGCCTGCCTGCGCCCACCGGCCATCTGCTGCTCCCGGGTCTAGATCCTCGGCTGTTGCTGGGTGATGCAGTGGATGCCTCCACCGCCGGCAAAGATCGTACGGGCGTCCACGAGTGTCACGGTCCGCTCCGGGAACAGGCGGCGGAAGATGCCGGCCGCGAGTTCGTCGCGCGGGTCGTCGAAGCCGCACAGGACCACACCGCCGTTGCAGAGATAGTGGTTGATGTACGAGTAGTCGGCCCAGTGGCCATCGACCTCCAGGACGGTGGGGGCCTGCACCTCGACGACCTCCAGGCGGCGGCCGCGCGCGTCCGTCTGCGACCTCAGCAGGCCGGTGATCTCCTTCGTCACCTCGTGGTCGGGGTGCGCCGGGTCCGGCTGCACATGGGCCACGACCACGCCGGGGCGGGCGAAGGCCGCGACGATGTCGACGTGGCCGAGGGTGCCGAAGCCGTGCGGGGGGTAGTCGCCGGTCAGGCCGCGCGGGAGCCAGATCGCCTTGCGGGTGCCGAGCAGGGCGTGGATCTCGGCCTCGGCCTCCTCCCGCGTCCAGCCGGGATTGCGCTCGGGCCCCAGTTGCACGGTCTCGGTCAGCAGGACCGTCCCCTCGCCGTCCACATGGATCGCACCGCCCTCGTTGACGAGGTGCGAGGTGTACGTCCGTGCCCCCGCGAGGTCCGCGACGTGGGCGCCGATCTTCGCGTCGTGCTCCCAGCGGGCCCAGCTCTGGGCGCCCCAGCCGTTGAACGTCCAGTCGACGGCGGCCAGTTCACCTCGTCCGTTGGTGAGGAAGGTCGGTCCGATGTCGCGCATCCAGGCGTCGTCGAGGTCGCGTTCGACCGTCTCGATCCCCTCGCCCAGCAGGGTGCGGGCGTGCGCCGACCGGCCGGGGCCGCACACGACCGTCACCGGCTCGAACCGGCGGACCGCGCGGGCCACCGAGGCCCAGGCGCGCTGGGCCGCTGCCAGGTCCTCCGGGTCGTCGAAGGTGAGGTTGGGGCCCGGCCAGGCCATCCAGGTGCGCTCGTGCGGGGCCCATTCGGCGGGCATGCGGAAGCCGTCGGCGGCTGCGGACATGGTGAACCTCAGAGGAAGTAGAGACGGTTGAGGGAGACGGACTCGGCCGGTTCGGAGCGCAGCGGCTCGCCGTCGAGGGTGACGAGACCGGTGCGCTGGTCGACGTCGACGGTCCCGGTACGGGAGTTGAGGCGCAGGTCGGCCGGGCCGATCCCGCGCGTGCCGCGCACGGCGACCCTGCGGCGGCGGGTGGGCACGGTGTCGCGCCCCTGGTCCAGGGCGGCCTGCGCGACGAACGCCACGGAGATGTCGGCCGGTGTCGCCCCGTGCGCCCCGAACTGCGGCCCCAGCACCAGGGGCTCGCAGGTGTCGGTCGCCGCGTTCGGGTCGCCGGTCACGCCGTACGCCGGGAAGCCGGACTTCAGCACGAGCTGCGGCTTGGCCCCGAAGTACTCCGGCCGCCACAGCACGATGTCGGCGAGCTTGCCGGTCTCGATGGACCCGACCTCGTGCGAAAGCCCGTGGGCGATGGCCGGGTTGATGGTCAGCTTGGCCATGTACCGCAGGACGCGTTCGTTGTCGTGACCGGCGTCAGGGGCGCCGAACTCGGCCTTCATCTTCCCGGCCATGGCGAAGGTACGGCGGACGGTCTCGCCCGCACGCCCCATCCCCTGCGCGTCCGAGGAGGTGATGCCGATCGCGCCCAGGTCGTGCAGGACGTCCTCGGCGCCCATGGTTCCGGCGCGGATGCGGTCGCGGGCCATGGCGGCGTCACCGGGCAGGTCGGGCTTGAGGTCGTGGACCGAGACGATCATGCCGTAGTGCTCGGCGACGGCGTCCCGGCCGAAGGGCAGCGTCGGGTTGGTGGAGGAGCCGATGACGTTCGGGACGCCCGCCATCTTCAGGACGTTGGGGACGTGCCCGCCGCCGCAGCCCTCGATGTGGAAGGCGTGGATGGTCCGGCCCTCCAGCACCCGCAGGGTGTCCTCCACGGACAGGCACTCGTTCAGCCCGTCGCTGTGCAGGGCCACTTGGACGTCGTGCTCCTCGGCGACGCGCAGCGCGGTGTCCAGCGCACGCGTGTGGGCGCCCATGTCCTCGTGCACCTTGAAGCCGCAGGCGCCGCCCTCGGCGAGGGCCTCGACCAGCGGCGCCGGACGGGAGGAGGAACCCCGGCCCAGGAAGCCGATGTTGACGGGCCAGGCGTCGAAGGCGTTGAACGCGTGCCGCAGCGCCCAGGGCGAGTTGACGCCGACGCCCCACACGGGCCCGAACTCCTGCCCGATGACCGTGGTCACGCCGGAGGCGAGCGAGGCCTCCATGACGCGCGGCGACAGCAGGTGGACGTGGGTGTCGACGGCTCCGGCGGTGGCGATGAGGCCTTCACCGGACACGATCGAGGTCCCGGTACCCACGACGACGTCGACCCCGTCGAGGGTGTCGGGGTTCCCGGCCCGCCCGATCGAGCAGATCCGTCCCTCCCGGATGCCGATCGACACCTTCCGGATGCCCTGCACGGCGTCGATCACCACGACGTTGCTGATGACGACGTCACAGGTCTCCCGGACGGCGGCGGCCTTGAGGTGCAGCCCGTCGCGGGCGGTCTTGCCGAACCCGGCGAGGAACTCGTCGCCGTACCGCTGGGCGTCGGACTCGACGCGGACGACCAGGCCGGAGTCGCCGAGGCGGATGCGGTCGCCGGCGCGGGGGCCGTGGGTGGCGGCGTACTCGTACGGGGTGAGGCGGCGGGCCTCGGCGGGGTGGCCTCCTGGGCGGCTCATCGCTCGACCTCCTGTTCAGGTGTTTCCGGTACGCCGAGGTAGCCGCAGGCGGCGGCCCGCCGCAGGGCCTCCTCCTTCGCGCCCGGGGCGTCCAGCGGCCCGTCGACGAGCCCGGCGAACCCGATCGCGATCCGCTCGCCCCCGACCGGCACCAGCCCCACCTCGACGCTCTCCCCCGGCCCGAATCGCACGGAGGATCCGGCGGGCACCGCCAGGCGCATGCCGTAGGCCCGCTCCCGGGCGAAATCGAGTCGCGGGTTGGCCTCGAAGAAGTGGAAGTGGGAGGTGACGGAGACGGGCACGGTGGCGGTGTTGGAGACCGTCAGCCGTACGACCGCCTCGGGCTCGGCGTGCCCGGGCCCGGGCAGCAGCGCGCCCGGGGCCCGGTCGCCGAGGCCGGCGCCGATCGGATCGCTGACGACGGCGAGCCGCGAGCCGTCGTCGAAGACCGCCTCGACATGCACCTCGGTGACGACGTCGGCGACTCCGGGCAGCACGTCGTCCGGCCCGAGGACGGACCGGGCGGCCTCGACGGCCTCCGCGAGCCGCTTGCCGTCCCGGGCGGCCTCGCACACCGTGTCGGCGATCAGCGCGGTCGCCTCGGGGACGTTGAGTCTCAGTCCCCTGGCCCTGCGGGCGCGGGCGAGCTCGGCGGCGCCGAAGAGCAGCAACCGGTCGCGTTCGGTCGGGGTCAGCCGCATGTCACTCCCTCCGTTTAGAGCATCACTCTAAACATGAAATTCCCTGCACCGAAAGGTTGACGGCGGCACGTAACGCCCATCACATTGAACGTCGCTCTAACCGAGGGAGACAAGCATGCCGATCGAACAGCGCGGAGTCGACACCATCCCCGAGGAGGAACGCACCAGCGGGCCACGCGACCTCGTCTCGATCCTGCTCGGCTCCAACCTCTGCCTGGGCGTGATCGTCTTCGGCTGGCTGCCGCCGTCCTTCGGCCTGGACTGGTGGTCGTCGGTCAGCGCGGTGGTCGCGGGAACGGTGGTGGGCGTGGTGCTCACGGCTCCCCTCGCCCTGGTCTCCCTGCGTACCGGAACCAACCTGTCGACCTCCTCCGGTGCCCAGTTCGGGGTCCGCGGACGGCTGGTCGGCTCAGTGGTCGGACTGCTGCTGGCCCTCGGCTACACCGCGCTGACCGTGTGGATCGGCGGGGACGTGGTGGTGGGCGTGCTGGGCCGGCTGGCCGGGCTGCGGCAGGGCGGGATGTCGTACGGGATCGTCTACGGGCTGCTCGCCGCGGCCACCGTCGCGGGCGCGGTGTACGGCTACCGGGTGCTGCTCGCGATGTCGCGGGTGCTGGCCTTCGGCATGACGGCCCTGCTGGCTCTCGGGGTGATCGCCTACGCGCCCGGTTTCACCACCGCCGCGCTGCCGGAGACCGGCGGCTACCTGCTGGGCGGGTTCTGGCCGACCTGGCTGCTCGCGGCCGTGGCCGCCGGACTGTCCGGCCCGATCGCCTTCATCACCCTGCTCGGCGACTACACCCGCTACATCTCCCCGGCCCGCCACTCCTCACGCCGGGTGCTGCACGCGACCTGGCTGGGGCTGATGCTGGGCCTGCTCGTGCCGCAGCTCTTCGGCACGTTCACGGCGTACGCGGCCCGGGCCGCCCTCGACTACGCGGGCCCGCTGGTCGACGCGGCTCCCTCCTGGTACCTGGTGCCGCTGCTGCTCGCGGCCTCCGCGGGCTCGGTCGGCAACGCGGGTCTGATGCTGTACTCGATGGGCCTCGACCTGGACGCCATCCTGCCGCGCGCCTCACGGGCCAGGGCCACGTACACGGTCGCCGTGGTCGCCACGGCCTGCGTCTTCGCCGGGCACTACTACTCCACCGCGCAGAACGCGATGACGTCGTTCGTCCTGCTGCTGACGGCGATCGGCACGCCCTGGGCGGTGATCACCCTGATCGGCTTCGCCCGCTGCGGCGGGGTGTACGACGCGGACGCCCTCCAGGTGTTCAACCGCCGTGCGCGGGGCGGCGTCTACTGGTACCGCGCCGGCTGGAACCTCCCGGCGACCGCCTCCTGGGCGGCCGGGGCGCTCGTCGGCGTCCTGGCGGTGTCCCTGCCCTCGTACGAGGGCCCGCTGCTGGCACTGACCGGCGGGGTGGACTGCAGCTTCCTGCTGTCGGGGCTGGTGGGCGGGGTGGCGTATGCGCTGTCGGCCCCGGGCGCCGTGGCGGGTAGCCGGAACCCGGGGGGCGACGCCGTCGCTCCGGCTTCTTGCCCGACCGATTCGGGTGGTGGGTGGGCATAGGCCGGGGGTCCGGGGGCGGAGCCCCCGGCCAGGAGGGCTCAGCCCAGCTGGTGCATCCAACCGTGCGTGTCCGCAGCCGTACCCCGCTGAATGTCCAGCAGCGCCTGGCGCAGCCGCAGCGTGACCTCGCCCGGCTCTCCCCCGCTCTGCTTCCACTCGGCCCCGGCCCGCTTCACCGTCCCGACCGGCGTGATCACCGCGGCCGTACCGCAGGCGAACACCTCCGTGAGCGACCCGTTCTCCGAGTCCCGCTGCCACTGGTCGACCGAGACCCGGCCTTCCTCGGCCTCGTACCCGAGGTCACGGGCGACGGCGAGCAGGGAGTCCCGGGTGACGCCCTCCAGGATGGAGCCCGTGAGGGACGGCGTGACGATCTTGTTCCCGTACACGAAGTACAGGTTCATGCCGCCGAGCTCCTCGACCCACTTGTGCTCGACCGCGTCGAGGTAGCAGACCTGGTCGCAGCCCTTGGTCGCGGCCTCGGCCTGGGCCAGCAGGGACGCCGCGTAATTGCCGCCGGTCTTGGCGTCGCCCATGCCGCCGGGCACGGCGCGGACGCGGTCCTCGGAGACCCAGATGGACACCGGCTTGACGCCGCCCGGGAAGTACGCGCCGGCCGGGGAGGCGATGACCAGGAACAGGTACTCGTTGGCCGGCTTCACACCCAGCCCGACCTCGGTCGCGATCATGAACGGACGCAGGTAGAGGGACTCCTCCCCGCCGTGCGCCGGCACCCACGCCTTGTCCTGCTTCACCAGCGCGTCGCACGCCTCGATGAACGTCTCGACCGGCAGCTCGGGCATCGCCAGCCGGCGCGCGGAGCTCTGGAAGCGCTCGGCGTTCTTCTCCGGCCGGAACGTGGCGACCGAGCCGTCGGGGCGGCGGTAGGCCTTCAGCCCCTCGAAGATCTCCTGCGCGTAGTGCAGGACCGTGGTGGCGGGGTCGAGGGAGATCGGCGCGTACGGCACGAGCTGGCCGTCGTGCCAGCCGCGGCCCTCCGTCCACTTGATCGTCACCATGTGGTCGGTGAAGTGGCGGCCGAACCCGGGGTTGGCCAGGATCGCCTCCCGGTCTGCGGCGGAGAGCGGGTTGGCGGACGGCTTGAGCTCGATCGTGGGCGTCGTCATGGGTTGAAGTCCTTCACCGGTTGTAGTGACGGGCCGCGCTCGGTACAGCTCTGATGGTGACCAGTGCTAGGACGTCCGAGCATTCCCTCGTTCCGCGGCCTCGCGTTCGATTATCGCCCGGGGGCGACGGAGGACGGAACGGGGTGAATGCGGCCCGGTGGTCGATGGTGACACCCGGCGGGAACATGCGGAAGCCGCCGGGTGCGGATGCGACCCGGCGGCTTGGGTTGAGCGCGGCGGGTCAGCCGGCTACTCGTACGGCGAGCGCGTCGCCGATCTCCGAGGTGGAGCGGGCGGGCTTGCCGGTGCGCTCCGACAGGTCGGCGGAGACCGCCTCGTCGATCCGGGCGGCCTCGGCCTCGTAGCCGAGGTGGCGCAGGAGCAGGGCGACGGACAGCACCGTGGCGGTCGGGTCGGCCTTGCCCTGGCCGGCGATGTCCGGGGCCGAGCCGTGCACGGGCTCGAACATCGAGGGGAACTCTCCGGACGGGTTGATGTTGCCGGAGGCCGCCACGCCGATGCCGCCGGAGACGGCCGCGGCGAGGTCGGTGATGATGTCGCCGAAGAGGTTGTCGGTGACGATCACGTCGAAGCGCTCGGGCTGGGTGACCAGGTAGATGGTCGCCGCGTCGACGTGCATGTACTCGGTGGTGACCTCGGGGAACTCCTCGGCCACCTTGTTGAAGATGTTGGTCCACAGGTGACCCGCGAAGGTCAGCACGTTGTTCTTGTGGATGAGCGCCAGCTTCTTGCGCGGGCGGGCCTGGGCACGCGCGAAGGCGTCGCGGACGACGCGCTCGACGCCGAAGGCCGTGTTCACGGACACCTCGGTGGCGACCTCGTGCTCGGTGCCCTTGCGGATCGTGCCGCCGTTGCCGGTGTACGGGCCCTCGGTGCCCTCGCGGACCACGACGAAGTCGATCTGCGGCTCGCCGGCCAGCGGGGTGGCGACACCCGGCAGCAGCTTCGAGGGACGCAGGTTGACGTGGTGGTCGAAGGCGAAGCGGAGCTTCAGCAGGAAGCCGCGCTCCAGCACGCCGGACGGCACGCTCGGGTCGCCGATCGCGCCGAGCAGGATGGCGTCGTGCTTCTTCAGGGCGTCGAGGTCGGCGTCGGTGAGGGTCTCACCGGTGTCGTGGTAACGCTTGGCGCCGAAGTCGTAGTCCTTCGTCTCCAGCTTCACATCCTGCGGAAGGACGGCGGAGAGGACCTTCAGGCCTTCGGCCACGACTTCCTGGCCGATGCCGTCACCGGGAATCACTGCGAGATTGATGCTGCGAGACATGCGGGCACCCTACTCCTCGTCCCATGTGATGACACGGGGTGTCCGTGATGCGGACAGCACAGGGCGGGCACATACGGCACCCGCCCGGCGGAGCGCACTCGGCCGACGGCTTCCGTTCACCCGTATGTGAGGCGGATGTTGGCGTTCGCTGGGAAATTGACCCGCCATGGAGATCCCCCACTTCGGCATCCCGCCTGAGCTCGCCCGCCGGATGAGCATGGCGGAACAGCACGAGTACCTGCGCACACGGCTGTCGCGGCGCCGCACGCTGGTGACGGCGGGCGCGGTCGCGGGCGGCCTGCTGACCGGCTGCTCCGGTTCCGGGCCGGCGGGCGGTACGGCGACCCGGAGCCCTTCGCCGAGCACGTCGAAGGCGCCCGGCTCCCACATCACGCCCTTCGGCCGCCACCTCGCCTTCGGTGCCGACCCGAAGACGCAGATGCGGATCTCCTGGCAGGTGCCGCTGGCGGTGCGGGGGCCGTACGTCCGGGTGGGCCTGCGCCCCGACGACCTCGGGCGCAAGATCGAGGCGGAGCTGCGCGATCTGCACACCCCGGAGCTGAAGGGCGTACGGCCGGCGGTCGAGCAGTACTACCTGCACGCGGCGCTGGACGGCCTGCGCCCGGGCACGACGTACTACTACGGCGTCGGCCACGAGGGCTTCGATCCGGCGTCCCCGGGGCACCGGTCGACCGTCACGTCCTTCCGCACGGCCCCGGCCAGTCCGCCCGAGCGGTTCGTGTTCACCGCGTTCGGCGACCAGGGTGTCGGCGAGGAGGCGGCCCTCAACGACCGTCTGCTGCTGCGCCGCAGCCCGGCGTTCCACCTCCACGCCGGCGACATCTGCTACGCCGACCCGACCGGCAAGGGCAAGGAGTCGGACGTCTTCGACGCCGGGCAGTGGGACCGGTTCCTGAAGCAGACCGAGCCGGTGGCCAGGTCGGTGCCCTGGATGGTGACGACCGGCAACCACGACATGGAGGCCTGGTACTCGCCGGACGGCTACGGCGGCCAACTCGCCCGCTTCTCCCTGCCGGACAGCGGCTTCGACGCGCGCACGGCGCCGGGGGTGTACGCCTTCACGTACGGCAACGTCGGCGTGGTCGCGCTGGACGCGAACGACGTGTCGTACGAGATCCCGGCCAACTTCGGCTACACGGAGGGGCGGCAGACGAAGTGGCTGGACCGGAAGCTCGCCGAACTGCGGGCCGACGCTTCGGTCGACTTCATCGTCGTCTTCTTCCACCACTGCGCGTACTCGACGTCCACGCACGCCTCCGACGGCGGGGTGCGCGCCGAGTGGCTGCCGCTGTTCGCCGAGCACCAGGTGGACCTGGTGATCAACGGGCACAACCACGTCTACGAGCGGACCGACGCCATCCGCAACGGCGAGGTGGGCAGGCCGGTGCCGGTCGGCGGGACGACGGATCCACGACGGGACGGGATCGTGTACGTCACGGCGGGCGGCGGCGGCAAGGAGCTGTACGGCTTCCCGGACGGCGTGAAGGAGAGCTACGAGGGGAACACCGCCGACCACGAGCCCGTCGGCACGTTCCGGTGGACGAAGTCCCGGGACACCAAGGCGGAGTCGGCACAGTGGTCGCGGGTGCGCTACCGCGGCTTCTCGTTCCTCTCGGTGGAGGCCGTGAGCGGCGCCGCGCCGAGGCTGAAGGTGTCGGCGCTGGCGTCGAGCGGTGAGCGGATCGACCATTTCGAGGTGCGGCGCGGGGCGTGAGGCCCCGCGCCGCGCCTCGTCGGGCGGCTCCCGGTCCTGGTGCGGCTCAGTGGCCGGTGGATCCGCCGTTGTCCCTGCGGTCGAGGGCGCGCTGGAGCGCTGCGGCGGCGTTCTTGCGGTCGGACTCGCTCGTACGGGAAACGTGACGGACTCGGCGGCGGACGGTCGTCTCGGCCATGGGAAATCGACTCCTTCGACAGCACGGAGTGCAAAGGGAGGGATACGAGACGCCGGATGGGGCGGGGAGCGGTGCCGCAGGGGTTGCCTGCACGGGGGCCCGGCTCACGACCGCCATTCGCTTGGTCGAGCGAGACGTTCGGCTCCTACAAAACTAAGGGAGTCCGGAGCGTCTGTCTCCACAATTACTCGGACTTCCTACTATCTGAGACAGTGGAGCCGGTCACACCGCGCTGACCTGCGGTGATCTCTAGAGCACGTCTCCGTCACGCCAGTCGAAGAGCAGCTCGTGCGCGGGGTCGAGCGGGCCGGCGAGGGCGGGACGGACGTAGGTGCTGTCCTCTTCCTCCGGCAGGCGGACGACGCCGTGCCGCGGGCTGAGGGCGTGCACCTGGCCGCGCCACAGCCGCCAGCCGCGCGAGGTGTAGAGCCGGGCGCCGTCGTCACTGGCGGAGAGGGCGCCCAGGTCGTAGGCGCGGTCGACGATGCGTTCCAGCTCCGCCATGACCTGCCCGCCGAGTCCGGAGCGGCGGGCGTCGGCGCGTACGGCGACGTTCTCGACGTACCCGGCGCGCAGCCACCGGCCGCGGTGCCGCACCCGGCGCATCACGACCGCCCCGTGCGCGGCGAGCCCGGAGCCGTCGTGCACGAGGACGTGCATGCCGCCGAGGCCGTGGTCCCAGTCGTCGTCGCCGAAGTCGCCGTCGAAGGCTGCGTCCAGCAGGGCCCGTACGGCGCCGAGTTCGGCGGGGGTGAGGTCGGCGGTGTGGGCGGTGCGCGCGCGGGTGGTCATCGGCCCAGTCTTCCCGGCGGACATGCCGACGGGCCAGGTCATTTCCGTGACCCGGCCCGTCGGTGCCGTGGGACTCAGCCCATGTGCGGGTAGGTGTAGTCGGTCGGCGGGACCAGCGTCTCCTTGATGGCGCGGGTCAGGGTCCAGCGCATCAGGTTCTGCGGGGCGCCGGCCTTGTCGTTGGTGCCGGAGGCACGGCCGCCGCCGAAGGGCTGCTGGCCGACGACAGCGCCGGTCGACTTGTCGTTGATGTAGAAGTTGCCGGCCGCGTAGCGGAGCTTGTCCGCCGTGTAGGCCGCCGCCGCGCGGTCGTTGGCGATCACCGAGCCGGTCAGGGCGTAGTCGGAGACGGACTCCATCTGCGTCAGCATCTCGTCGTACTTGTCGTCCTCGTAGACGTGCACGGCGATGACCGGGCCGAAGTACTCGGTGCGGAAGACCTCGTTCTCCGGGTCGCTGCACTCGATGACCGTCGGGCGGACGAAGTACCCCTCGGAGTCGTCGTAGGAGCCGCCCGCGACGATCGTGCAGGACGGGTCCTCCTTGGCGCGGTCGATGGCAGCCTTGTTCTTGGCGAAGGCACGCTCGTCGATGACGGCGCCGATGAAGTTCGACAGGTCGGTGACGTCGCCCATCTTGATGCCGTCGACCTCGGCGGCCCACTCCTCCTTGAAACCGGAGTTCCAGATCGAGGCGGGGACGTATGCCCGGGACGTGGCGCTGCACTTCTGGCCCTGGTACTCGAAGGCACCGCGGGTGAGCGCCGTCTTCAGGATGGCCGGGTCGGCGGACGGGTGGGCGACGAGGAAGTCCTTGCCGCCGGTCTCGCCGACCAGACGCGGGTAGGTGCGGTACTTCTCGATGTTGGCACCGACCGTCTTCCACAGGTACTGGAAGGTGGGGGTCGAGCCGGTGAAGTGGATGCCCGCGAGGTCGCGGTGCTCCAGGGCGACCTTGGAGACCTCGATGCCGTCGCCGGTGACGAGGTTGATGACGCCCTTGGGCAGGCCCGCCTCCTCCAGCAGCTGCATCAGCAGCACGGCGGCGTGGGTCTGCGTCGGGGACGGCTTCCAGACGACGACGTTGCCCATCAGGGCCGGGGCGGTCGGCAGGTTGCCCGCGATCGCCGTGAAGTTGAAGGGCGTGACCGCGTAGACGAAGCCCTCCAGCGGGCGGTGGTCCAGACGGTTCCACACACCCGGGGAGTTGGCCGGCGGCTGCTCGGCCAACAGGTTGCGGGCGTAGGAGACGTTGAACCGCCAGAAGTCGATCAGCTCGCAGGGGGTGTCGATCTCGGCCTGCTGGGCGGTCTTGGACTGGCCGAGCATGGTGGAGGCGGCGAGCGTCTCGCGCCAGGGCCCGGAGAGCAGCTCGGCGGCGCGCAGGATGATCGCCGCGCGGTCGTCGAAGGACATGGCGCGCCAGGCGGGTGCGGCGGCGAGGGCCGCGTCGATGGCGTCCTGGGCGTCCTGCTGCGTGGCGTTGCGGTACGTGCCGAGCACGGCCTGGTGGTTGTGCGGCTGGACGACCTTGAAGGCCTCACCGCCGCCCATCCGCTTCTCGCCGCCGATGGTGCAGGGCAGGTCGACGGGGTTGTCGGCCAGCTCCTTCAGCCTGGCCTCCAGCCGGGCACGCTCGGGCGAGCCGGGGGCATAGCCGTGCACCGGCTCGTTGACGGGGGTGGGGACCTGGGTCACAGCGTCCATGTTTTCCGTAACTCCTTACTGAGCGGTGATTCGGTCTCAGCCCTTGGTGATCATGCTGCGGGCGAAGAAGCGCAGGTTGGCCGGCTTCTCCGCGAGTCGGCGCATGAAGTAGCCGTACCAGTCGGTGCCGTACGCGGTGTACACGCGCATCCGGTGGCCCTCGGCGGCCAGCCGCAGGTGCTCCTCGGTGCGGATGCCGTAGAGCATCTGGAACTCGTACTCGTCGAGCTTTCGCCCGGCGCGGTGGGCGAGCTCCTGGCCGATGGCGATCAGGCGCGGGTCGTGGGACCCGATCATCGGGTACCCCTCCCCTTCCATCAACGTCCTGAGGACCCGAACGTATGCCCGGTCGATCTCCTGTTTGTCCAGATACGCGACCGAGCCCGGCTCCTTGTACGCGCCCTTGACCAGGCGCACCCGGCTGCCGTTCGCGGCGAGACGGCGGGCGTCGGCCTCGGTGCGGAACAGGTACGCCTGGATGACGCAGCCGGTCTGCGGGAAGTCCTTCCGCAGCTCCTCGTGGATGGCGAACATCGAGTCGAGGGTGGTGTGGTCCTCGGCGTCCAGAGTGACCGTGGTGCCGATCTCGGCGGCGGCCTCGACGACCGGGCGGACGTTGGCGAGGGCCAGTTCGTGGCCGCCGTCCAGCGCCTGCCCGAACATCGACAGCTTCACCGACATCTCGGCGCGGGTGCCGAGCTCCAGCGGCTTCAGGCGGTCGATCAGCTCCAGGTAGGCGTCCCGCGCGGCGGCGGCCTGGGTGGGGTTGGTGATGTCCTCGCCGACGACGTCCATCGTCAGCTCCAGGCCCTGCCCGGCGAGCTCCCGGATGACCGGCACGACGTCGTCGACGCCCTCGCCCGCGATGAATCGGTCGACGACCTGTTTGGTCACCGGGGCGGCCGAAACCAGGCGTCGCATCCGGTCGCTGCGCGACGCGGCGAGAATCACGGGACCCAGCACGGGGCACCTCCAGAGCACAACCAACGGAAGGCCGGACCCCGGGCGGATGACGCTTCGGGTACGGCACGGAGAACCACCGTGAAACCTAAGGATCCCTCCGACTGTCGGCCATCGACAGCTGTCACGCATCCGTGCCGCAGATCTCAGACAAATGTATGAAGGGTCTCCTGGAGTGCGGGACAATGCGGGGATGACGTCGGAACACAGGGGTGACTACGAGGAGCTGGTCGACGAGATCTCGGAGCTGCTCGGGGCGCCCGCGACGCTGGAGAACCGGGACTTCGAGCTGATCGCCTTCGGCGCGTACGACAGTGAGGGCGACCTCGATCCGTCGGCCCTGGACCCGGTGCGCACCCGCTCGATCCTCACCCGCCGCTCGACGGCGGCCGTCCGGGCGTGGTTCGAGGGATTCGGCATCACGCGTGCGACCGGCCCGGTCCGCATCCCGCCGACGCCGGAGGCCGGGGTGTACCGGGGCCGGATCTGCCTGCCCGTCCGGCACCGGGGCGTGGTCCACGGCTACGTCTGGCTGCTGGACGACGATCCCGGCCCGAGCGAACGCCAGCTGTCCGCCGCCATGCAGGTCACGACCCGGATCGGGGCGCTGCTCGCCGACGAGGCCCAGCACGGTGCCGACCTCAGCCGCGAGCTGCGGGCCGTCCTCACGGCCGACCGCGACTGGCAGCGCGACATGGCCATCGCGGAACTCCGCACCGCCCTCGGCCCGCGCGCCGACGGTCTCCACACGGTGCTCTGCGTCGCCCCCTGGCCCACGGCCGACCCCGATGACGCCCCGTCGGTCCGCACGATGCAGGGCGCGACCGCCCTGTGCACCCTGCCGTGGGGGGCCTCGTCCCAGTGCGTGGCCGCCCTGATCCGGCTCCGCTCGCCGGACGTACTGACCCCGGCGACGACAGCGGCGACCCGCCTGCTGGAGCGGGCGGGCGGGGGAAGCGGTCCGACCGGCGGCACCGGGCGGGCGGCGACCGGCCCGGGCTCGCACGGAGCGACCACCGCACGCGCACCGACCGGCACCTCAGGCAGAACGACAGACCCCACCTCCCCCGGCCCCGCCCCTCGCGGAGCAGCCGACGGCGCCTCTCAGGGTGCCGGCGCCGGGTCCGCCGCCGCCGGTCTCTCAACACCCCGCTCCGGTCTCGCCGAGCTGGGAAGCGCCTGGTGGGAGGCCTCGGCGGCGGCGCGGGCCGCGTTGGCCGAACCGCGGCTGGGGCCCGTCGCCGAGTGGGCGTCCATCGGACCGTTCCGGCTGCTCACCGCCTTGCCGCCGGAGGTGGCCCGCGACCCCTCGGTGCACGCCCTGCTCTTCCCCGTCCACCGGGAGCTGGCCCGTACCGCCGAGGTCTACCTGGACTGCGCGGGCCAGGCCGCACGGGCCGCCGCCGAGCTCGGCATCCACCGCCAGACCCTGTACTACCGCCTGTCCCGGATCGAGAAGCTCACCGGCCTGGACCTGGACGACGGTGAGGACCGCCTGCTCCTGCACATGGCGTTGAAGGGCGCCCGGCTCGCACAGGGTCACGGCATCGGGCCGTCCGGGTGAGTCCGTCGCCCGAACGGGCGGTTTGACGACGGACCCGCGCGCCGCCGGACGCCCCGCCCGGTCACGGTTCTCCTGGTGTGCCATCGGCTGGGAGGAGTTCTCGTGCGGAACCGACGCGCCTGGTCTGCGAAGCGAACGGTGGTGGCGGGGCTGGCCTGCGGGGTGCTCGCGCTCACGCTGCCGGGCGCCCACGCGAGGGCCGGGGAGGACCGTCCCGCGGGAGCGGCATCCGACGCGTCGGCCGTCATCGAGTGGATGCGCACCGCGGAGACCACCATCGAGGCCGAGGCCCGCCCGGGTCCGGCCGAGATGTTCATCTGGGAGGCGTACGTCTCCACCGCCGTCTACAACGCCGTCGTCGGCATCGAGGGACGCTTCACCCCGTACAAGTGGGACGAGCGGGCACCCCGTACAGCCTCGTCCGCGGCGGCTGCCGCCTCGGCGGCCCACCAGGTGCTGCGCCACCACTTCCCCGGGGCCGCGCCCCGGCTGGACACCGCCCTGACCGGCACGCTCGCGAAGATCCCCGACGGCGAGGCCGAGGACCGGGGCGTCGCGTTCGGGAAGTCCGCCGCCGACCGCATCATCGACCTCCGCCGCGATGACGGTCGCGGCGCGTCCGTGCCGTTCCCCGCGCGCCCGGGTCCCGGCGTCTGGCGCCCCACCCCGCCGGGCCAAGAGCCCTTCGCCAGCGCCTGGATCGGCAGGGTCCGGCCACTGCTGCTGGACTCCCCGCACCAGTTCCGCCCCGGCCCGCCGCCGGCGCTCCGCTCCGCCCGGTACGCGAGGGACCTCCACGAACTGGCGGCCTACGGAGGCCGGACCGGCTCGCTCCGGACCCCCGAACAGACGGACACCGCGCGGTTCCTCACCAACCTGGACCTGCAGGGGGCCCTGGGCGACCACGCCACCCGGCACGGATTCGACATCGCCGAGACGGCGCGCCTGTACGCGGCGGCCAACACGACCCAGGCCGACGCCGTCATCGCCGCCTGGGACGCCAAGCTCCACTACGGCACCTGGCGGCCCGTCACCGCCATCCGGGAAGCGGACACCGACGGCAACCCGGCGACCCGGGCGGACCGGCACTGGGAGCCGCTGCTGCTCACCCCGGCACATCCCGACTACCTCAGCGGCCACGCCACCATGGGCGGTGCGCTGATGCGCATGCTGACCGGAATTCTCGGCACCTCCCGCGTCGACCTGCACATCCGGTCGACCACCACCGGCGCCACCCGTCACTACCGCTACGCCCACGACTACGAGCAGGACGTCGTCGACGCCCGGGTCTGGGGCGGCATCCACACCCGGACGGCCGACGAGGTGGGCAACACCACCGGTCGCCGGCTCGCCGCCTGGGCGCTGCGGAAGTACTTCCGTCCCGTGCCCTGATCATCGGTCCCTTCTGAAAACGATTGTCATCATGCTACGGTCATGGCGCGTTCAACCATTTACCAGGCCTTGACCGAGGTGTCCCCGTGCGCGTCCCCGCTCGACTCATCCCCCTTGCCGCCGTCACTGCGGCCTCCGCCCTGCTCACCGGCTGCTTCTCCGGTGGGCAGTCGGCCACCGACGACTCCGGGGCAGGGGGCAAGCGCCTACGCGTCGCAATGATGCTGCCCCCGCGCTCGGCGCTGTCCCCGCTGTCGGACGACGCCTTCAAGCTGTCGCGCTGGTCCACGGCGGAGACCCTGGTGAAACTGGACGCGGACGGTGACGCCGAGCCGGCACTGGCCACCGACTGGACCCAGTCCGGCCGGAGCTGGACCTTCACCCTGCGCGACGGCGTCACCTTCCACGACGGGACGAAGCTCACCGCCGAAACCGTCGTCAACTCCCTCACCAAGGCGGCCGCCGCCTCCCCCAAGCCCCGCATCCTCGACGGCGTGGACCTGACCGCGAAGGCCGACGGCGACAAGGTCACCGTCACCACCGCCACCGAGGACCCCCTCGTCCCGCAGCGGCTCAGCTCCCCGCAGCTGTCGATCCTCGCGGCCAAGGCCTACCGGGGGAAGACCGTCAGCCCCGTCGGCGCGGGCACCGGCCCCTTCGAGCTCACGAAGGTCAACGGCACCTCCTCCGCCGCCCTCGACCGCTACGACGGCTACTGGGGGAAGAAGGCCAAGGCCCCCGGCATCGACGTCCGGTTCGTGCCCGACGGCACCGCCCGGGCCGCCGCCCTGCGCACCGGCGAGGCCGACATCGTCGAGGCGGTGCCGGTCTCGCAGGCGGCGGTGCTGGACCAGGACCTGATCACCGAGGTGCCCATGCCGCGCACCAACACCCTGTACCTCAACACCGAGAAGGGCGTCTTCAAGGACGCCGCGCTACGGGCGGCGGCGCGTGAGGCGATCGACGCCGAGTCGATCGTGAAGGGCGTGTACGAGGGGCGCGCCGATGTCGCCGAGGGGCTGCTCGGCCCCGCCCTGCCGTGGGCGGCCGAGCTTCGGAAGCCGGTGAAGCGGGCCGAGGCCGGCACCCCGGCCGGCAAGACGATCAGCATCGGCACCTTCACCGACCGCGCCGAGCTGCCCGAGGTCGCCGCCGCGCTGCAACAGCAGCTGCAGAAGGCCGGGTTCAAGGTGAAGCTCGACGTCCGCGAGTACGCCAACATCGAGTCCGACGCGCTGGCGGGCCGCTTCGACGCGTTCATCCTCTCCCGCGCCACCGTCCTGGACTCCGGCGACCCGGCCGCCTACCTCTACAGCGACTTCTCCTCCGACGGCTCCTTCAACATCCCCCAGCTGGCGGACCCGGCCGTGGACAAGGCCCTGAAGAAGGCCGGCGAGACGCCGACCGGCGACGCCCGGCGCAAGGCGGTCATCGCCGCCGAGGCCGCCGTACTCGGCACGGACGCGGCCGTGCCCATGCTGCACGAGCGCGTGATCCAGGGCGACGCCGCCGGCGTGACCGGTGTCGCCCACGACCCGCGCGAGCGGGAACTGGTCACGGCGGACACCCACGTCAAGTGAGAGCCCGCATACGGCGGTTGGCGGACGCCGCCACCCTGACCCGCCTGCTCTGCCTGATCGCCGTCCTGGCCGCCGTCGGCCTGCTGCCCTGGCTCTCCGGCCGGGACCCGGCACTCGCCGTGCTGCGGGCCCGCTCCGCCGAGCAGGACCCGACGAAGGAGGCCCTGGACTCCGTACGCCGGGACCTCGGTCTGGACGCCGGGCCCCTGACCCTGCTCGGCCACTGGGCCTCGGACCTGCTGCACGGCGACCTCGGCACCTCCTGGGTGTCGGGCACCGACGTCCTGCCCTCGGTGGTCTCCGGGCTCCAGGTGTCACTGGCGCTGATGGGCGCCTCGCTCGGCCTGGCGCTGCTGCTCGCGTGCGCCCTCGTCGCACCGGTGCTGGTGCGGGGCCGGTCCTCGACCGGGGCGTGGGCCGCGATGCTGGTCGCCATACCCGAGTTCCTGCTGGCCACGGTCGTGCTGCTGGTGTTCGGAGTGTGGCTGGGGTGGCTGCCGACGTCGGGCTGGGTGGGGCCGGAGAACATGGTCCTGCCCGCCGTGGCCCTCGGCGTACCCGGCGGCGGCCTGCTCGGCCGTCTGGTCGCGGACGCGCTGCCCGCCGTGCTCGACGAGCGGTGGGTGGAGCTGTGGCGGGCCGCCGGGGTGAGCCGGGCGCGGATCGCGGGGGCGGCGCTGCGGCGGGTCCTGCCGCCGCTGGTCCCGCAGCTCGGGATGGTCGCCGTGGGGCTCACCGGTGGCGCGGTCGCCGTGGAGACGGTCTTCGCGGTGCCGGGGATCGGCCGTACCGCGCTCGGCGCGGCCAAGTCGCAGGACCTGCCGCTGCTCCAGGGCGCGGTGCTCGCGCTGCTCGCGCTCGGGCTGGTCACGGGCGCGCTGGCGGCGCTCGCCCGGCGGCGGCTGCTGGGCCCGGCCCTGCGGGACGCCTCGCTGGCGCTGCCCCCGGCACGGCCGGTGCGCGCACATCCCGCGATCCCGTTGTCGCTGTTCACCGTTCTCGCCGTGACCATCGGCTGGGGCCTGCTGCGCGATCCGTACGCCGTCAACACCATGGCCCGGCTGGCCGCGCCCTCCTGGGTCCATCCGCTCGGCACCGACGGCCTCGGCCGTGACGTGCTCGCGCGCCTCGGCCACGGCGCCGCCTCCACGGTCGGCACGGCCGCGGCCGTCTGCCTGCTGAGCCTGCTGGTCGCGCTCGCCCTGGGCTTCCTGCCCCGGATCGCGGAGGGCGCGGCGGACATCGCCAACGCGCTGCCCCCGGTGATCGTCGGCATCCTGGTCGCGGCGGCCGTCGGCCCGGGCACCGGCGGCGCGGCCCTCGCGGTCGCGCTGATCTCCTGGCCGGCCCTGTCCGCGCACGCGGCGGCGCTGGTGCAGGAGGTGCGGGCGTCGGCGTTCCTGACCGCCCAACGGGCCATCGGGGCGAGCCCGTTCTGGATCCTCACCCGGCACGTCCTGCCGTCGGTGGCCGCCCCGGTCGCCCGCCACGCCCTGCTGCGTCTGCCGGGCATCGCCCTGGCCCTGGCCTCGCTGGGCTTCCTGGGCCTGGGCGCCCAGCCGCCCGCTCCCGAGTGGGGTCTGCTGCTCGACGAGTCCCGCGCCTATGTGGAGCGCGCCCCGTGGGCGGCCCTCGCCCCGGCGGTGGCACTGGCCCTGCTGGCGGGACTCGCGGTGTCGGGCGCGGCACTCACACAGGGCCGGAGGGGACGGCGGGTCGCCCCGGCTCCGGTCGACGTGACGAAGGAGATCCCCGTTGAAGTCTGAGCCACTGCTGTCGGTACGCGAGCTGCGGATCGCCTTCGACGGGGTCGAGGCCGTGCGCGGCCTGTCCTTCGACGTCCGGCCCCGCGAAGTGCTGGCCATTGTCGGCGAGTCGGGAGCGGGCAAGTCCCTCACGGCCCGCGCGCTCCTCGGCATGCTGCCGCGCGGCGCGACGACGAGCGGGACGATCAGCCCGGACCTGTCGGCCCACCGGGGCCGGCGCATCTCCCTCGTCCCGCAGGACGCCCTGTCGGCCTTGTCACCCGTGCACCGGGTGGGCGACCAACTCGCCGCCGCCGTACGGTCGGTGGCCGGTGTCTCCGGCAAGGAGGCCCGGGCCCGGGCGGTCGCGGCCCTGGACCGCGTCGGCATCCCGGACGCGGCCCGCAAGGCGCGGGCGTATCCGCACGAGTACTCCGGCGGGATGCGGCAGCGCGCCGTGATCGCCATGGCCACGATCAACGAACCGGACGTCGTGGTCGCCGACGAACCCACCACCGCCCTCGACGAGGAGCGCCGCGACCAGGTGCTGCGGCTGCTCGCCGAGCAGCGGGAGGCGGTCGGCGCCGCGCTCGTCCTGGTCACGCACGACATGGACGCCGTACGCGGGCACGCCGACCGGATGCTGGTGATGTACGCCGGGCGGCTCACCGAACTCGGCGCGGCGGACGAGGTGTTGACCCGCCCCCGCGCGCCCTACACGGCCGGCCTGTTGGCGTCCCTCCCGCAGCACGCGCCCCCGGGCCGCCGTCTCCCGGCCCTGCGCGGCACCCCGCCCGCCCCGGGCACGCTCCCGCCGGGCTGCGCCTTCGCCCCGCGCTGCCCGCTCGCGGCGGGCCCCTGCCACACGGACGAGCCGGAGCCCCGGCAGGTGTCCGGACGGCTGGTCGCCTGCCATCGCTGGGAGGAACTCCCCCACCCGGCCACCGAGTTGTTCCTGAAGGAGGGGCAGCCCGCATGACCGATCCCCTGCTCGACGTCCGCGACCTGGTCGTCCGCTACGGCCAGGCCACCGCCGTGGACGGCGTGTCCTTCACCCTGGTCGCCGGCGAGACCCTCGCGCTGAGCGGTCCGTCCGGCTGCGGCAAGTCCTCCACGGCCCTGGCGGTGCTCCAGCTGCGCCGCCCGGCCGGCGGTGAAGTCCGCTTCGAGGGAAGGGAGTTGACGTCCCTCACCGAACGCGAGCTGCGCCCGCTGCGGCCCCGTATGCAGCCCGTCTTCCAGGACCCGTACGGCTCACTGAGCCCCCGCCACCGCATCCGCGACGCCATCGCCGAACCGCTGAAGGTGCAGGGCCGCTGGGATCCCGCCGCCGGCCCGGCCCGGGTCGCCGAACTCCTCGACCGGGTCGGCCTCGACCCCGCGTACGGCGACCGCCGGCCGCACGAACTCTCCGGCGGCCAGTGCCAGCGCGCCGGCATCGCCCGCGCCCTGGCGTCCGAACCGCGGCTGCTGGCGCTCGACGAGCCGGTGTCGTCCCTCGACCCGTCGGTACGCGCGGGCGTACTGAACCTGCTCGCCGACCTCCAGGACGACCTGAGCCTCGGCTACCTGTTCATCTGCCACGACCGGGCGGTCGTACGGCACTTCGCGGACCGGGTCGTCGAGATGCGCGAGGGGCGCGTGAGCGTCACTTCGGGGTAGCGGCCTCCATCACCTGGCGGAGCCCCTCGGCGAGCTGCCGGGCCTCCGGCGCGCCCTTCGGATCGAAGGTCCACTGCGCCATGAGCCCCATCATCAGGGTCAGATAGAAGGAGCCGAGGGTGTCCACCCGCTCCTCCGGGACGTCTTCCTCCCGCCCACCGTGGAAGAGCGTCACGATGCCGCGCGCACCCTCCCGCTGGGCCCGCGCGAGATGCTCCCGGACCTCCGGCAGCTGATCCCCCAAGGCCACGATCTCCATGCTGAGCCGCCACATCGAACCGGGCTCCCGCATGGTGGAGATGATGTTCGCCCACACCTCGGTGAACCGCTCCAGCGACCCCGGCTCCCCGCGCAGCTCACCGCCTCCCTCGAAGGCGTCGGACATCCCCTCCACCATCTCGACGTACGCCTGCGCCAGCAGCGCGTCCTTCGAGCCGTAGTGGTAGCCGATCGACGCCAGGTTGGTCCCCGACTCCTTGACGATGTCGCGCGCGGTCGTGCGCAGGAAGCCCTTCGCCAGCAGGCAGCGCTGCGCGCCCTCCAGCAGATCCTCACGGTGTCCCATGACCCGTCACCCTATCCCGGGATCCAGACATCTGTCTTAAACAACCGTACTAGACAAGCGTTTAAGACGTCCGTACAGTCCTGCCCCATGACGACGACCCCCAACCCGCCGGCCCGCGCCGGCCGCCGCGAATGGACGGCGCTCGGCGTGCTGATGCTGCCGCTGCTGCTGGTCTCGATGGACGTGTCCGTCCTGTACTTCGCGATCCCCGCGATCAGCGCCGACCTGGAGCCGAGCGCCACCCAACAGCTGTGGATCTTCGACATCTACGGCTTCGTCCTGGCCGGCCTGCTGATGACGATGGGCTCGCTCGGCGACCGCATCGGCCGCCGCAGGCTCCTGCTGTTCGGCGCCGCCGCCTTCGGCACGGCCTCCCTGGTCGCGGCCTACGCCAACAGTGCCGAGACCCTGATCGCCGCCCGCGCGGTCCTCGGCATCGGCGGCGCGACGCTGATGCCGTCGACGATGGCGCTGGTGCGCACGATGTTCACCGACCCCGCGCAGCGCACCAAGGCGATCGGCGTGTGGTCGGGTGTGATGACGGCCGGCATCGCGCTCGGCTCGGTGCTGAGCGGGGTGCTCGTCGAGCACTTCTGGTGGGGCTCGGTCTTCCTGGTCAACCTCCCCGCCATGGTGCTGCTCCTGATCCTGGGGCCCGTCCTGCTGCCCGAGTCGAAAAGCCCGCACCCGGGCCGCTTCGACTGGCTGAGCGTGCCCCTGTCGATGGCGGCGGTGCTCCCCGTGATCTACGGCCTGAAGGAGCTCGCCTCGGAGGGCTGGAACGTGCGGTACGCCCTGTCGGTCACGGCCGGCATGCTCTTCGCCGCGCTGTTCGTCCACCGCCAGCGCACGGCGGTGTCCCCGATGATCTCGCCTGCGCTGTTCCGCAGCCGAGGCTTCAGCCCGGCCGTCGTCCTCAACCTCGTCGCCGCGTTCGGCATGATGGGCTCGGCCTACTTCACGACCCAGTACATCCAGTCGGTCCTGGACAAGAGCCCTCTCGAAGCAGCGCTGTGGAGCCTGCTGCCGTCGGTGCCCATCGCACTGGCGGCCCCGCTCAGCGCGCAGCTCGTGCAGCGGGGCGTTCCCCGTGCGTACGTCGTCGGCGGAGGCTTCGCGGTCACCGCGTGCGGCTATGTCCTGCTGGCCCTGACGGGCACGGACTCCCTCTGGCTGCTGCTGGCCGCGTGTGCCGTCCTGGCCTGCGGTGTCGTCGCCGTCATGTCCCAGGTGGCCGACCTGGCCCTGAGCGCCGCCCCGGTGGAGAAGGCGGGCGCGGCCTCGTCGCTGCTGGAGACCGGCACGGAGTTCGGCGGCGCGCTGAGCATGGCGTTCCTCGGCTCCATCGGCACGGCCGTCTACCGCCACGAGATCCCGGCCTCGGCGCCCGCTCCGGCCCGCGAGACGCTGGGCGGCGCCCTGGCCGTCGCCGACCGGCTTCCGGGGCGCGCGGGGGACGCCCTGGCGTCGGCGGCACGCGAGGCCTTCACGAGCGGCATGCACGCGGCGGCGGTCACGAGCGCGGTGCTGCTGCTCGGGGCGGCGGCAGCGGCGACGGTGACGCTGCGGCGGGTCCGGGGACGCGAAAACGCCGGACGAGCTGATCAACTCAGCCCGTCCGGCGTGTGAAGACGAACCCGTTCGGGGCGAACGGGGGGTCCGGGGGCGTCAGCCCCCGGGATGCGTCAGACCAGGTTCACCGAACGGGCCGAGGTCGCACCGATCTCAGCCGCCACCTCGGCCAGCACACCGGAGGTCACCGTGTCGTCCACGGTCAGCACCGCCAGCGCCTCGCCGCCGGCCACGGCCCGCGACACCTGCATACCGGCGATGTTGATGCCCGCCTCACCGAGGATGCGGCCCACCGTGCCGACGACACCCGGCCGGTCCTCGTACTTCAGGACGACCATGTGCTCGGCGAGCGCGAGGTCGACGTCGTACTCTCCGACGGCGACGATCTTCTGGAGGTGCTTGGGGCCGGCGAGCGTGCCGGAGACCGACACCTCCTCGCCGTCGGCCAGGGTGCCGCGCACCGTGACGACGTTGCGGTGCTCGGTCGCCTCCGAGCTGGTGGTCAGCCGCACCTCGACGCCGCGCTCCTGGGCGAACAGCGGGGCGTTGACGTACGACACCGTCTCGTCGACGACGTCCTCGAAGACACCCTTGAGGGCGGACAGCTCCAGCACCTTCACGTCGTGCTGGGTGATCTCGCCGTACACCTCGACGTCGAGGCGGACCGCGACCTCGCCGGCGAGCGCGGTGAAGATCCGGCCCAGGCGCTCGGCGAGCGGCAGGCCCGGCTTGACGTCCTCGGCGATGACGCCGCCCTGCACGTTCACCGCGTCCGGCACGAGCTCACCGGCGAGCGCGAGACGCACGGATCGGGCGACGGCGATACCGGCCTTCTCCTGCGCCTCGTCGGTGGAGGCACCGAGGTGCGGGGTGGCGACGACCTGGTCGAACTCGAAGAGCGGCGAGTCGGTGCACGGCTCCTTGGCGTACACGTCGAGGCCGGCACCGGCGACCCGGCCCTCCTTGAGGGCGGAGTACAGCGCCTCCTCGTCGACGATCCCGCCGCGCGCGGCGTTGACGATGCGCACGCTCGGCTTGACCTTGCGCAGCGCCTCGTCGCCGATCAGGCCGAGGGTCTCGGGGGTCTTCGGCAGGTGGACGGTGATGAAGTCGGAGACCTCCAGCAGCTCGTCCAGCGACAGCACCTTGACGCCCATCTGCGCGGCGCGGGCGGGCTGCACGTACGGGTCGTAGGCGACGACCTTCATGCCGAAGGCGGACATGCGCTGCGCGACGAGCGCGCCGATGCGGCCGAGGCCGACCACGCCGAGGGTCTTCTCGGCCAGCTCCACACCCGTGTACTTGCTGCGCTTCCACTCGCCGTTCTTCAGCGCGGCGTTGGCCTGCGGGATGTTACGGGCGGTGGCGAGGAGGAGACCGCAGGCGAGCTCGGCGGCGGTGACGATGTTCGAGGTGGGGGCGTTGACGACCATCACGCCGGCCTTGGTGGCGGCGGAGACGTCCACGTTGTCCAGGCCGACGCCGGCTCGCGCGACGACCTTGAGCTTCTTCGCGGCGGCGATCGCCTCGGCGTCGACCTTGGTGGCCGAACGGATCAGGATCGCGTCCACGTCGGCGATGGCGGGGAGCAGCTCGGCTCGGTCCCCGCCGTTGCAGTGCCGGATCTCGAAGTCCGGGCCCAGGGCGTCGACGGTGGCGGGCGACAGCTCTTCAGCGATGAGTACGACGGGTTTCGAGCTCACGTGAGTCCTCACAAGTCCAGTGCTGCGGACGGCCGTCCCGACGGCCGCAGGCGGTGGAGGGGTGCATGCCGCGTGGAAGACGCACGACGCTGTGGGCCTGACGCGTATATATGCAGCAGTGTAGTGGTGCAACGGTGGGCGTCTCACGCCTGCGCGGAAGGATCACCCGGACGAGAAAGGGCCCGGCCGCGGCGTCACTGCCGCGGCCGGGCCCGGCGGCTCACGCCTCCTCGTCGACCCAGCTCATGAGCTTGCGCAGCTCCTTGCCGGTGGTCTCCAGCAGGTGCTCGGAGTCCTGCGTCTTGTACTCGTTGTACTTCTTCAGACCGCCGTGGTACTCGTCCATCCAGGTCTGGGCGAAGGTGCCGTCCTGGATCTCGGCGAGGACCTTCTTCATCTCGGCCTTGGTGGCGTCCGTGATGATGCGCGGGCCGGTGACGTAGTCGCCCCACTCGGCGGTCTCGGAGATCGACCAGCGCATCTTCTCCAGGCCGCCCTCGTACATGAGGTCCACGATCAGCTTCAGCTCGTGCAGGCACTCGAAGTAGGCGATCTCCGGCTGGTAGCCGGCCTCGGTCAGCGTCTCGAAGCCCGCCTTGACCAGCGCGGCCGTACCACCGCAGAGGACGACCTGCTCACCGAACAGGTCGGTCTCGGTCTCCTCGGTGAAGGTCGTCTTGATGACGCCGGCGCGGGTGCCGCCGATGCCCTTGGCGTACGACAGGGCCAGCGCGAAGGCGTTGCCCGTGGCGTCCTGCTCGACGGCGGCGATGCAGGGAACGCCGCGGCCCTCCTCGTACTGGCGGCGGACCAGGTGGCCCGGGCCCTTCGGGGCGACCATGCAGACGTCCACGCCGGCCGGGGGCTTGATGAAGCCGTAGCGGATGTTCAGGCCGTGGCCGAAGAACAGCGCGTCGCCGTCCTTCAGGTTCGGGGCGATGTGCTCCTCGTAGACCTGGGCCTGGATCGGGTCCGGGACGAGGATCATGATGACGTCGGCCTCGGCGGCGGCCTCCGACGGCGTCACCACGCGCAGGCCCTGCTCCTCGGCCTTGGCCTTGGACTTGGAGCCCTCGTGCAGACCGACGCGCACGTCGACACCCGAGTCACGGAGCGACAGCGCGTGGGCGTGGCCCTGGCTGCCGTAACCGATGACCGCGACCTTGCGGCCCTGGATGATGGACAGGTCGGCGTCGGCGTCGTAGAACAGCTCGGCCACTTTGGGTTCTCTCCTCGGGAGTGCAGGTGTTGCGTCCCACCGTATGACGGGGGGCGGAAGGGAAGCTTGAGGGTCTCGGAATACGGGCGGCCGACGGCGCGCCGACCGCCCGTGCTCCGTCTTACGCCGACCGGTCCAGAGCGCGCAGCGACCGGTCCGTGATGGAACGGGCACCGCGGCCGATCGCGATCGTGCCGGACTGGACGAGCTCCTTGATGCCGTACGGTTCCAGCATCTTGAGCATCGCGGACAGCTTCTCGCCGGATCCGGTGGCCTCGATGGTCACGGCCTCCGGGGAGACGTCGACGGTCTTGGCGCGGAACAGCTGGACGATCTCGACGATCTGGGAGCGCGTCTCGTTGTCGGCGCGCACCTTCACCAGGACGAGTTCGCGCTGCACCGCCTGCGACGGCTCCAGCTCGACGATCTTGAGCACGTTGACGAGCTTGTTGAGCTGCTTGGTCACCTGCTCCAGCGGCAGGTCCTCCACCCCCACGACGATGGTGATCCGGGAGATGTCGGGGTGCTCGGTGACACCGACGGCGAGCGAGTCGATGTTGAAGCCGCGGCGGGAGAACAGCGCGGCGATCCGGGCGAGGATGCCGGGGGTGTTCTCCACCAGGACGGAGAGCGTGTGCTTGGACATGATCTCTTCGGTCTCTCTCGCTCAGTCGTCTTCGTTGTCGCCGAAGTCGGGGCGGACGTCCCGGGCGGCCATGATCTCGTCGTTGGAGGTGCCGGCGGCGACCATCGGCCAGACCATCGCGTCCTCGTGGACGACGAAGTCGACGACGACCGGGCGGTCGTTGATCGAGTTCGCCTCCTCGATGACCTTGTCGAGGTCCTCCGGGTTCTCGCAGCGGATGGCGTAGCAGCCCATGGCCTCCGAGAGCTTCACGAAGTCCGGGACGCGGGTGCCGCGGGCCTGCGGGTTGACGTCGTCCGGGCCGGAGTGCAGCACGGTGTTGGAGTACCGCTGGTTGTAGAAGAGGGTCTGCCACTGGCGGACCATCCCGAGGGCGCCGTTGTTGATGACGGCGACCTTGATCGGGATGTTGTTCAGGGCGCAGGTGGCGAGCTCCTGGTTGGTCATCTGGAAGCAGCCGTCGCCGTCGATCGCCCAGACCGCCCTGTCCGGCGCGCCGGCCTTGGCGCCCATGGCCGCCGGGACGGCGTAGCCCATGGTTCCGGCGCCGCCGGAGTTCAGCCAGGTCCCCGGCTTGTCGTACTCGATGTAGTGCGCGGCCCACATCTGGTGCTGGCCGACGCCCGCCGTGAAGATCGTGCCCTCGGGGGCGAGCTGTCCGATGCGCTCGATGACCTGCTGCGGGGAGAGCGAGCCGTCGTCGGGCTGGTCGTAGCCGAGCGGGTAGGTCTCGCGCCAGCGGTTCAGGTCGTTCCACCACATGCCGTAGTCGCCCTGGTGGCCCTCGCTGTGCTCCTTCTGCACGGCCTGGACCAGGTCGGCGATGACCTCGCGGGCGTCACCGACGATCGGCACGTCGGCGGCGCGGTTCTTGCCGATCTCGGCCGGGTCGATGTCGGCGTGGACGATCTTGGCGTGCGGGGCGAAGCTGTCCAGCTTGCCGGTGACGCGGTCGTCGAAGCGGGCGCCGAGGGCGACGATCAGGTCGGCCTTCTGCAGGGCGGTGACGGCGGCCACCGAGCCGTGCATGCCGGGCATGCCCAGGTGCTGCGGGTGGTTGTCGGGGAACGCGCCGAGCGCCATCAGGGTGGTGGTGACGGGCGCGCCGGTGAGCTCGGCGAGGACCTTCAGCTCGGCGGTGGCCTTGGCCTTGATCACGCCGCCGCCGACGTACAGCACGGGCCGGCGGGCCTGGGTGATGAGCTTGGCGGCCTCGCGGATCTGCTTGGCGTGCGGCTTGGTCACCGGGCGGTAGCCGGGCAGGTCCATGGCCGGCGGCCAGGAGAAGGTCGTCTTCGCCTGGAGGGCGTCCTTGGCGATGTCGACCAGGACCGGGCCGGGGCGGCCGGTGGAGGCGATGTGGAACGCCTGCGCGATCACCTGCGGGATGTCGTCGGCCTTGGTGACGAGGAAGTTGTGCTTGGTGATCGGCATGGTGATGCCGACGATGTCCGCCTCCTGGAAGGCGTCCGTGCCGATCGCCTTGGAGGCCACCTGTCCGGTGATCGCGACCATCGGCACCGAGTCCATGTGCGCGTCGGCGATCGGGGTGACCAGGTTGGTCGCGCCGGGACCCGAGGTCGCCATGCAGACGCCGACCTTGCCGGTCGCCAGCGCGTACCCCTCGGCCGCGTGACCGGCGCCCTGCTCGTGGCGCACCAGGACGTGGCGCACGCGGGTGGAGTCCATCAGCGGGTCGTACGCCGGAAGGATGCAACCACCGGGAATGCCGAATACCGTGTCGGCGCCGACCTCCTCGAGGGAGCGGATGAGGGACTGCGCGCCCGTCACCTGCTCGGGGGCGGAGTGCTGTCCTCCGGATCGGGGCCGGGGCTGCGGGTGATGGGCCCCGGTGGCCTGCTCGGTCATCGGCATTCTCTTCTCAGATGCTGAGGGTTTTTTGCGAAGTTTGTGCGGTTTTCGACTGCTGCACGGAAGGCGCCCGTGCAACAAAAAACCCCTCGTGCCGTAAGGCAAGCGAGGGGAGCGCGCCGGGTGGGGTCGCTGAGCGGTCGAGGCTCAGCGTCAGCCGACGCGCTGTCCAAGTACGAGAATTCGGGTGCGCATGGCACAGACCCTCTCCCCGGCACGCACTCACTGTCAAGTGGGTGGGACGGGAGTCTCATTATGTGAGCGGAGGGCCGTACCGCCTCCGATGACGGCGGACACACCCGAGCTGTACACCCGCGGGGCACCGCCCGCGAGCGCCGGTTCGGCCGGTCCGTGCGGCACCGGATAGTGGCCGGAAGCGAGCGCCCGGCGCAGCCGGTACTCGTCGAGCGGCCCGGAGAACGCCATGCCCTGCCCGTGCGTACAGCCCATCGCGCGCAGGGCGACGACCTGCTCGGGCAGATCCACCCCGTCGGCCACGGACTTCAGCCCGAGGTCGCCGGCGATGCGCAGCAGCCCACTGGTGATCTTGTGCAGGCGGGCGGACTCGACGACGCCCTCGACCAGACTGCGGTCGAGCTTGAGGATGTCGACGGGCAGCCGCCTGAGGGCCGTGATCGCCCCGTAGCCACTGCCGAACCCGTCGAGCGCGATCCGGACCCCGACCCGCCTGAGGGCACCCAGCCGGCGCTCCAGCTCGTCCAGGCCGGTCCTGGGGTCGGCGTCGGACAGCTCGATGACCAGCGACCCGGACGGCAGCCCGTGCCGCGTGAGCAGCGCCTCGATCGTGCCGAGCGGCATCGACTTGTCCAGCAGCCGGCGGGCGCTCATCCGGACGACGACCGGCGCGGACAGCCCGGTCGCGTGCCGCTCGGCGGCCTGCTCGACGGCCTCCTCGATCACCCACCGGCCCAGCTCGGCGGTCTTGTCGCTGTCCTCGGCCACGCGCAGGAACTCCGCCGGGGTGAACAGCACCCCCTGGGAGGACCGCCAGCGCGCCTGCGCGGACACCGACGCGATCCGGCCGTCCTCCAGGCACACCACCGGCTGGTGCAGCAGGTTGAACTCGCCGTCGTGCAGCGCGGCCCGCAGGCGCGTGGCCAGCTCCGCCTTCCGTACGACGTCCTGCTGCATCTGCGGCTTGTACAGCTCGACGCGGCCCTTGCCGCCGGCCTTGGCGCGGTACATGGCCAGGTCGGCGTTGCGCAGCAGTTCGCCCGCGCCGAGTCCCTGCTCGGCGAAGGCCACGCCGATGGAGGCGTTGACCCGGACATCGTTGCCGTCGATGACGTACGGCTGGGACAGCGTCGTCCTGAGACGGTCGGCGAGTTCCAGTATGTGCCGCTGCCGGGCCTCGCGGTCGCGGGTGTTGTCCCCGACGATCAGGGCCGCGAACTCGTCACCGCCCAGCCGGGAGGCGGTGTCGCCCTGCCGGACCGACTCCTGGAGCCGGCGGGCGGCCTGGACGAGCAGCTCGTCCCCGGCCTGGTGCCCGATGGTGTCGTTGACGGCCTTGAAGCCGTCGAGATCGATGAACAGCACGGCCGTGTTCCGCAGGGCCACGCCCCGGTCGGAGGCGCGGCGGCCCGACAGGGCGTGCTGGACGCGCTTGGTGAACAGGGCGCGGTTGGGCAGGTCCGTGAGGGGGTCGTGCTCGGCGTTGTGCTGCAACTGGGCCTGCAGCCGCACCCGTTCGGTCACGTCCCTGCTGTTGAAGATGAGGCCGCCGTGATGGCGGTTGACGGTCGACTCCACGTTCAGCCAGCCTCCGTCACCCGAGCGGAAACGGCACTCGATGCGCGTAGTGGGTTCCTCGACGGGGTTGGCGGCGAGGAAACGCCGCACCTCGTGCACGACGCAGCCCAGGTCCTCCGGGTGGATGAGATTGGCCAGTTCCGTACCGACCAGCTCTTCCGCCGGGCGGCCGTACACACCGGCGGCGGCCGGGGAGACGTACCTGAGGACACCGCTGGGCGCGGCGATCATGATGACGTCGCTGGAGCCCTGCACCAGGGAGCGGAAGTGGTTCTCCTTCTGGGCCAGTTCCTGGGTGAGGGTGATGTTGTCGAGGAGCATGATGCCCTGGCGCACGACGAGCGCGAGCACGACCGTGCCACCGGTGAGCAGGACGACGCGGTCGACGCTGCGGCCGTTGAGGACGTTGTAGAGGATCCCCAGGGTGCACACGGCCGCCGCGAGATACGGCGTGAGGGCGGCGAGGGAGCCGGCGATGGGCCGGGCGGCCGGATACCGGCCGAACTCGCCTCCGGGCAGGGGCGCAGGGTGGTGCGGGCCGCTGCGCTGCCCGGGCACGTGCTCGTGCACCACGCGCGTGTGTCCTGCCGTGCTGTGCCGGTCCGGGCCGTGCCGGTCGGTGTCCGGTGTGCGGGGCGCGGCCCACGGGGCGTACGCCAGGAGCAGCGAGCCGGCGAACCAGCCCGCGTCGAGCAGCTGGCCGGAGCGGTAGTCGTGGTGCATCAGCGGTGACGTGAACAGCGCGTCGCACATCACGGTCAGCGCGAGCGCGCCGATCGCGGTGTTGACGGCGGAGCGGTTCACGGCGGACCGCCTGAAGTGCAGCGCGAGCACCATGCTGACCAGGGCGATGTCGAGCAGCGGGTAGGCCAGCGACAGCGCGGTGTGCGCCACGCTCGGCCCTTCCGACTTCGCGGCCTGGGCGAGGGCGAGGCTCCAGGCCAGGGTGAGCAGTGAGCCGCCGATGAGCCAGGCGTCGAGACCGAGGCAGACCCAGCCGGCCTTGGTGACCGGCCGCTTGGCGAGCACGAGCAGTCCGACGATCGCGGGCGGCGCGAAGCAGAGGAAGAACAGGTCGGCGTAGCTGGGGCTGGGCACGGGCTGTCCGAGGACGACCTCGTACCACCCCCAGACCAGGTTGCCCAGGGACGCCATGGCCGAGGAGAGGCCGAACAGCAGCCAGGCGGGTCGAAAGCGGGTGCGGCGGCTGCGGCCGTAGAGGAAGCACGACACGGCGGCGGTGGCCGCCGCGGCGCTCAGCCCGAAGTCACCCATGAACAGGGCCACTTCGTCCGAACCCCAGCCGAGCGCGGAACCGACGGCGTATCCCGCGCAGACCAGGGCGAGGACGAGCTGGAGGGCCAGGCCCGGCCGGGGGCCGGGGGCCGGCGTGCGGGGCAGCAGCGCCCCGGGGGACGGAGGCTGTGCCCGCAGCGCTCCGTCGAGCGTGGGCGCGGAGGTCGGCGGCGCGCTCACCGGACCCTCCCGGTCCCTGCCGCCCCCGGGTCCCGCGGGCCCCGGTGCGCCGGCTGGGCATGCCTTCTGCGGCTGCCCGGCCTGCGGCGGTGATGGCTCTGGTCGGTGTGGTGGTCGCTGTGGTGGGTGTGGTGCCCGCCGTGATCGGCGTGGTGACCGCGTCTGCCCGCGGCCGTCCGCCAGGGTCGCCGCCGGCAGCCCCGCCCGGTCGGATCGCTCGTCCATAGGCCGTGCATCGCCTGTCGCCCCCCTCACAGTCTGAAGTGTCCATCCCCGGCGCCGAACGGTCCCCGGCGCAGCCCCTGTCGGGACGATACACCAGTCTCGTCACTCAGGGACATAGGTTCTCTACTCTGCGTGACGATCAACAGATATATGAGTACCCACCGCGCCCGAAGGATTGCGGACGGTACCCGAGTTCGGATCAGCCGGTTGATGCACCCGTCGTAAGGATCACGTTGCGCAGCGGCTCCCGGTTCACATAACGGTTCAACTGGTCCACCAGGAGCCGCCTGGCGCGCGGCAGGAACGCGGAGGTGGGACCGCCGACGTGCGGGCTGATGAGTACCCCCGGCGCACGCCACAGGGGATGTTCGCGCGGCAGGGGCTCCGGGTCCGTGACGTCGAGGGCGGCGGTGATGCGGCCGGTCTCCAGCTCGGCGAGGAGCGCCTTGGTGTCGACGACGGGGCCGCGGGCGACGTTGACGAGCAGCGCCCCGTCCTTCATCCGGGACAGGAAGTCGGCCCCGGCCAGGCCACGGGTGGTCTCGGTGAGCGGCGTGGACAGGATGACGACGTCCGCCTCCGGGAGCAGCGCCGGGAGTTCGGTGAGCGGATGCACCGGCCCGCGCGCCGTGGTGCGCTGGGAGCGCGCGACGCGCGCCACCCGCGCCACCTCGAACGGAACGAGCCGGTCCTCGATGGCCTCGCCGATCGAGCCGTACCCGACGATGAGGACGTTCTTGTCGGCGAGCGCGGGCCGGAACCCGGCTAGCCACTCCCCCCGGTCCTGCGCGCGGACGAAGTCGGGGACCCCGCGCAGCGAGGCCAGGATCAGGGCGAGGGTGAGCTCTCCGGTGCTGGCCTCGTGCACCCCGCGCGCATTGCACAGCCGCACGCCCGGACGCAGGTGCCGCAGCCCCGGCTCCACGTGGTCGATCCCGGCGGAGAGGGTCTGCACGACCTGTACGCGGCTCATCTCCGGCATGGGACGCACGCACAGCGGACTGGGCTTCATGTAGGGGACGACGTAGAAGACACAGTCCGCCGGGTCCGCGGGGAACTCTTCCCCACCGTTCCAGAAGCGGTAGGCGGGGCCCTGCGGGAGTCCCTCGATCTCGTCCGGCGGGATGGGCAGCCACACGTCAGCAGTCATGCACAGGAGGCTATGTCAGGAGGGTGTGACGGCAGAGGTTAGGTTGGGGTGGCCGGAACAGGGAGGGTCACGACCAGGTGGAGCGCAGGACGATCGGCGCGGCGGCGCTCGCGGTGGGGGCCGTCGGACTCGGGTGCATGCCGATGAGCTGGGCGTACAGCGCGTCGCGGCAGCGCGGCGACGAGTCGCTCAGGGCGGTGCACCGGGCGCTCGACCTGGGGGTGTCCCTGCTGGACACGGCCGACATGTACGGCCCCTTCACCAACGAGCTGCTGGTGGGGCGGGCGTTGAAGGAGCGGCGGCCGGACGCGTTCGTGTCGACGAAGGTCGGTCTGCTCGTGGGCGACCAGCACATCGTCGCCAACGGCCGCCCGGGGTATGTGAAACGGGCCTGTGACGCGTCGCTGCGGCGTCTGCAGACGGACGCCATAGACCTCTACCAGCTGCACCGGGCCGACCCGGAAGTGCCCGTCGAGGAGACGTGGGGCGCGATGGCGGAGCTCGTCCAGGCCGGAAAGGTACGGGCGTTGGGCCTGTGCGCGGTGGGCGCGCGGGCCGGCCGCCGTTCCGGGGCCCGGCTGCACGACGCGACGATCCGGCAGCTGGAGCGGGTGCAGCAGGTGTTCCCCGTGAGCGCGGTGGAGGCGGAGCTGTCGGTGTGGTCGCCGGAGGCGCTGGAGACGCTGCTGCCGTGGTGCGAGACGCGGGGCATCGGGTTCCTGGCGGCGATGCCGCTCGGCAACGGCTTCCTGACCGGCCGGCTGCGGCCCGGCGCGGGCTTCGAAGTGGACGACCTCCGGGCCCGGCACCCCCGCTTCACGGCCGAGATGATGGCCGCGAACCAGCCGATCGTCGCGGGCCTGCGCCGGGTGGCCCGCCGCCACGGCGAGCACGTCACCGCCGCCCAGGTCGCCCTCGCCTGGGTCCTCGCCCAGGGCCCGCACGTGGTCCCGGTCCCCGGCACGAAGCAGGAGCGCTGGGTCACGGAGAACGCCGCCGCGGCGGCCCTGCGCCTGACGGCGGAGGACCTGCGCGAGGTGGCGCAGCTGCCGCCGGCACAGGGGTCCTGGGACTGAGCCCCGTCCCGTAATCGGGGGTGCGTTTCGGGCAAACCCCGTGTTCGCGGCGCCGCGTTCCGTGATCGGGAACTTGTGAGGCGCGGGCGGTGTATGACAGGGAGAGGACCTGCCCCGTCGAAGGGACCATGATCGTGCAACGTCGAGCCGTGCCGACCGTGTTGGCCGCCGCCGCGCTCCTGCTGACGGCCGGCTGTTCGTCCGACGGCGGGGGATCGTCCGGCACGGACGGGAGCGCCTCCCCGAGCCGTAGCGCACCGGGATCGTCCGCACCGACGGGACGGGCCGCGCAGGAGGCACCGCCCGCCAAGGGCTCCGTGAAGGTGGTGCGGACCGTCGCCGAGGGCCTGGACTCCCCCTGGGGCCTCGCCCCGCTGCCGGGCGGCGGCCTGCTCGTCTCCTCCCGGGACGACGGGACGATCGTCCGGGTCGACGACAAGACGGGCAAGAAGACCGAGCTCGGCGAGGTGCCCGGGGTCTCGGCGGCGGGCGAGGGCGGCCTGCTCGGCATCGCCCTCTCCCCCGAGTTCGCCTCGGACCACATGGTCTACGCGTACTTCACCTCGGCCTCCGACAACCGCATCGTCCGCATGCTGTACGACGAGAAGAAGCCCTCCGGCGAGCAGCTCGGCGCGCCCGACACGGTCTTCAAGGGCATCCCCAAGGGGTTCGTCCACAACGGCGGCCGGATCGCGTTCGGCCCGGACAAGATGCTGTACGTGGGTACGGGCGAGAGCGGTGACACGGGCCTGTCCCAGGACAAGGACTCCGTGGGCGGCAAGATCCTGCGGCTGACCCCGGAGGGCGAGCCGGCCCCGGGCAACCCGTTCGGGAACTCGCCGGTGTACTCGTACGGCCACCGCAATGTGCAGGGCCTGGCCTGGGACGAGAAGCAGCGCCTGTTCGCCTCGGAGTTCGGCCAGGACACCTGGGACGAGCTCAACGCGATCAAGCCGGGCGACAACTACGGCTGGCCGGAGGCCGAGGGCAGGTCCGACGACTCCGGGTTCCACAACCCGGTCGACCAGTGGACCACGGCCGAGGCCTCGCCCAGCGGCATCGCCTACGCCGAGGGGTCGGTCTGGATGGCGGGTCTGCGCGGCAAGCGGCTGTGGCGCATCCCGCTGAACGGCACCGAGGCCTCGGCCGAACCGCAGGCGTTCCTCGAGGAGGAGTACGGCCGGCTGCGCACGGTGGTCCCGGCGGGCGGCGACCGGCTGTGGCTGGTGACCAGCAACACGGACGGCCGGGGCAGTCCCAAGGACGGGGACGACCGGATCCTGGAACTGCGGGTGACTTAGCCCGGGCTCAGGCTTCGGGGTCGGGGTCGGGCCTCGCGTCAGTCCTCGGAGCCTTCGGAGTCTTGAGAGCCTTGGGAGTTTTCGTCCTCCGGCTCATGCGGCGGGCGGACGACGACCTTCCCGGACGACAGGTCTATCGGCCCGCGTCCGGGATCGGCGTCCCCGGTGTCCTGCCGGGTCAGCTCCAGGCGGTTCTGTTCGTCTCGGGTGTGTTTGCGACCGGGTGCGAACAGTTCCTCGAACATGTTGAACACGGAGCCTCCCAGGGCCGCGACACCCCCGATGTCCTTTACAGCGTATACCTCACCCTGCGGCACCGGGCATGACGGATTCGGCCGGGAACAGCCCCAGCCGGTGCGCCACCGCCGCCGCCTCGCCGCGCCCTGAGACGCCGAGCTTCGCCAGGATGTTGGAGACGTGGACGCTCGCGGTCTTCGGGGAGATGAAGAGCTCCTCGGCTATCCGGCGGTTGGTGTGACCGGCGGCGACCAGGCGCAGCACGTCCCGTTCCCTGCTGGTCAGGCCGAGGGCCTCGGCGGGGTCCGCGGGAGCGGGGGCCGGTTCCGCGGCGGGCGTCAGCGGCAGTCGGGCGCGCTGGGCGAGCGCGGTGGCGGCGTCGGCGAGCGGCCGGGCCCCGAGGTGGCGGGCGACGGCGTGGGCGAGGCGGAGCAGTTCCGTGGCCCGGTCGCGCTCGTCGGCCGCGCCGCCGCCCGTCAGCAGCGCCGCGGCCAGGCGGTACCGCACGCGGGCGAGGTCGTAGGGCCGCTCCAGGGGTTCGAAGGCGGTGACCACCTCCGACCAGATCTCCGGGGCGCTCCGGCTTCCGGTGCCGTGGAATGCGGCGCGGTGGAGTCCGGCGCGGTGGAGTTCGGCACGGACCCACTTCTCGTGGGCGAGCCAGACGGGGGCGTTCGTGGTGAGGCGTCTGACGGCCTCGAAGATGCTCTCCAGGGTCTCCTCGCGGCCGTCTTGCGCGGTCGACAGTGCCCGGGCGTCGGCCTCGGCCATGGCGGCTTCGAGCAGCAGCGGCCAGGCGTAGCGCTGGGTGCCCGGCGGGAAACCGGACTTCAGGGTGCGGGCCAGTTCGGCGCGGGCGTCGGCCAGACGGCCCTCGGCGACGGCGAGCTGGAGGGTGAGGCAGGCGATCGGGAGGTCGTGCTGCGGCATGGGATCGTGCGGGCCGTAGGACGCGCGGCTCTCGGCGAGATGGCGAGCCGCCTCGGGCACCCGGCCGCGGGCGAGCGCGAGGAACGCCAGGCTGTTGGCGCCCGAACCATACGGCGCGGCCGTCTGCCCGCGCCGCTGGGCGTTGACGGCCGCCTCGGCCGCCTCGTCCCAGCGGCCCAGGGAGATGAGCGACTCGGCGAGGTTGCCCCAGACCCAGCCCTCGGCCTCCCGCAGGCCCATCCTGCCGGTGAGGCGCAGGCCCTCGCGCAGGACGTCCACGGACTCCTCGGAGCGCCCGATGCCCTCCAGGGCGGAGGGCAGATTCACATGGCTGCGGCCCACGACCGCCGCGAGTCCCCGGGCCACGACCTCGTCCCTGACCTCGTACATGTGGGCCAGCCCGGCCTCGATCTGCCCGGCGTCGATCATGAGGCCGCCGAGGGTGAGCCGGGCGTTGGACTCGATGTCGTCGGCGCCCACCATGCGCGCGTACTCCACCGCACGCTCGGCGGCCGTCAGGGCCTCGGGGCCCGGCTGGCGGAGCATCGACCAGTGGGCGACCGTCGCGAGCACCTCGGCGTGCACCTCGGACGGCGGCAGCCCGCGGACCAGGTCCTGCGCGGTGGCGATCTCCTTCCAGCCGTCACCGCGGGCGAGCCGCTGCACCAGCCGGGAGCGCTGGATCCAGAACCAGGCGGCGCGCAGGGGGTCGTCCTCCTCGTCCAGCTGGCGCAGCGCCCGCTTGGTGATCTTCAGGGCGCTCTCACGCTCCCCGCAGAGCCGTCCGGCGACGGCCGCCTCGGCCAGCAGGTCGAGATGGCTCAGCGCGGTGGCCTCCGGACCGCCGCAGGCCGGATAGACCTCGGCGTAGTCGACGGGGCGCAGGGTCCGGCGTACGGCTTCGGGGGCGGTGTCCCACAGTTCCATCGCCCGTTCCAGCAGCCGCAGTTGCTCGGCGTAGGCGTGGCGGCGGCGGGCCTCGACGGCGGCGTCGAGGACGGCGGGCAGGGCCTTGGCCGCGTCGTGGGCGTGGTACCAGTAGCTGGCCAGGCGCGTCGCGTGCTGGTCGGCCGGGACGAGGGTCGGGTCAGTCTCCAGGGCTTCGGCGTAGCGGCGGTTGAGGCGGGAGCGCTCGCCGGGGAGCAGGTCGTCGCTGACGGCCTCGCGGACCAGGGAGTGGCGGAAGCGGTAGCCGTCGCCGCCGGGCGCGGGGGTGAGGATGCTGGCGTTCACGGCGGCCCGCAGCGCCTCGATGAGATCGTCCTCGGCGAGCCGGGCGACGGCGGCCAGCAGCCGGTACTCGACGGTGGAGCCGCCCTCGGCGACGATCCGGGCGACCTGCTGGGCGGTCTCGGGCAGCCCCTCCACCCGGACGAGCAGCAGGTCGCGCAGGGAGTCGGTCAGCCCCGTGCGGCAGCCCTCGTGGGCGGAGACGGCGAGTTCCTCGACGAAGAAGGCGTTGCCGTCGGAGCGTTCGAAGATCGCGTCGATCTGGTCCGGGTCGGGTTCCTGGGCGAGGATGCCGGCGACCTGGCGGCACACCTCCTCGCGGTTGAAGCGGGCGAGGTCGATGCGGCGGATAGTGCGGAGGCGGTCGAGTTCGGCGAGCAGGGGCCTGAGCGGGTGACGGCGGTGGATGTCGTCGGAGCGGTAGGTGGCGAGGACGACGAGGCGGCCGGTGCGCAGGGTGCGGAAGAGGTAGGAGAGCAGGTGCCGGGTGGAGGCGTCGGCCCAGTGCAGGTCCTCCAGGGCGAGGACGACGGTGTGCTCGGCGGTGACGCGTTCCAGCAGGCGTGCGGTGAGTTCGAAGAGGCGGGCCATGCCGTCCTCGTCGTGCCGGGCCGCCTCGCGGGCCGCGGCCGTGCCGATCTCGGGGAGCAGCCGGGCCAGCTCCTCCTCCTGCCCGGCGGCCGCGGCGGCGAACTGCCCGGGCAGCTCGCGGCGCAGGGCGCGCAGGGCGGTGGAGAACGGCGCGAACGGCAGCCCGTCGGCGCCGATCTCGACGCAGCCGCCGAGCGCGACGACCGCGCCCCGTCCGCGGGCCGCGGCGGCGAACTCCTCGACGAGCCGGGTCTTGCCGACTCCGGCCTCGCCGCCGATGAGCAACGCCTGGGGGTCGCCCGCGGCGGCACCGCCGAGCACCTCGTCGAGCAAGCCCAACTCGGCGTCCCGGCCGACGAACACGGGGCTGACGGACCTGGTCTCCACGGACCCGAGCATCGCATGCGGATCCGGCAGGACGGCACCGGTTTTGCCACGCCCGGGTCCGGGACCGGCCGCCGCGCCTACCCGGACTACCCCGGGACCGGCCGTCGGCCCCGTCCGGAGGGCCCCGGGACCGGCCGTCGCCCCTACCCGGACCGCCCCGGGACCGGCGGTCGCCCCCGTCCGGGCGGTCCCGGCGCCGGCATCTGCTTCCCCGCGGACCGCCGCCGCATCAGCAGCGCCGCCGGTCCTGATGGCCACCGCGTCAGCGACCGCCTCCGCCCGGACGCCCCCAGCACCGGCAACTGCGTCCCCGCGGACCGCCACCGCACCACCAGCCCCGTCCGTCCGGGCGGCTACCGCCGCGAGCGCGCCCATGCGGGCGATCGTGGAGGCGACCGCCCCCGCCCGGGCGCCCCCGAACCCGGCAGCCGCATCCCTGCGCACGGCCACCACATCAGCAGCCCTCTCCGTCCCGGCGGCCGCCGCATCAGCGACTGCCCCCGCCCGGACACCCCCGGGACCCACAGCCACCCCCACCCGGACGCTCCCAGCACCGGCAGCCGCATCCCCGCGGACCCCCGCCACATCAGCAGCCACATCCGTACGGGCGGCCACCGGAGCGGTGGCCGCCTCTGTGCGGGGGATCGCGGCGGCGGCCGGTCCCGCCTCCCTGTTCACGCGGCGCGGGCCGACCGTGGCCGGCGGAAGAGGCGTGTATGGCTCTCGTGCTCGGCGGAGCCTTCCGCCGCTTCGCGGCGGGCGGCGCGGCGGGCCCGGGCCGCCTCGCGGACCTGGCGCTCGTGGTCGGCGCGGCGGATGAGGTCGGCGGCGCGCAGCTGCTGGAGCTCGTACTCGTACATGGCGTGTCCTTGGTGAGAGGTCGGATGAAGGGGCTTCGCTTTCCGCGGTGCCTCTTCTGCGATGCCTCCACCTTCGTCTCCCAGGCCCGGCCGCCACATCGGGAGAGTTCCGCATCTTCGGGGGCGTGCGGGGCCTTAGACACGGCTGAGGGGCCTCAGGGAATCCGTAAGGTGCTCACGGATTCCCTAAGACCCCTCAGGACCTGCGGTGACTCAGCCCGCCGACGGCAGTCCGAGCAGGACGCCGGTGTACTTGAGGACGGCCAGGAACAGGCCGATCACCCCCAGCGCGACACCCGCCCAGGCGACCGACTTGATCCAGGGGGCCTGGACCCTGCCGGGCGTGCCGAACGCCGGCCGGGCGAGCGTCACGACGCCGACGACCAGCGCGAGCAGCGCGAAGAAGCCGCCCCACAGGGCGGTGGTCTGCCAGGCGTCGCCGTAGACCGCCTGGATCTGCTTGGCCACGCCCGCGTTCTGTGCCGTCTCCAGCTGACCGATGAGGTTCTGCCGGGCGGCAGCCACCGTGCCGAGCCAGCTGCCGGTGAGCGAGACGACGCCCAGCGCGGCGGAGACCACGGCGGCAGCGCCCTGGCCGACGCCGGTGGGGCCCTCCTCCTTGGTCTCGGCGGTCTCGGCCGGGACCTCGGTCCGGGTCACCTCGTCGGACTTGGTGGTGTCCACCGCCTTCTCGTCGGTCGTGGCCTCGGTGGCCTCGGTCTCGTCCACTGCGTTCGTTGCCATGTGTCGCACCGTAGGGTCGCTGTCTGAGAAGTCTCTTAATGATCGTCGTGAGCGGCACGCGCGCGTGCGGCGCGCCACTCGGGCGCCAGCACCGACCAGACTTCGAGGTCGTGCCGTACGCCACCATAGGGGTGGGCCTCGCGCCGCACACCGTCGCGGGTCATACCGAGGCGCCGGGCGACGTTGAGGCTCGGCTCGTTGCCCGAGGCGGCGACCCACTCGATCCGGTGAATGCCGCGCTCCTCGACCGCCCAGTCGATGAGGACGCGCATCGCCCGGGTGACCAGACCGCGCCCGGTCCCGGCGGGCTCCAGCCAGCAGCCGACCTCGCAGTTGCCGCTCGCGGCGTCGAAGTTCAGGAACAGCACGCCGCCCACCAGCGTCCCCTCCAGCCACAGGCCGTGCAGGGACCCCGTGTCGGCGGCGCGCATGTCGGCGTAGAGCTGGAGCTTCGCACGGGCGGAGAGCAGGTCCGTCTCGGTCGTCCCGAACGGGATGTACTGCCCGATGAACTCCCGCCCCCGCTCCAGGTGCGCCAGGAACTCCCCGGCGTGCCAGGGCTCCAGGGGCCTCAGCTCGGCGTCGTCACCCAGGGATATCGCGTACATCCCGCTGCCGCTCCTCCTCCGCCAGGACGTCCGCCACCTCGGCGTCCGTCGCGGCGGCCAGCCTCTCATGGGCGGCTCGGGCCTCGGGCGGTTCGATGCTGATCCGCGGCAGGCGTTTGTCGAGCCAGCGGGGCAGCCACCAGTTGGCGCCGCCGAGCATGTGCATCAGGGCGGGGACGAGGAGCGTGCGCAGGACGAAGGCGTCCAGGGCGACGGCCGCGGCCAGGGCGATGCCGAACATGGCGATCACACGGTCGCCGCTGAGCACGAAGGCGAGGAAGACGGAGATCATGATGACCGCCGCCGAGTTGATCACCCGGCTGGTCTCGGCGAGGCCGACCCGGACGGCACGCCGGTTGTCGCCGGTCTCGAGCCACTCCTCGTACATCCGGCTCACCAGGAAGACCTGGTAGTCCATGGACAGGCCGAAGAGCACCGACACCATGATCACGGGCAGGAAGGGCTCGATGGGCCCCGCGCTGCCGAGGCCGAGCAGTTCGCTGCCCCAGCCCCACTGGAACATCGCGGTGACCACCCCGAAGGCGGAGGCCACGGCGGCGACGTTCATGGCGGCGGCCTTCAGCGGGATGCCGATCGACCGGAAGGCGAGCAGGAGCAGCAGACAGCCCAGGCCGATCACCACCCCGACGAAGAGGGGCAGCTTGGAGACGATGACGTCGGCGAAGTCGTCATAGCTGGCCGTCATGCCCCCGACCTGCGTGTCGAGGGACGTGCCCGCCTCGGCACGCGGCAGCACCTCCTCGCGCAGCCGGTCGACGAGGTCGCTGGTCTGCTTCGACTGCGGCGAGGACTCCGGTACGACGGTCAGGTAGGCGGTGTGACCGCCGGAGTCGAACGTCACCGGCGTCACCGAGGCGACGCCCTCGGTGGTCCGCAGCGTGGCGTCGAGGTTGTCCAGGGCGAGCTTGTCCTCGGCCCCGTCGACCTTCGTGACGAGGGTGAGCGGGCCGTTGACGCCGGGGCCGAAGCCGTCGGCGAGGAGGTCGTAGGCCTGGCGTGTGGTGGAGGTCTTCGGGTCGTTGCCCTGGTCGGAGGTGCCCAGGTGCAGCGAGAACGTGGGCAGCGCGAGGACGGCCATGACCACCAGGGCGACCGCTCCGAGCACCTTGGGGTGGCGCTCCACGAACGCCGACCAGCGGGCGGCGAAGCCGGTGGGCAGTTCGGGTTGGGGCCCGTGTTCCGCCAGGCGGCGGCGCTCGCGGCGGCTGAGCGCCCGCATGCCGATGAGGGACAGCAGGGCGGGCAGCAGCGTCACGGAGGCCGCGACGGTGAGGATCACGGTCAGGCCGGCCGCGAAGGCCACGCCGTTGAGGAAGCTCAGCCGCAGGATCAGCATGCCCAGCAGGGCGATGCAAACGGTGGCACCCGCGAAGACGACCGCCCGGCCCGTGGTCGCGACGGCGTTGGTGGCCGCCTCGGCGACGGACAGCCCGCGTTTCAGCCCGCGCCGGTGTCTCGTCACGATGAACAGCGCGTAGTCGATGCCGACGCCGAGCCCGATCAGCATGCCGAGCATGGGGGCGAAGTCGGCGACGGTCATCATGTGCCCGAGCAGCACGATCCCGGCGTACGCGGTGCCGACGCCGACCAAGGCGGTGGCGATGGGCAGCAGTGAGGCGGCGAGCGAGCCGAAGGCCAGGAACAGCACGACAGCGGCGACGACCACGCCGACGACCTCGGCGAGGTGCCCGCCGGAGGACTGGGTGAGCGCGACGGCGCTGCCGCCGAGCTCCACCTGGAGCCCGTCGGTCCGGGCGCTCTTGGCGGTGTCGACCACGGCCTGCGCCTCGGACCGGCTGATGTCCTCCGCCTGGCCGTCGAAGGTGACCGTGGCGTACGCCGTACGGCCGTCCGCGCTGACGCGTCCCGTGCCCGGCCCGTCGTAGGGGCTGGTCACGGAGGCCACGCCGGGCAGGTTCTCGACGCGTTCCAGGGCGCGGGTCATCGTCTGCTCGACGTCGGCGGCGCGGACGCTGCCGGACGTGGTGTGCCAGACGACGGTGTCACTGTCGCCGCCGAGCTGCGGGAAGCCCTCGTGCAACAGCTGGGTGGCGCGGCCCGACTCGGTGCCGGGGACCTGGTAGTCGTTCGAGTACGCGGAGCCGGCGACGGCGGCGCCCGTGGCCATCCCCGCGAAGGCGAGGAGCCACAGCAGAACGGTGACCAGACGGCGTCGGACACACCAGCGTGCGAGGGCTGCCACGAAACGTGCTCCCAGAGTGACTTTTTTGGATCTTTGACCGGGAGCAGTCGTCCATGAACTGAACAGCCCGCAAAGAACGCATGAGCAATGCGGAATCACTCTTACAGGCGTACGAGATCATTTGTCGGTTTCGTGGGCTTATTCACAGCGGAGTGATCAGCCGGACTGGCCAGTCGGATCGATCAGTCGGATTGATCAGTCGGACTGGTCCCCCAGCGCCATCACCATCACGCCGGCGATCAGCAGCCACAGCGCCCGCCGGGTGCGTCCCCGGGCGCCCAGCACGGCGGCGCCCGCGCAGACGGCCGCGCCGCCGGCGTACGCCGCCGGGACGAACGCCGGTGCGGAGCCGGTGAGGCGGAGCAGGGCCGCGGCCAGGCCCGCCAGGGTCAGCGCGGCGCCCGTACCCGCCGCCGTCCAGCGGGCCCGCCGCGCGTCCTCCGCCGGATCCTCGGCGTCGTCCGGTTCCAGTTCTTCGTCCGGCCCGGTGTCCTGCGCGGCGGCTGCCTCCGGGCCCGTTATCTCGGGATCGGTGTCGGAATCAGCGCGTCCACTCATGGCCGAGACGGTAGCGCGTCGGGCAGGGAAAACCGGGTGCGGGGCCGACGGGACGGCTGTTAGCGTCCGCGGGTCCGAGGAACGCCCGCGGCACCCCGCCGCCCGGCCGAAGCAGGTGCATTGTTTGACGGTCCGACCGAGCTCCGACGCATCCCCTTTCTTCCTCAAGGACTCAAGGAGCCCGTTCACCGATGTCGGACATCACTTCCCGGACCTCGAACGACCCCCTCACTGACCGCGCCGGCCACCCCCGCTACCCGCGCAGCAACCGCTACGACGCCCGCTGGACCATCGACAACCAGATGGGCCCGCACGCGCTGTGGCTGCTGGAGTGGCTGGCCCCGGCCCTGGGGCTCGACACCCTGAGCCCCGGCTCGCGCGTGCTCGACCTGGGCTGCGGCCGCGCCATGACGTCGATCTTCCTCGCCAGGGAGTACGACCTCCAGGTCACCGCCGCCGACCTGTGGATCAGGCCCGACGAGAACGCGGCGCGGATCGCCGAGGCCGGCGTCGCGGACCGCGTCCTGCCCGTGTTCGCCGAGGCGCACGACCTGCCGTTCGGCGAGAACAGCTTCGACGCGATCGTCTCCGTCGACGCCTACCAGTACTTCGGCACGAACGACCTGTACCTGCCCGAGCTGACGCGGCTGCTGAAGCCGGGCGGGCGGATCGGGGTCGTCGTACCGGCACTGCGCGAGGAGATCGACGGCACCGAGCCGCCGGAGCACCTGCGGCCGTACTGGGACCCCGGGTTCTGGTGCTTCCACACGGCCGCCTGGTGGCGGCGCCACTGGACCCGCAGCGGGGCCGTGGAGGTCGAGACGGCCGACTGGCTGGAGGACGGCTGGCGCGACTGGCTGCGGTGGAGCGAGGTCGTGGCCGAGGAGCACACCGACGAGTTCCACATCCGGATGGCCGGCCGGAGCGCCGAGATGCTGCGCCTGGACCAGGGCGCCACGCTGGGCTTCGTCCGGGTCGTCGGCCGTCGCTCGTAGGCACACACGCGCAGGGGGACGCACCGTTTCCGGTGCGTCCCCCTGCGGGGTTCGCGGGGGTCAGCCCTCGCTGACGCCCAGCTTCTGAAGGATCAGCTCCTTGACGCGGGCCGCGTCGGCCTGGCCCCGGGTGGCCTTCATGACCGCGCCGACCAGCGCGCCGGCCGCGGCCACCTTGCCGCCGCGGATCTTGTCCGCGATGGCCGGGTTGCCGGCGATGGCCTCGTCGACGGCGGCGGTGAGCGCGCCCTCGTCGGAGACGACCTTCAGACCGCGCTTGTCGACGACCTCGTCCGGGGTGCCTTCGCCCGCGAGGACGCCTTCGATGACCTGGCGGGCCAGCTTGTCGTTCAGGTCGCCCTTCACGACCAGCTCGGCGACCCGGGCCACCTGCTGCGGCGTGATCGCCAGCTCGTCGAGCGCCTTGCCCGACTCGTTGGCGCTGCGGGCCAGCTCGCCCATCCACCACTTGCGGGCGGAGGCGGCGTCGGCCCCGGCCTCGATCGTGGCGACGATGGGCTCCAGCGCACCGGCATTCAGGATCGCCTGCATGTCGGTGGCCGAGACGCCCCACTCCTCGCGGAGCCGGTTGCGGCGGACCAGCGGCAGCTCGGGCAGTCCGGCCCGCAGCTCCTCGACCCACTCGCGCGACGGGGCCACCGGGACGAGGTCGGGCTCCGGGAAGTACCGGTAGTCCTCGGCCTCCTCCTTCACCCGGCCCGAGGTCGTCGACCCCGTGTCCTCGTGGAAGTGCCGGGTCTCCTGGATGATCGTCCCGCCGCTGCTGAGCACGGCCGCGTGCCGCTGGATCTCGAAGCGGGCCGCGCGCTCCACGGACCGCAGCGAGTTGACGTTCTTCGTCTCGGAACGCGTGCCGAACTTCTCGGTGCCGTTCGGGCGCAGCGACAGGTTCACGTCGCAGCGCATCTGGCCCATCTCCATGCGGGCCTCGGAGACGCCGAGCGCCTTGATGACCTCGCGCAGCTCACGGACGTAGGCCTTCGCCACCTCGGGGGCGCGCTCGCCCGCGCCGACGATCGGCTTGGTGACGATCTCGATGAGCGGGATGCCGGCGCGGTTGTAGTCCAGGAGCGAGTGCGAGGCGCCGTGGATACGGCCCGTCGCACCGCCCACGTGCGTGGACTTGCCGGTGTCCTCCTCCATGTGGGCGCGCTCGATCTCCACGCGGAAGGTCTCGCCGTCCTCCAGCTGGACGTCGAGGTAGCCGTTGAAGGCGATCGGCTCGTCGTACTGGGAGGTCTGGAAGTTCTTCGGCATGTCCGGATAGAAGTAGTTCTTCCGGGCGAAGCGGCACCATTCGGCGATCTCGCAGTTCAGGGCGAGGCCGATCTTGATCGCGGACTCGACGCCGGTCGCGTTGACGACCGGGAGCGCGCCGGGCAGGCCGAGGCACACGGGGCAGGTCTGCGCGTTGGCGTCCTGGCCGAGGGCGGTCGAGCAACCGCAGAACATCTTGGTCTTGGTGCCGAGTTCGACATGGACCTCGAGGCCCATGACGGGGTCGTACGACGCGAGTGCTTCCTCGTACGACACCAGGTCGGTCGTGGTGGTCACGGTGAAACTTCCCTCTCAGCCCAGCAGGACGTCGTCGTCGCCCAGCCGCTTCAGCTCGCGGTACAGGATCGCGAGGCCGGTGACGATGGCGACGGCGGACACGGTGGCGTCGATCAGGACCAGGGTGTCCTGCTCGGCGCGGGCCTTCTTCAGCCGCTTGGCGACGCCGATCGCGCCGAACGCGGTCCCGGCCATGGACAGGTACGTGCCGGACCTGGACTTCTTGAAGCCCTTGGCCTTGGTCAGTGCACTCACAGCGACGGAGCCTCCTCGATCAGCGGGTGGCCCCACTTTTCCACGAAGGCGGCCTCGACGGCGGCGCCGACCTTGTAAAGACGGTCGTCCTTCATGACCGGGGCGATGATCTGCAGACCGACCGGGAGGTTGTCCTCCGGGGCGAGACCGCACGGCAGCGACATGGCCGCGTTGCCCGCCAGGTTGGTCGGGATGGTGCACAGGTCGGCGAGGTACATCGCCATCGGGTCGTCGGCGCGCTCGCCGATCGCGAAGGCGGTGGTCGGGGTCGTCGGGGAGACGATCACGTCGACCTGCTCGAACGCCTTGTCGAAGTCCTGCTTGATGAGCGTGCGGACCTTCTGGGCGCTGCCGTAGTACGCGTCGTAGTAGCCGCTCGACAGCGCGTACGTGCCGAGCATGATGCGGCGCTTGACCTCCGGACCGAAGCCGGCCTCGCGGGTCAGGGAGGTGACCTCCTCGGCGGAGTGCGTGCCGTCGTCGCCGGTGCGCAGGCCGTAGCGCAGGCCGTCGAAGCGGGCGAGGTTGGAGGAGCACTCCGACGGCGCGATCAGGTAGTACGCCGACAGCGCCAGGTCGAAGGACGGGCAGTCCAGCTCGACGATCTCGGCGCCCAGTTCCTTCAGCAGCGCGACGGACTCGTCGAACCGCTGGATGACACCGGCCTGGTAGCCCTCGCCGCGGAACTGCTTGACGACGCCGACGCGCATGCCCTCCACGCTGCCGTTGCGGGCGGCCTCGACGACCGGCGGGACCGGGGCGTCGATCGAGGTGGAGTCCAGCGGGTCGTGGCCGGCGATCACCTCGTGCAGCAGGGCCGCGTCCAGGACCGTGCGGGCGCAGGGGCCGCCCTGGTCGAGGGAGGAGGAGAAGGCGACCATGCCGTACCGCGACACCCCGCCGTACGTCGGCTTCACACCGACCGTGCCGGTGACCGCGGCGGGCTGGCGGATGGAGCCGCCGGTGTCGGTGCCGATGGCGAGCGGGGCCTGGAAGGAGGCGAGCGCGGCGGACGAACCGCCGCCGGAGCCGCCGGGGATCTTGGTCAGGTCCCAGGGGTTGCCGGTCGGCCCGTAGGCGCTGTTCTCGGTGGAGGACCCCATGGCGAACTCGTCCATGTTGGTCTTGCCGAGGATGACCACGTCGGCGGCCTTGAGCCGCTGGGTGACGGTCGCGTCGTACGGCGGGATCCAGCCTTCGAGGATCTTGGAACCGACGGTGGTCGGGATCCCCTCGGTGGTGAAGATGTCCTTGAGCGCGAGGGGAACGCCGGCCAGCGGACCGAGCTTCTCCCCCTTGGCACGCTTCTCGTCGACGGCACGGGCCTGGGCGAGCGCGCCCTCGCGGTCGACGTGCAGGAAGGCGTGCACCTTCTCGTCGACGGCCTCGATCCGGGCGAGGTGGGCCTCGGTGACCTCGACGGCCGTGAGCTCGCCGGAGGCGATCTTCGCGGCGGTCTCGGCGGCCGTGAGCTTGATGATGGGGCTGTCCGTCATGGCGGGTTACTCCTCCCCCAGGATCTGCGGCACCTTGAAACGCTGCTGCTCCTGGGCCGGGGCTCCGGAGAGCGCCTGCTCGGGGGTGAGCGAGGGACGGACCTCGTCCGGGCGCATGACGTTGGTCAGCGGGAGCGGGTGCGAGGTCGGCGGTACGTCTTGGTCGGCGACCTCGCTGACGCGGGCCACCGCGCCGATGATGTCGTCCAGCTGTCCCGCGAAGTGGTCGAGCTCTTCGGGCTTCAGCTCCAGACGCGCCAGCCGGGCGAGGTGGGCGACCTCCTCGCGCGTGATGCCAGGCATGCAGCGATCCTCTGGGGTGAGTGTGTGTGGTTCGGGCCTCGGGCCTGGCGTCACTTTCCCGTCGTCCGCCCCGGGGGCGGGCCGTGCGGCCTGAGGCGCGAGCGATCGCAGGGCGCCGGAGCGTCCTCGTGGCGGGGCCACGTGGACGATTCGGCAACGCGGCGAGCGTGCGTGCCAGGCGTCGCACGGCAGGCGGGAATGTGGCGCCAGGCCCTAATCCTATGGGGCGGGCAGGCGTGACCGTGAAACGGTTTGCCCGGCCCCCTGCGGCCCGGCCCGCCACAGCGGGGTCAGGTCCGGCCCCGAACCGGTCCGGGCCGGGGCCGAGGGGGTGTCCGCGAAGTCCCGTCGTCCGCCCGGAGGCGGGCCCTGCGGCGGGGGCGTGCCGGACGCCGCGGGGCAGGCGGGGCTTTGCGGACACCCCCTTGGGCCTGTTGCGAAAGTGCCGCCTGCCGCGCGGCGCCCGGCACGGCCGCCCTCCCGGCGACGACGTCCCTTTCGCAACAGGCCCTAGGCGATGCGGCCCGAGTCGTCCGCCGTCGCCGCCGGGAGGGCGGCCCGGGGGCGCTGCCAGCCGCGGGAGCCTCTGGCGCGGAGCCAGGCCGTGGTCTCCTCGGGGGGCATCGCGGCGGCGACCAGCCAGCCCTGGACGGCGTCGCAGCCGAGGTCGCGCAGGCGCTCCCAGGTCTCGTCGTCCTCGACGCCCTCGGCGACGACGAGCAGGCCGAGGGAGTGCGCGAGGTCGACCGTGCAGCGCACGATCTCCGCGTCCTCGTTGTCGACGGCGAGCCGGGCGACGAAGGAGCGGTCGATCTTCAGTTCGCTGACCGGGAGCTTGCGCAGGTGGACCAGCGACGAGTAGCCCGTGCCGAAGTCGTCCAGGGACATCTTCACGCCGTGCCCGGTCAGTCCGTTGAGGGTGTCGGCGGCGCGCTGCGGGTCCTCCAGGAGGACGTGTTCCGTTATCTCCAGTTGGAGCGCTCCCGCGGGGACGCCGTGCCGGGCCAGCCGCGCGGCGACCGAGCCGGCGAAACCGGGGGTGTGCACGTCACGCGGGGAGACGTTGACCGCGACCGGGACGAACAGTCCCTGGGCGCGCCACCGCGCGACCTGGCCGAGCGCGGTCTCCAGGACGTACTCGGTGAGGTGGGGCATCAGTCCCGACGACTCGGCGATCGCTATGAACTCGTCCGGCGGCACCTTGCCCCGCTCGGGGTGCACCCAGCGGACCAGGGCCTCCAGGCCCGCGACCTGTCCGTCGAAGCGGACCTTGGGCTGGTAGTGCAGCTCGACCTCGTGGGCGTCCAGCGCCCTGCGGAGATCTCCCAGCAGACCGAGCCGGTCCGGGGTGTTCGAGTCGCGCTTGGACTCGTAGACCTCCACGCCCGTGCGGTCCCGCTTCGCCTGGTACATCGCCACGTCCGCCCGCCGCAGCAGGCCCTCGGCGTCCAGGGCGTGGTCGGGGAAGACGGCGACCCCGGCGCTGGCCTCCAGGACGAGGGTGAGGCCGTCGAGGTCGAGCGGGGAGCTGAGCGCGGCGACCAGGTTGCGGGCGACCCGGGTCGCGGACGTCGTGGAGTCGGCGACCGGCAGTAAGACGGCGAACTCGTCCCCGCCGAGCCGCGCGGCCTCCGCCCCGCGCGGCAGCGCCGCCCGCAGCCGGTCGGCGATCTGGAGGAGCAGCCGGTCACCGGCGAGATGACCGAGCGTGTCGTTGACGGACCGGAAACGGTCGAGGTCGATCAGCATCAGGGCGGCGCGCGCGTCGATCCGCTCGGCGTCGTCCAGCGCTGTCCAGATGCGCTCCAGCAGCCACTGGCGGTTGGGCAGCCCGGTCAGCGGGTCGCGCAGCTGCTCCTCGGCCCGGGCCCGGGCTATCCAGAGCGTGGAGTCCAGGGCGATGAGGGGGATGGAGAACAGCGGCAGCAGGATCGGCTTGGCCATGGCCACCACGCAGACCAGCGGCGCGATGCCCAGCAGCGCGACCGCGACGAGGCCCTGTCTGACCAGGGCGGTGCGGGCGACGGTGGGCAGGCCGGGGCGCGGGGCGTGCAGGTACCACAGCAGGACGCGGGTGACCGCCAGGTAGGCGACGGCCACGAGGACCACCTCGGGTGCGGTGTAGAGCGTCCAGCTGTCCGGATCCGAGGGGGACTCGACGGACGGTACGGATCCGAAGACGCCCAGCACCAGGGCGCCGGCGCCGATGCCGAGGAGGTCGACCGCCCCGTGCAGGATGCCCTGGCGCCAGCGGTTGCGGCGGGCTATGCCGACCAGCACGACGACCGTGAGGCTGACCATGCCGGCCGGCAGCCAGCCGTACAGCAGCAGCACGGCCAGCGTGAGGGCGGCGCCCGAGCCGGTGCCGCCCCACCAGCGGGAGCGGCCCAGCATGACGAGGTGGCCGACGATGATGCCGGTCAGCACGGCCAGCGCCCAGCCGGCCGTGCCGGATGGGAAGAGCGCGTGACCGCCGGTGAAGGCGCGGTAGAAGCCGGCGCCCAGGACGAACCCGGCCGCCGCGACGACCGCCGCGGGCAGCGCGGGCCAGGACAGGTGCCGTTCGGGGTCCGCGTCCGCGCCGGTCAGGCCGGATGTGTGCTCGGTGCCCTGCTGTGCGGCGCCGCGGCCGTCCGCCGTGGCGCGCCCCCCGGAGGTGCGCCCGTCCCGGGTGTACTGTCCGACGGCGCGCACTTCCGTGCCCGGACGCCCCGCCGCCCGGCCCGTCCCACGGACTGCACGCCATACGACCGCCATGCGGCGCAGGCGCAGCCGTGAGCCCGGCACGGCGCTCTCGGTCGGTTCCATTCCCGTCCCTCTCACAGCCGGCGGTGCCCACGCCCCGCGGCCCGGTGCCCGACAATCCTTGGGCGGCCCGCGTTGGAAAACCCTTCCCCGTGCTCCGCGAACACGAAGATGCCCCGACCGCAGCTGGGCACGGCAGGCGCACATCTCAACAGTAGGCCGCAGAAGGCTTCCACGGGCAGCGGTCGCCGACGGTTGCCCGAATGCGCCCCGGCCACCCGTATGCATCTGGTATGCGCCGAACGGGTGGCCTTCAACCGCTACTCCTCGGCCGAAAGAGCGACTTCGGCCGCCGCGTCCGGTCCTTGGTCCAGCAGGACCTGGAATCCGTCCTCGTTCAGGACGGGGACCTTCAGCTGCATCGCCTTGTCGTATTTCGATCCCGGGCTGTCACCCACAACGACGAATGAGGTCTTCTTCGAAACCGAGCCGGTCACCTTCGCTCCGCGGCTCTGCAACGCCTCCTTGGCGCCGTCCCGTGTGAAGTGTTCGAGCGTGCCCGTGACGACGACCGTGAGCCCTTCGAGCGGGCGCGGCCCCTCGTCCTCGCCGGTGCTCTCCTCCTCCATGCGGACGCCGGCGGCCTTCCACTTTCGGATGATCTCGCGGTGCCAGTCCTCGGCGAACCACTCCTTGACGGCGGTGGCGACGATCGGGCCGACCCCGTCGGTGTTCTTCAGTTCCTCTTCCGTGGCCTGGTCGATGCGCTCGATCGAGCGGAACTCGCGGGCCAGCGCCTCGGCCGCGACCGGTCCGACGTGACGGATCGACAGACCGGTGAGGATGCGGGCGAGAGGACGCTGCTTGGCCCCCGCGATGTTCTCCAGCATGGCGAGCGCGTTCTTGCGGGGCTGGCCCTCCTGGTTGGCGAAGATCGTGGCGACCTTCTCCTCGCCGGTCTTCGGGTCGCGCTTGGGCAGACCGCTGTCCGGGTCGAGGACGTACGCCTTGATGGGCAGCAGCTGTTCGACGGTGAGGTCGAACAGGTCGCCCTCGTCCGCCAGCGGCGGGTCCTCGGGCTCCAGCGGCTTGGTGAGCGCGGCGGCGGCGACGTAGCCGAAGTGCTCGATGTCCAGCGCCTTGCGGCCCGCGAGGTAGAACAGGCGCTCGCGCAACTGGGCCGGGCAGGTGCGGGCGTTCGGGCAGCGCAGGTCGACGTCGCCCTCCTTCATCGGCCTGAGGGCCGTCCCGCACTCGGGGCACTCGGCCGGCATCACGAACTCGCGCTCGCTGCCGTCGCGCAGGTCGGCGACCGGGCCGAGGATCTCCGGGATGACGTCACCGGCCTTGCGCAGCACCACCGTGTCCCCGATGAGGACACCCTTGGCCTTGACCACGTCCTGGTTGTGCAGTGTGGCGAACTCGACCTCGGAGCCCGCGACCGTGACCGGCTCGACCTGGGCGTACGGCGTGACCCGGCCCGTGCGGCCCACGCCCACACGGATGTTGAGGAGCTTGGTGTTGACCTCCTCCGGCGCGTACTTGTAGGCGATCGCCCAGCGCGGGGCGCGCGAGGTGGACCCGAGGCGGCCCTGGAGGGGGATCTCGTCGAGCTTGACGACCACGCCGTCGATCTCGTGCTCCACGGAGTGGCGGTTCTCGCCGAAGTACGCGATGAACTCCCGTACGCCGTCGAGGCCGTCGACGACCTTGTTGTGCCGGGAGGTGGGCAGGCCCCAGGTCTTGAGCAGGTCGTAGGCCTGGGAGAGGCGGGTCAGGCCGGTGAAGCCCTCCAGGGCGCCGATGCCGTGGACGACCATGTGCAGCGGGCGGGTGGCCGTGACGCGCGGGTCCTTCTGGCGCAGGGAACCGGCCGCCGCGTTGCGCGGGTTGGCGAAGGGCTTGTCACCGGCCTCGACCAGACGGGCGTTGAGCTCCTGGAACTTCTCCATCGGGAAGTAGACCTCGCCGCGGATCTCCACGAGGTCGGGGACGGAGTCGCCCTTGAGGCGCTCGGGGATCTCCGCGATCGTCCGGACGTTCGGCGTGATGTCCTCGCCGGTGCGGCCGTCGCCGCGGGTCGCGGCGCGGGTGAGACGGCCGTGCTCGTAGGTGAGGTTCACGGCGAGGCCGTCGACCTTCAGCTCGCACAGGAAGTGGTAGTCCTGCTCGCCCAGTTCCCGGGCGATGCGCTCCGACCAGGCGGCGAGCTCCTCGTCGTTGAAGGTGTTGTCGAGGGAGAGCATGCGCTGGCGGTGCTCGACCGCCGTGAACTCCGTCTCGTAGGAACCGGCGACCTTCTGGGTCGGCGAGTCCGGGGTGCGCAGCTCCGGGAACTCCTCCTCCAGCGTCTCCAGGGAACGCAGCAGCTGGTCGAACTCCGCGTCGCTGACGACGGGAGCGTCCTTCACGTAGTAGCGGAAGCGGTGCTCTTCGATCTGCTCCGCGAGGCGCGCGTGCTTCTCCCGTGCCTCGGCGGGCACCGTCGTCGTCTCCGCTTGCTTGTCGCCGGCCACCGTGTCGTCCTCCCGTTACTCTGGGTTGTCCGCGAGGGATCTCGCCGCCCGGGCGCAGTGCGCGAGAGCCGTGCGCGCGTACCCCGGGGAGACCCCCGCGAGTCCGCACGCCGGCGTGAGCGTGACCGCCTCCGCGAGAAGCCCCGGTGACAGCCCCAGCCTGCGCCACAGCGTCCTGACACCCATGACGCTACCGGCAGGGTCTGACAATGGGCCCTCCGCGGACGGGACGACACCGGCGAAGAGCCGGGTACCGCCCTCCACCGCTTCCCCGATCACGTCGTCGTCACGCTCGGTGAGCAGGGAGAAGTCGAAGGAGACGGCCGCCGCGCCCGCCCGGCGCAGCAGCGCGAACGGGACGTCGGGGGCGCAGGAGTGGACGACGACCGGGCCACCCCCGTGCACCGCGACGAGATCGCGGAGGGTGGCCTCGACGACCTGGCGGTCAGGGGCCCGGTGCGTGCGGTAGCCGCTGGCCGTCTTCACCTGGCCGCGCAGGACGGCGGTGAGGGACGGCTCGTCGAGCTGGAGGACGAGCTGTGCGCCGGGGACCCGCCGCCGCACCTCGGCGAGGTGCTGACGGAGTCCTTCGGCGAGGGAGGCGGCGAGGTCGCGGCAGGCGCCGGGGTCGGAGAGGGCGGCCTCGCCGTTGCGCATCTCCAGGTGGGCGGCGAGCGTCCAGGGGCCCACGGCCTGCACCTTCAGCGGCCCCGCGTACCCCTGCGTGAACTCCTCCAGCGCGTCGAGGTCCTGGCCGAGCCAGGAGCGGGCCCGCTTGGTGTCCCGCCCCGGGCGGTCGCCGAGCCGCCAGCCGCTGGGCTCCACGCGCGCGTACAGCTCGACGAGCAGGCCGGCGGTCCGCCCGATCATGTCGGCGCCGGGTCCGCGGGCGGGCAGTTCGGGCAGGAAGGGGAAGTCCTCGAAGGTTCCGGTGGCCGTTTTGACGGCCTCCCGGGCGTCGCCCCCCGGCAGGGAGCCGACACCCGTGGCGCCACCGAACCTGAACTGGCTGTTTTCGCTCACCGCAGCAGCCTACGCAGGGGCCCGGCCGGTCACGCCCCGGGTCGCACCGTCAGGTCGTTGACCTCGGCGTCCCCCGGCAGATCCAGGGCCATCAGGATCGTCGTGGCGACCGACTCGGGGTCGATCCACTTCGACGCGTCGTACTCCTTGCCCTCCTGCTGGTGGACCTTGGCCTGCATGGGGCCGGCCGTGCGGCCGGGGTAGACGGAGGTGACGCGGACGCCATGGCCGTGCTCCTCGTGGCGGAGGGAGTCGGCGAGGGCCTTCAGGCCGTGCTTGGAGGCGGCGTACGCGGACCAGCCGGCGTGGGCGTTCAGGCCGGCGCCGGAGTTGACGAAGACCACATGGCCCCGCGCGGCGCGCAGCTGGGGCAGGAAGTGGCGGGTCAGCTCGGCCGGGGCGACGAGGTTGACATTGAGCTGGTGGCGCCAGGTCTTCGGGGTGAGCTCGCCGACCGGGCCGAGGTCGACGACCCCGGCGATGTGCAGCAGCGAGTCGACGCGGTCCGGCAGCGACTGGTGCGAGAAGGCCCAGGAGAGCCTGTCGGGGTCGGCGAGGTCGCCGACCAGGGTCCTCGCCCCGGGGAACTCGGCCGCCAGCTCCTTCGCGCGGCCCGCGTCGCGCGCGTGCAGCACGAGGTCGTCCCCGCGCGCGTGCAGACGGCGGGCCACGGCCGCGCCGATGCCGGAACCGGCTCCGGTGATCACATGAGTAGCCATGCCCGCCATGCTCGCATCAGACGGGGCCCACGCAGGGCGCCGGCCCGGGATCACGCCACGCCACGGCTCTCCTCCAGGTACGCCAGCGCGCCCACCGGCTCCTCCGCGAAGAACACCAGGTCGGTGAGCGGGCGGGGCAGGAAGCCCTCGTCCTCCATGCGGCGGAACTGCTCCTTCAGGCCGTCGTAGAAGCCCGCGGTGTTGAGCAGGACCACGGGCTTGTCCGTGTGGCCGTGCTTCTTCAGTTCCAGGATCTCCGTCGCCTCGTCCAGCGTGCCGGTGCCGCCGACCATGATCACCACGGCGTCGGCCTTCTCCAGGAGCAGCTTCTTGCGCTCGGCGAGGTCGCGGGCGACGACCATCTCGTCGACGCCGGGGCGGGCCTTGGCCGAGAGGAACTGCACGGAGACCCCGACGAGCCGGCCGCCCGCCTCCTGCACGCCGTCGGCGACCACCTTCATCAGGCCGACGTCGGAGCCGCCCCACACGAGGGTGTGGCCGCCCTTGCCCAGCAGCTTGGCGAACTCCCGCGCGGGAGTGGTGTAGCGCTCGTCGAGGTCGGCGGCGGAGAGGAAGACACAGATGTTCATGAGCCCACCGTACGGGCCCGGTCCGCCGCCGCGGTGATCCGCATTTTGGACTGCCGGTGCGGGAGTTGTTCCCAGTCGTCCATGAACCGGGCGTCCAGGCCGTGCTTGGCGGCGAGTGCGGTCAGCGTGGCCGTCCGGTAGTAGAAGTCCTCGTGCAGCACCTGGTGCTCCTCGCCCTCGGTGCGGTCGAAGGTGAAGTCGAAGAAACCGCCGGGCGCGAGGATCCGGCCGACGTGGGCGAAGCACTCCTCGATGACGTGCAGGGGCGAGTGCGAGAAGACGCTGTGCGCGTGCACGACGTCGAAGTGCGCGTCGGGCAGGAAGGCGAAGGTGAGGTCGTCGGCGAGCGCCAGGTAGGGCAGTTTGGACTGGAGGCCCTCGGCCACGAGGGTGTCCTGGGCGGCGAGCAGGATGTGCGGCGAGATGTCGATGCCGTAGTAGTGCCCGGCGTCGAGGTGGTCGATGAACAGCCGCCCGGCGCGCAGGTTGCCGCAGCCGATCTCCAGCATGCGGTGGTGCGGCTGGAGGCCGTGTCCCACGAGGTAGTCGAACTGCATGCGCCCGATCCGCGTCCACGCCTCGCGCGAGGGGTTGTGCCCCACCGCCGCCTCCGCGCTGCGCGCCGCGTCGGAGGCCATCACCGCGCGGTAGTACGCGATGTGGTCGCGGTAGCGCAGCCGCAGCCAGGCGTCGCGCACCGCGCGCCGGGCGTGCGCGGGCACGCGCTCCGGGTGGCGCAGGGCGTACCGGATCTGGTGGACCAGGGCGCTGCGGTTTCGGGCCCGTTCCGTGGCTCGCATGGGTGGCCTCCTGCGGCGAGGGAAGAACTCCGCTACAGCGTGCGCTGTATCCGGGGAGTCGGCTACCCAAGGAGGGCGATCGTGACCACCGGACATCGCATCACCGTCGAGAAGAGTGACCGGCCCGTGCGCGTGGCGCACGCCGGACAGGTCCTGGCCGAGAGCGACCGGCCCCTGGTCCTGCGCGAGACGGGCTGTCCCGACCGCTACTACATCCCGGCCGAGGACGTCCGCCTCGATCTGCTGACCCCGTCCGGCACGCGCACGTACTGCCCGTTCAAGGGCACCGCGTCCTACTGGTCGCTGCCGGACGCCGCGGACCTCGTCTGGGCGTATCCGGACCCGAAGCCGGACGTCGCGGAGATCAAGGACCACCTGTGCTTCTACGAAGTCGAAGTGTTGTGATCGGCTGACGCACGGCCCGCCTCACCCATGAACACCGCGCCGTGCGGCAGTCTGCACTGACATGGACAAGAGGATCCTTTCGCGTGACGGCACCCGCATCGCGTACGAGAGCACCGGCCGGGGCCCCTCGGTCGTCCTGGTGAGCGGTGCGATGTCGACGGGCGGCACCCTGGCGCCGCTCGCCGTGTCGCTGTCCGAGCGTTTCCAGGCCGTCGTCTACGACCGCCGGGGCCGCGGTGCCAGCGGGGACACGGCGCCGTACGCCGTGGAGCGCGAGGTCGAGGACCTGGCGGCGGTGATCGAGGCGGTGGGCGGCGAGGCGTTCCTGTACGGCATCTCGTCGGGCGGGGCGCTGGCCCTGGAGGCGGCGGCGAGCGGTCTGCCGGTGCGGCGGGTGGCGGTGTACGAGACGCCGTTCGCGATGTCGGAGGAGGGTGCCGAGGAGCGCGCTGAGTACACCCGGCGGCTGACGGAGGCACTCGGTGAGGGGCGGCGCGGGGACGCGGTGGAGCTGTTCCTGCGGCTGACCGGCCTCGGCGAGGGCGTGATCCAGGGCGCCCGCCAGTCCCCCATGTGGGCCGCCATGGAGTCGATCGCCCCGAGCCTCGCCTACGACGACGCCGTCATGCGCGACGGGCGGGTCCCCCGGGACCGGCTGGCCTCGATCGGCGTGCCCGTCCTGGCGGTCGCGGGCGACGCGAGCCCCGGCTGGCTCCGCGAGGCGGCCCGGGCGATCGCGGACTCCGTCCCCGACGGGTCGTACCGGACGCTCCAGGGGCAGACGCACATGGTGGAGCCGAATGTGCTGGCGCCCGTGTTGGCGGAGTTCTTCACCCGGGGCTGAGCACACCGGGTTGAGCACACCGGGCTGAGCACACCGGGCTGAGCATGCCGGGCTGGGAGGGACGGGGGCACGCGCGCGTGGAGACGGCCTGCCCCCGGACGCCCGCGGGGTCAGGCCACGCCCGCCGGGGCCCGCCTGGTCGAGGCGATCGTCGCCGAGCCCACCACGCGCGTGCCGTCGTACAGGACGATCGCCTGGCCGGGGGCGACCCCGCGGACCGGCTCCGCGAAGGACACCTCCAGCCGGCCGTCGACCAGCTCGGCGGTGACCTCGGTCTCGCCGCCGTGGGCGCGGAGCTGGGCCGTGTAGGTGCCCGGGCCGGTGGGGGCGACGCCGCACCAGCGCGGCTTGATCGCGGTCAGGGCGCTGACGTCCAGCGCGTCGGCCGGGCCGACCGTGACCGTGTTGGTGACCGGGGAGATGTCGAGGACGTAGCGCGGCTTGCCGTCGGGCGCCGGGGTGCCGATGCGCAGGCCCTTGCGCTGGCCGATGGTGAAGCCGTAGGCGCCCTCGTGCGTGCCGAGCCGGTTGCCGGACTCGTCGACGATGTCGCCCTCGGAGCGGCCGAGCCGGTTCGCGAGGAAGCCCTGGGTGTCGCCGTCGGCGATGAAGCAGATGTCGTGCGAGTCGGGCTTCTTGGCCACCGCCAGGCCCCTGCGCTCGGCCTCGGCGCGGATCTCGTCCTTGGTGGTCAGCGTGTCGCCGAGCGGGAACATCGCGTGGGCGAGCTGCTTGTCGTCCAGGACGCCGAGCACGTACGACTGGTCCTTGGCCATGTCGGAGGCGCGGTGCAGCTCGCGGGTGCCGTCCTCGTGCTCGATCACCTTGGCGTAGTGGCCCGTGCAGACCGCGTCGAAGCCCAGCGCCAGCGCCTTGTCCAGCAGCGCCGCGAACTTGATCTTCTCGTTGCAGCGCAGGCAGGGGTTGGGGGTGCGGCCGGCCTCGTACTCGGCGACGAAGTCCTCGACGACGTCCTCGCGGAAGCGGTCGGCGAGGTCCCACACGTAGAAGGGGATGCCGATGACGTCCGCGGCGCGGCGGGCGTCGCGCGAGTCCTCGATGGTGCAGCAGCCCCGCGCGCCCGTCCGGAAGGATTGGGGGTTGGCGGAGAGCGCGAGGTGGACGCCGGTCACGTCGTGGCCCGCCTCGGCCGCGCGGGCGGCGGCGACGGCGGAGTCGACTCCGCCGGACATGGCGGCCAGGACGCGGAGGGGACGGGAGCGCTGCGGGGTGTGAGTCATAACCCTTCCAGGGTAAGGGGGCGCGGGAACCAAGGCCGCCGGGTATCCGTTGGCGATCACATGGGGGCGAGAAGAGCATCCGAGGACACGGACCGGCGCATCGGGCGGCGGGCCCTGATCGTCGGCGGGATGGCGGCCGCCGCGGGTTCCGCGGTGCTGGCCCGTGACGAGCTGGGCCGGCTGTGGTGGCGCGTGCCCGGCGTCGAGAAGCCGCGCAAGGAAGGCGAGGTCGACTACGCGGGCGCGCGCTGGGTGGCCGCGTCGGACGCGAACTGGCGCCGCGCGGACCGGCCGGACGACTACGGCATAGACATGGTGGTCGTCCATGTCACGCAGGGCAGCTTCGACAGCGCGGTGAGGGCCTTCCAGGACCCGGGGCACAAGGCGGCCTCGCACTACATCGTCCGCAAGGACGGGCACATCGCCCAGATGATCCGCGAGCTGGACGTGGCGTACCACGCGGGCAACCGCTCCTACAACGAGCGCAGTGTCGGCATCGAGCACGCGGGTTTCGTGGACCGCCCGCAGGACTTCACGGACGAGATGTACGAGGCCTCGGCCCGGCTCACGGCCCGGATCTGCGCGCGGTACGACATACCCGTCGACCGCGAGCACATCATCGGCCACGTGGAGGTCCCGGGCACCGACCACACGGACCCGGGCCCGCACTGGGACTGGGACAAGTACATGCGGCTGGTGCGCGAGGCGCGTACGGCACGAGCCTGACCGGTCGGCCGGGGCGGAGGCGACTACGTCAGCCCCGCCGCCCTGGCCCGTTCCACCGCCGGGCCGATGGCCTTCGCCAGGGCCTCGATGTCGGCCTCCGTGGAGGTGTGGCCCAGGGAGAAGCGGAGGGTGCCGCGGGCCAGGTCCGGGTCGGTGCCGGTGGCGAGGAGGACGTGGCTGGGCTGGGCGACGCCGGCGGTGCAGGCGGAGCCGGTGGAGCACTCGATGCCCTGGGCGTCGAGCAGGAGCAGCAGGGAGTCACCCTCGCAGCCGGGGAACGTGAAGTGCGCGTTGGCCGGCAGGCGTCCCTCCGGGTCGGGGTCGCCGCCGAGGATCGCGTCCGGCACGGCCTCGCGGACGGCGGCGACGAGGGCGTCGCGCAGGGCGCCGATCTCATGGGCGAACCACTCGCGCTGCTCGGCGGCCAGCCGCCCGGCGACCGCGAAGGAGGCGATGGCGGGCACGTCGAGGGTGCCGGAGCGGACGTGGCGTTCCTGGCCGCCGCCGTGCAGGACGGGTACGGGGGTGTGCTCGCGCCCGAGGATGAGCGCGCCGATGCCGTACGGGCCGCCGATCTTGTGGCCGGACACCGTCATCGCGGCGAGGCCTGAGGCGGCGAAGTCGACGGGGGTCTGGCCGAAGGCCTGGACGGCGTCGGAGTGCAGCGGGACACCGTACTCGGCGGCCACGTCGGCGAGTTCGCGGATCGGCAGGATCGTCCCGATCTCGTTGTTCGCCCACATGACGGTGGCGAGGGCCACGTCGCCGGGGTCGCGGGCGATCGCCTCGCGCAGGGCGTCCGGGTGGACGCGGCCGTGGGTGTCGACCGGCAGGTACTCGATGGTGGCGCCCTCGTGTTCGCCGAGCCAGTGCACGGCGTCGAGGACGGCGTGGTGCTCGACGGGGCTGGCGAGGACGCGGGTGCGGGCCGGGTCGGCGTCACGCCGGGACCAGTAAAGGCCCTTGACGGCGAGGTTGTCGGCCTCCGTGCCGCCCGAGGTGAAGACGACCTCGCTGGGGCGGGCGCCGAGGGCTTCGGCGAGGGTCTCGCGGGCCTCCTCGACGGTGCGGCGGGCCTGCCGGCCGGATGCGTGGAGGGAGGACGCGTTGCCGGTGGCACCCAGGTGGGCGGTGAGCGCCTCTGCCGCCTCCGGGAGCATCGGGGTGGTCGCGGCGTGGTCGAGGTAAGCCATGGTGAGCCCGATTCTACGGCTCCCCCGCGGCCGTCCTCAGATCAAGGTTGGCCGAACCTGAAGGCGGACCTGAAGGGAAGTGAACCGCTTTCCCGCGTGGCTGCGGCCCGTCGTCCCCGGGCCGGCCGCCGGTCGTCGGCGCAGGCCTGTCCGACGGCGGCTCAGAAGCTCCACGAGATCGTGCTGTCGGCCTGCACGAACGCGGCCAGGACCAGCAGGTCGGCGACGCCGAGGCCGAGACCGAGAAACGCGCGGCCACGGCGCTGGGTGCCGCGCCACAGGGCGACGCTCGCCAGCACGATGGCGATCGGGCCGAGGAAGACGTTCAGGACGAGGAGGCCGAGCAGGCCCAGGATGAAGGACGCGACGGCCATGCCGTCGGTGTCGCGGATACCGGTGCGGCGCGTGGCCGGAGCGGTGAGCTGCATGGTGATCGACTCCCGGTGTCGGGTCGGTGGTGGGCGGTCGGTGAGCGCGTACGGCGTCAGTGGGCCTGGGTGTGGCGCCGGCGGCCGTGGCGCTCGCGGAGCGCGAAGATGCCGAGCCAGACGGCGATGACGACGCCCGTGGCCACGGAGAAGGTGAGCGGCGCGTGGGCCACGGTGCCCAGGACGAAGCCCAGCAGCAGGAGTGCGGCGACGATGAACAACACGGGAAACAACCCCCAGAGATTCGGTGAACGGTTGTGGTTACAGTTGTTCACTGACTTCCCAGTCTAGCCCGTCCCATGACTTTCCAATTACAGAGAACAGTTGTTAACTACATGGTATGAGTCACACCCTCGGCATCCGGCAGGCCCAGAAGCAGAAGACCCGGCAGGCGCTCCTGGACGCGGCCCTCGGGCTGCTGGAGGAGCAGAGTCTGAGCAGCCTGGGGCTGCGCGAGGTCACCCGCGCCGTCGGTGTCGCCCCGACCGCCTTCTACCGCCACTTCCGCTCCACGGCGGATCTGGGCGTGGCCCTGGTCGAGGAGGCGCTGGGCAGCCTGCACCCGATGATCCGGACGACGGTGTCCACGACGGGCGACAGCGAGGAACGCATCGCGCGCACCATCGAGCTGATCGCCCGTCACGTCGACGGGTACCCCGCACATGTCCGGTTCATCGCCCGTGAACGACATGGCGGAGTCCAGCCGGTCCGGGCGGCCATACGGGACCAACTGGCCCGGTTCGCCCAGGAGGTCAAGGACGAGCTGGCCAAGGACCCGGTGTCCGCGGGCTGGACCGAGGACGACCTGCTGATGCTCGCGCACCTCTACGTCGACCAGATGCTGATCACGGCATCGCTCTTCCTGGAAGCGCTGGAGGGCCCGGAGCAGGAACGCGAGGAGCGGACCCGGCACGTCACGCAGGTGGCGACGCGGCAGATGCGCCTGATCGGCCTGGGCCGCCTTCACTGGCTTGACTGACCGCACCTCAAGACATCTCGCCGACCAGGCGTTTCACCCGGGGACCTCGCCCGAGCGCCGGTACAGCTCCGTGACGGAGGCGGCCGCCCGGGCCAGTTCCTCGCGCACCTGAGGGGGCGAGAGGACCTCCACCTGGTCGGCGAAGACGAGCAGGTGGCGGGTCTCGGGCAGGATCCCGTACGTCAGCCGCACGGTCGCCCACTCGCTCCCGCCGTCGTCGTCGAGGATTTCCGACGGGAGGAAGTCCGTCAGCCGCAGGAACATGTCGAGCCGGTCGCGCCGCACCCGGAGGGTGACGTCCAGCCCGCCGGGCCGCTCCTCGACCTGGCGGCGCAGGCCCTCCCAGGCGTCGGCGAGTTCGACGCCCGGGCGCCGCCGTACGGGCTCGTCGAGGAGCCGGGCGGAGCGCACCCGGTCGGCCCGGAAGAGCCGGGGTTCGCCCCGCCGGTCGGCGACCAGGTACCAGACGCCGGCCTTGGCGACGAGGCCGTACGGGTCGACGGTGTACGTCCGCGCCTGGCGCTCTCCGCTGTGCCGGTAGCGCAGCCGCAGCCTGTGGTCGGCGAACACGGCGTCGCGCAGCACGTCCAGGTCGACGGCCCGCTGCGGACCGCCGCGCCAGCGGGTGGCGTCGACGAGGATGCGGCGGGACGCCGTCTCGGCGGCCGGGCGGTGCGGGGCCGGCAGCGCGGCCATCACCTTGCGCAGGGCCGAGCCGAACGCCGCGTCCAGGCCGAGCGCGGCGTGCGCGCCCTGCGCGGCCAGGACGAACAGCGCGCGGGACTCGTCGGCGGTCAGACCCGTGACGTCCGTACGGAACCCGGCGAGCAGTTGGATGCCGCCGTGCCGGCCGCGTTCGGCGTAGACCGGGACGCCTGCGGCCGACAGGGACTCGACGTCGCGGTAGACGGTGCGGACCGACACCTCCAGCCGCTCGGCGAGTTCGCGTGCGGGGACCCGGCCGCGGGTCTGGAGGAGCAGCAGGATCGACAGCAGGCGGTCGGACTTCACGGCGTCAGCATCGCGGCGGGCGAAGGCCCGGGCAAATGTTGACGGCGGCTGTCAGGTTTTCCGGCCATGCTCCTCCTGTCCACGCACTCAGGAGGAGTTTCATGACCAACGATCCCCGCCCGCTGTTCGGCCGCGCCGCGGAGCAGGCCGCCGAGCTCGTCGCGTCCGTCCGTGCGGAGCAGCTGGACGGCCCCACGCCGTGTACCGAGTTCGACGTGCGCACCCTGCTGAGCCATCTCACCGGCGCGACCCACCGGGTGGCCGTCGTCGCCGAGGGCGGTGACGCGAGCGCCGTACGGCCCTTCGCCGAGGACGTGCCGGACGACGGCTGGACGGCCGCGTACGACGAGGCCAGGACCCGGGCCGTGAAGGCCTGGGCGGGCGACGACGGCCTGCTGGACGCGGTGCTGCGCCTGCCGTTCGGCGAGATGCCCGGCCGGGCCGCCCTGTCGGCCTACGTCCTGGAGACGGTGACCCACACCTGGGACCTGTCGGAGGCCCTGGGGCATCCGCGCGGACTCGACCCGGAGCTCGCCGAGTTCGCGCTGACGGTCGCCCAGCGCATGCTGCCGGACGAACAGCGCGACGAGAACACGCCGTTCGCCACGGCCCGGCCGGCCCCCGAGGGCGCCGATGTCTACGGCAGGCTGGCGGCCTGGCTGGGACGCGAGCCGCTCAGCCGAGCCTGACCCGCGCGAGCTGACGGGACTGCGCCACCAGCCGGTCGGCGCTGTCCCACACCTCGGCGTCCTCCTCGAGGAAGCCGCCGGCGAGGTTGCGCGTGGTGATCGACACGCGCAGCGGGCCCGGCGCCGGGCGGCAGCGGACGTGCACGGTCAGCTCGACGGTGGGCACCCAGCCCTTCAGCCCGAGTTCGAAGGCGGTGGGCGGCAGGGCGTCCACCGCCAGCAGCAGGGAGAGCGGGTCGTGGTCCCGGCCGTCCGCGAGCCCGAACCAGGCCCGCATCTCGCCCTTGCCGGAGGGCTTGCCGAGGGCCCAGCCCAGGGTCGACGGGTCCAGCTTGAGCATCAGCCGGTCGGTGATGGCCGAGCTGCCGTCGACGGGGGCGGGTCCGTCCTCGGGGCCGAAGCAGTGCTCCAGCGGCGGGATCGCGGGCGGAGTGGCCGTCGTGCGGACGTCGTCGGGCAGGGCGTCCAGGTCGCCGTAGGAGGCGAGGACGCGGATGCGTTCCACCTCGCGGCCCGCGTCGTCGTACTGGAAGAGGGAGGCCTGGCCGGTCGACAGGGTGCGGCCGGTGCGGACGACGTCCGTGCGGACGACCGCCGGGCCGGGCTGGGACGCGGTCAGGTAGTGCGCCGAGACGGTGAAGGGGTCGGCGTGCGGCAGGGTGTCCGCGAGCGCGCGGCCGAGGACGGCCAGCAGATAGCCGCCGTTGACGGCGCTGATGATCGTCCAGCCGGCGGAGAGGTCGATGTCGTAGACGCCGGGCGCGCGTCGGGTGAGCGCGGTGTCGCGGTCGAACTCGCTGTCGCCGATCGTGGCCCGGACGGCCTGGGCGGAGGCTGACTCTGGCATGGCTGAACAGTACAAGAACTAACTACTAAGCGGTAGCTTTGGTCGGTTCGGGCTCAGGTGAGGACCGGGCAATTTCTCGGTAAGTGTCCGCACTCGTCCGTAAACCCGGAAGGCCGACCGTCCCTCTGACGAGACATGAGCCTCACCGGGACTCCGTTCCTCTACACGCTGATCGCGCTGTCGGTCGTCGCGCTCGCGCTGCCGCTGGTCCTGTGGTCGCGCGTCCGCGGCCCCCGCGCCCTGCGCACCGCGACGCGCGCGCTGATGCTGCTGTTCACCCAGGGAACCGCCGTGGCGCTGGTCTTCACACTGGTCAACAACGCCAACAACCTGTACGACAACTGGGCCGATCTACTCGGCACCGGCGACCACGTGCAGCAGGCGGCCGACCTCGGCGCCGACGGCACCGGAGGCATCGCGCTGAAGCGGCTGCCGAAGGTGCGCCAGACGTTCCGGCCGGCCACCGGGCCCGGCATGGGCGCGGCCGGCGGGGTGCGCGTCACCCAGCTCAAGGGCCGGGTGTCGGGCGTGAACGCCGAGGTCTACGTCTGGCTCCCGCCGCAGTACGACGAACCCGCCTACCGGCACCACAGGTTCCCGGTCGTGGAGCTGCTGCCCGGCTACCCCGGCTCGGCGAAGGCCTGGTTCGGCTCGCTGCACGCGCACGAGCAGCTGGAGCCGCTGATGCGGGACGGGCAGGTCGCCCCGTTCATCCTGGTCGCGCCGCGCACCAATCTGCTGGCCGGGGTGGACACGGGCTGCGCCAACATCCCGGGCACGGTCAACGCCGACACCTGGCTGAGCGTCGACGTGCCGATGATGGTCATGGACAACTTCCGCGCCGAGTCCGCCCCGCGGGGCTGGGCCGTGGCCGGCTACTCGGCCGGGGCGCACTGCGCGGCCAAGCTCGCCGTCGCCCACCCCGACCGCTACGGGGCCGCCGTCAGCCTGTCCGGCTACAACGACCCGATCGGCGAACGGGCCTCGCTCGCCGCGCAGAACCCCACTCTCCGGGACGAGAACAACCCTTATCGGCTGCTGCGCAGGGCGCCCGTCCCGCCGCGCGTCTCGCTCTACCTCTCCGGCCAGCCGCACGACGGCTACGAGGCGGCCGTCGCCTTGGAGCAGGCCGCGAAGGCGCCGACGACCGTGCACGTGGTGTACATCCCGCGCAGCGCGGGCGGTCACACCATGGCGCTGTGGCGGCCGCAGGTGGTCCCGGCGTTCCGCTGGCTGACGGAGGTGACGGGCCTCGGCCACGTCACGGCAGGACGGGCTGCTCCTCCTCGCTCACCGTCGACCGCCGGTGCCAGGCCCGCGGAGCTCGCCAGTGGAACCGCATCGCGAGCAGCCGCAGTACGAAGGCGGTGATCACCGCGAGGCCGCTGGTGAGCGGGTTCAGGGCGTCGTAGCGGATGCAGAGCGCGACCAGGGCGGCGCCGACGATCGCCGGGACCGCGTACAGGTCGCGGTCCCAGCGCAGCAGCGAGGGCACCTCGTTGGCGAGGACGTCCCGCAGCACTCCGCCGCCCACCGCGGTGGTCAGCCCCAGGCCGGCGGAGGCGGTCAGGCCGAGCCCGTACTCGTACGCCTTGATGGTGCCGGCGACGCAGAACAGCCCGAGGCCGGCCGCGTCGAAGACGTTCACGGCGACCTGGATGCGCTCCACCTGCGGGTGCAGGAAGAAGACGAGGAGGGTGGCGAGCAGCGGGGTCAGGAAGTACCCCAGGTCCGTGAAGGCGGCGGGCGGTACGGCCCCGATGACCAGGTCACGGAAGAGCCCGCCGCCCAGCGCGGTGACCTCGGCGAGCACGGCGATGCCGAACACGTCGAAGTTCTTGCGCACGGCCAGCAGGGCGCCGGAGATCGCGAAGACGAAGATGCCGATCAGGTCGAGCGTGTGCTGGACGGACGGGCTGAAGAGTTGCTGGAGCACCCGAACATTTTTACCCACGGGTGAGCCCCCGCCCTGATCTGCGAGGGCGGGGGCTCGGGTGGGGTCACTTCTCCACGGGGGCGGCGCCGCCGTTGCCGGCCGCGACCTCCTTGGCCGAGGAGAGCAGCTTGGTGTCCTGCGGCTGCTGGTCCTCGAAGTTCTCCGGGTGGTGGCAGGCCACGCGCTGCCCGGCGCGCAGCTCCACCAGCGGCGGCTCCGTGGTCTTGCAGATCTCCGTCGCCTTCCAGCACCGGGTGTGGAAGCGGCAGCCGCTCGGCGGGGCGATCGGCGAGGGCACGTCGCCCTTGAGCAGGATGCGCTCGCTCTTGACGCCCCGGCGCTTGGGGTCCGGTATCGGCACGGCCGACAGCAGGGCCTTGGAGTACGGGTGCATCGGCGACTTGTACAGCTGGTCGCGCTCGGCCAGCTCGACGATCTTGCCGAGGTACATCACCGCGATCCGGTCCGAGACGTGCCGGACGACCGACAGGTCGTGCGCGATGATCACGTACGTCAGGCCGAGCTCCTCCTGGAGGTCGTCCAGCAGGTTCACCACCTGCGCCTGGATCGACACGTCCAGCGCGGAGACCGGCTCGTCCGCCACCACCAGCTTGGGGTTGAGGGCAAGCGCGCGGGCGATGCCGATGCGCTGGCGCTGGCCGCCGGAGAACTCGTGCGGATAGCGGTTGTAGTGCTCGGGGTTGAGGCCGACCACCGACAGCAGCCGCTGGACCTCCTTCTTCACGCCGCCCTCGGGCTCGACGCCCTGGAGCCGGAAGGGGGCGCCGACGATCGTGCCGATCGTGTGCCGGGGGTTCAGCGAGGAGTACGGGTCCTGGAAGATCATCTGCACGTCGCGGCGCATCGGGCGCAGTTCGCCGGTCTTCAGGTGCGTGATGTCCCTGCCCTCGAACTCGACCGTGCCGCCGGTCGGTTCGAGCAGCCGCGTGATCAGCCGGCCCATGGTGGACTTGCCGCAGCCCGACTCACCGACGACGCCGAGCGTCTCGCCCTTGCGGACCTCGAAGTCGATGCCGTCGACGGCGCGCACCGCGCCGGTCTGCCGCTGGAGCAGGCCCTTGCGGATCGGGAAGTGCTTCTGAAGGCCGGTCACCTTCAGCAGGACCTCGCCGTCGGCGGCGGTGTCCTGGGTGAGGGTGCTCCCGCTCGTTTCCGGTGTGCTCACCGCTTTGTCGTCGCTCACAGCTTCGGCGCAATCTCTTCGGTCCAGATACGCTCCCGCTGCTCCTGCGTCATGTGGCAGGCGGCCCAGTGCGAGCCGCCGACCTCGGTCAGCTCGGGGCGGACCGTGCGGGTGACGTTGTCCTTCGGGATGTCCGCGTACGGGCAGCGCGGGTGGAAGGCGCAGCCGGACGGGAGGTTGATGAGGGAGGGCGGCGCGCCCTTGATCGGGATGAGCCGGTCGGTCTCCTCGCGGTCCAGGCGCGGCATCGAGCCGAGCAGGCCCCAGGTGTAGGGGTGCCGGGGCTCGGAGAACACGTCCTCGGCGGGACCGCGCTCCACGCACCGGCCGCCGTACATGACCAGCAGGTCGTCGGCCATCTCGGCGACCACGCCCAGGTCGTGGGTGATCATGATGACCGCGGAGCCGAACTCCTTCTGCAGATCGTGGATCAGGTCCAGGATCTGCGCCTGCACGGTGACGTCCAGGGCGGTGGTCGGCTCGTCGGCGATGAGCAGCTCGGGGTTGTTCACCAGCGCCATGGCGATCATGGCGCGCTGGCGCATACCGCCGGAGAACTCGTGCGGGTAGCCGTCGACGCGCTTGGCGGGCTCGGGGATGCCGACCCGGTCGAGCATCTCGATCGCCCGCTGCTTGGCGGCCTTCTTGCTGACGTCGTTGTGGACCCGGTACGCCTCGACGATCTGCTGTCCGACCGAGTAGTAGGGGTGCATCGCCGACAGCGGGTCCTGGAAGATCATGGCCATCTTCCGGCCGCGCAGCCGCCGTACGTCGTCGGGATCGGCCGCGATCAGCTCCTGGCCGTCCAGCCAGACCTCGCCCGAGACGTGAGCGCGCGCGGAGCGGTGCAGGCCCATCACTCCGAGGGAGGTGACGGACTTGCCGGAGCCGGACTCGCCCACGATGCCCAGGGTCTTGCCCTTGCGCACGTCGAAGCTGACGCCGTCCACCGACTTGACCAGGCCGTCGTCCGTGTCGAAGTGGACGCGCAGATCGCGGACGGACAGGAACACGTCGTCGTCCACGGACGGGGCGACGGTGTCCGGTTCACCGAGCGCGGCTTTGTCGAGCTTGCTCACGAGTACCTCACCCGGGGGTCGATGGCGGCGTACACCAGGTCGACGATCAGATTGCAGAAGACGATGAAGAACGCGGCGACCAGGGTCACGCCCATCACGATGGGCAGGTCGTTGTCCTTGATGGCCTGTACCGAGTATGCGCCGATGCCCTGAAGGGAGAACACGGTCTCGGTGAGCACCGCGGTGCCGACGAGGGTGCCGAAGTCCATGCCGAAGATCGTGACGATCGGGGTGAGCGCGGAGCGCAGGCCGTGCTTGGTCACGACCGTGCTCTCCTTCAGCCCCTTGGCCCTGGCCGTTCTGATGTAGTCCTCACTCATCGTCTCCAGCATGCCCGCCCGGGTGAGTCGGGCGTACAGCGCCGAGAAGAGGAAGGCGAGGCTCACCCAGGGCAGCATCAGATGCCAGGCCCATTCGGCCGGGTTCTGGGTGAACGGGACGTAGTCGATGCTGTCCCAGACGGGGATCTCGTAGACGAAGAGCGCGAGCAGGATCTGGCCGGTGAAGAAGATCGGGAGCGAGACGCCGGCGAGCGCGATGAACATGGAGAAGCGGTCGATCGGCTTGCCCTTGCGCAGTGCCGAGATCACACCGGTCGTCACACCGGTGATCAACCAGATCACCGCCGCGCCGACGGCCAGCGAGAACGAGACCGGAATCCGCTGCTCCAACTGCGGCCACACCTCGATGTGGCTCTTGAAGGAGTACCCGAAGCAGGGTGCGCTGCAGTGCGTCGCCTCGGGACCGAACCGGTAGTCGGCACCCGCCACGAGGCCCTTGATGAAGTTCCAGAACTGCTCGTAGACGGGCTGATCCAGTCCCAGGTTCTTCTTGATGGCGGCGACGGACTCGGGGTTCGCGTCCTTGCCGACGTACTGGGTGGCCAACTGGTCGGCCGTCTGCCCCCCGAGGCGGGGGACGAGGAAGAAGATGGCGAAGGTGACTGCGCTGACCACCAGCAGCAACAGCACCGCGCCCATGACGCGTCGGAGGATGTACGCAGCCACAGCTGTACGGCCCCGGGTGGCCGCGGCGGGATCATCCGCCGCGGCCACCCGGTGCCTTCACCTGCCTTTCGAAAGGATCCGGCCTGCTGGTGTTACTTGGAGGAACTCATCAGCAGGTAGTCGTACATGCCGAGGTAGGCCTGCGTGACCGTGACGTTGTTCGCCGACGCCGGCCGGAGCAGCAGGTTCTTGCGGTAGACCAGCGGGACGACCGAGGCGTTGTCGAGCACCATCTTGTCGATGTCACCCCAGGCCTTGGTGCGGGCCGCGTCGTCGGTGTTGGCGATCGCGTCCGTCAGGGCCTTGTTGATCTTCGGGTCGTCCAGCTCCATCAGGTTGTTGCCGCCCGAGGGCTTGATGGCGGCGCCGTTGATGATCTGGTCGAGGAAGCCGTAGCCGGTCGGCCAGTCGGCACCCCACGCCATCGAGAGCATGCCGAGCTTGTTGTCGTGGACGTAGCTCGGGACACCGGCGAAGTTGGAGAAGTACTTGCCGGAGGGGAACTGCTTGATCTCGATGTTGATGCCGATCTTCTTCAGCGACGCCTGGACAGCGGTCGCCGCGGCGACCTCGGCGGGACGGTCGGAGCGGGCGGTCAGGATCGTGTTGAAGCCGTTCGGCTTGCCGCACGCCTTGAGGGCCGCCTTGGCCTTGGCCACGTCACCCTTGTGACCGTCGGTCGCGTAGGTGTCGAACTTGGTGTAGCCGTTGACCGACGGCGGCAGCAGCGTGGTCGCCACGTCGCCCTTCGGCGAACCGCCCATGGCGTCGAGGACCGACTGCTTGTCGAGGCCCCACTGGACGGCCTTGCGGCAGTCGGCGTTGTCGAACGGCTTCACGTTGACGTTGAGCGCGATGTACTGCGTGGCACCGGCGTACGAGCTGTCCGTCTGGTTGGCGTACTTGCCTCGCAGCACCTTCGGCTGGGTCTGCGGCTGCACACCCGTGCCGGCCGCGTCAGCCGTGATCTTGTCGGAGAGCAGGTCGTTGTCGACCGTGACCGGGTTGACCTTGAACTTGATCGTGATCTTGTCCGCCAGGGCCTTGCGGATCGGGTCCGTCTTCGCGTCCCACTGCGGGTTGCGCACGAGGGTGGCGCCGCGGCCCTCCTCGTAGGACTGGAACTGGTACGGGCCGGTCGACTGGATCGCCTGCACGTACTTCGCACCGGTGTCCTTCGACTGCGGCACCGGCGCCGTCTGCGAGAACGTCGCCAGGTAGTCGAAGTCGGCGAACGGCTGCTTCAGCTTGAAGACGATCGTCCGGTCGTCCGGCGTCTCGATGGACTTGATGCCCTCGGCGGACTTGTCCTTGTAGGGACCCTTGTACTTGTCACCGCCCTCCAGGTACGCCTTGAAGTACGTCGGGCCGTTGGACAGGGCCTCGGGCGCGAAGTTGGAACGCTCGATGGCGTACTTCACGTCCTTGGACGTCACCGGGGTGCCGTCCTGGAACTTCACGCCGGCGCGCAGCTTGTACGTCCAGGTCTTGGCGTCCGGGCTGGACTTGCCGAGTCCCTCGGCGAGGTCCGGGACGACCTCCAGGCCTTCCTTGCCCGCCGCCGGCTTGAACGTGGTGAGCGTTCTGCCGTAGAGGCGGGAGAAGTTCTGCACCCAGCCGTAGTACGTGTTGCCCGGGTCGAGGGAGTCGGGCACGTCCGAGTGCTCGTACGTGACCGTCCCGCCCTTCTTGCTCGACGGGTTGACGATCGAGGTCAGCGCGGCGTCCTTCTTGCCGTTGCCTCCGTTCCCGTCGTTGTCGTCACCTCCGCCGCCACATGCGGCAGCGCCCAGCGACAGTGCCAGGACCGACGCAACGCCGGCGGTCACCCTTCTCGTCTTCACCTGAGGAAGCCCCCTCATTCGATGGATCACTTGCTGCGAGGGTCGAGGGCGTCACGCAGCCCGTCACCCAGCAGGTTGAAGGCCAGGACGGTGATGAAGATCGCCAGTCCGGGCACGAACATGTACTGCGGATCAGCCGTGTAGAGATCCACAGCGTTGCTGAGCATGCCGCCCCAGGAGGCCTGCGGCGGAGCGATACCGACACCGAGGAAGCTCAGCGCGGCCTCGAACAGAATGTTCGTCGGGATGATCAGCGTCGAGTAGACGAGGATCGGCGCGACGAGGTTCGGAAGCAGTTCGCGGAACAGGATGTACGGGCCGCGTGCCCCGAGGCTCGTGGAGGCCTCGATGAACTCACGCTTGCGCAGGGTCATCGTCTGGGCGCGCACGATGCGGCCGATGTACGGCCAGCTGAAGAAGCCGATCACGAAGATCAGCACGCTGATGCGCAGGGACAGGCCTTCGAGACCGAAGAAGCCGTCCTGCACGGAGGCGGAGATCGAGATGGCGAACAGCAGCAGGGGGAAGGCCAGGAAGGTGTCCATCAGCCTGCTGATGACGCTGTCGATCCAGCCGCCGTAGTAACCGGCGACGACACCGAGCACAGTGCCGATGCACACGGACAGCAGCGTGGCGCCGCCCGCGACCAGGAGGGAGACCCAGGAGCCGTCGATGATGCGGGCGAGCATGTCCCGGCCGTACTGCGGGTCCACGCCGAGCGGGTGGTCCCAACTCATGCCTCCCCAGCCGCCCTTGGGGGCGAGCAGCGCGGGGTCGATGAGGTCCTGGTTGAACTTGTTGGGATCGAGGTCGAAGATCCACTGAATGGGCTTGGAGAACACCGCCATCAGCACGAGCAGGATGACGATGACGCCTCCCGCCATCGCCACCTTGTCCCGCTTGAAGCGCATCCAGGCGATCTGGGTGAGCGAACGCCCCTCGATCTGGCTCTTCTTGACCCCGGAGAGCACGGCCTCGGGCTGTGCTCCGGCTTCCGCCCCGGTGGTCTCGATCGGTGCGGTCACGGTGCGATTGACCCCTCTCGGGCCGGCGATCGCCGAGCCCCTGGCTGCCGCTGTAGCGGTTTGTTTGTCTCGTACACAAGACCGACCCGGCCCGTGTCTTGCGGGGAGTCTTCAACGCTTTGGCGATCTGTTGCCAGACTTGGCGGTGAAAGGATGCGTAAACGTGATGCTGTCTGCGGGGTTCCGTTATCCGGACAGTGGGTAGCGGGGGTCGGACGCGCTGAGACAGGGGCATTTTAGGACAGACCCATGCCTTTCCCCCCTATCTACGCGCGGAGAGCTGAGAGCCGGTCGCGTTTGAAGGTGAGGAAAGAGAGGCCATCGGGGGCCCGCCGGACGCGTCAGTAGCGGCCCTGGACCGGGGGGTAGCCGTAGCCCGAGGCGGGGGCCTGGACCGGGGCGGTGGCGTGGGCCTCGCGGTCGTAGAAGGGGCGGGCGCTCGCGCGCAGCCACATGGCGACCGGGTCGTGCTCGTCGGACATGGCGACGGTCGAGACGGGCAGCCCGTCCGGTACGGCACCGAGGGACTGCTGCATCATCGCGCGCACGGAATCCACGGCCGGCGGCGAGGTGTCGTACACATCCAGTCCGATGGCGAGGTACGGCGCGCCCAGCGCGGGCTGCACCCAGGCCCGGCGCAGCGAGCGGACGGCCGGGGTGCGGTGGGCGTTCTGCGCGAGCAGGGCGTAGAACTGCGGGAGCTCGATGGCCGGTTCGGACAGCCGCAGCGGGCCGGCGGGCTGGCGGTCCAGGCCCGTGGCGATCCGCCGCAGGTCGAGCCAGGGGATGCCGACCCCGCCGCCCGGGGCGTGCGGGTTGAGCCAGAGGCCGTAGTGGTCGGGGTAGAGGGCGCGGGCGACGTCGACTCCGTCGACCACCTCGTAGCTGCGGTTCCAGCCGCTCGCCGAGAGCTCCTGGGCGGAGGTCACACAGGGGGCGTAGCCGTAGCCGTCGACCTCCATGTTCCCGTACTGGGCGTCGGGGGAGCCCGCCTGGCCGTGCCAGAGGAGCATCCAGATCTGGCCGGAGTGCGGGGTCGCGAGCGCGCGCAGGAGTGCCTCGTAGGCGTCGTAACGCCCGGGCGTGACCTGGCGCAGCATGTGCTCGACCTGTCCGGCCGCGGCCGTGCCGCTCGCGCTCACCTTTACCGCCCCTTCGTACAACGCCTCGACCGTGACCTAGCTTAAGCCCGTGCGGGAGCTCGGGGATTGGTGCCGGTTTGCGGGCGCGGGTCGTGTGTGGCTTGTCGCGCCGTTCCCCGCGCCCCTGAGTTCGCTGTCCTACCGCTGATAAAAGGGCCGGACCCGGTCCCTCATCCAGGTGCCCACCGGGTCCTCCGCCACGTCCAGGAGGACCAGGTTGACCTGCCACGGGGCCGGGCACCGGGTCACGGCTCGGGACAGGGCCTCCAGGGGGAGGGCCCGCAGGTCGCCTTCCCACTGGGAGAGTTCGACGCCCACGAACATCACCGGGTCGGCGGTCTCGATCGCGGCGAGGCAGCGGCGGGCGGTGAGGACGACGCCGATGGCCTCGAACTCCGCGGAGGCGGCGGCGAGGAAGTCCACCGGGTCGTCCTGCCAGTCGGGCTCGAAGAGGCGGACCCGGCCGCCGCTCGCGGGGCCGTCCAAGGGGGTCCGGCCGGCCCGGCAGAGCTCGGCCACCGCGGGCGGCGGGAGGGGTATGCCGACGACGCCGCCCGGGTTGACGGCTATCCCCGCGTGCGGGGGCAGGCCGCGGGCGAATTCCACGGCGGGCGCGATCGTGTACGACATGTGGGAGCCGACGACCTGGCGGAACTGCTCCTCCGAGCTGAACACCGGTACGTACGCCTGGCCCTCGATCTCGATGCCGGGCAGCTCGAGGGGACCGCTCTGCGGGCCGCCGCCGCTCGGCAGGGGGACCCAGACGAAACTCCGGCCGAGCACCTCGACGATCCGCCCGCCGGCCGACGGCCCGGCCCCGAGGGAGGCCGAGAGCACCTCCTCCAGTTCGTTGCCGGGCCATCCGCCGTGCGGGTGGGTCTGCGTGTGCGCCGGGAAGTCCGCGGAGAAGTCCGCCGGGAAGTCCATCTGCCTACCGCCTGCCTGGAACCACTGCTGTGGCTCAAAAGGCTAGCGGCTCCCCGGCCGCCGGCGGTCAGCCCGTGAAGCCGATCCGGCGCAGGGTGCCCGCCGCGTCCCGGTCGACGAGGATCGCCGAGCCGCAGCCCGCGGGCAGTTCGCCCCGCTCCACGGAGCGCAGCAGGCGGTTGGCCGCCGCGCGGTGGCGCAGGAACGCGTACCGCGAGACGCCGCGGCCCCGGTCGCGCTGGCCGGCCAGGGCCTCCTCGGGGGTGACGTCGAGCAGGAGCAGATGCAGGGTGCCGCCCCGGCGCCGGGCCTCGCGGGCCAGCCAGCGGCGGACCCAGGCCTGGGTGCCGCAGTCGTGCACGACGACGCCCTCGCCGGTGCGCAGGGCGCGCCGCAGCCCGGCGTAGTGGGCGAGGCGGACGAGCGGGCGGTAGACCCCGTACGGCAGGAAGCGGGGCATGCGGCTGTCCCAGCGGTCGCGGGCGTCCTGGGAGTCGATGCGCCGGCCCGGCACGGTGCGCCGCATCAGCGTGGACTTGCCGCTGCCGGGCAGGCCCGTGACCACGACGAGGTCGCGGGGGCCGAAGAGCAGCGCGTGCGGGCCTCGGCCTTCGCGCTCGCGCAGATCGCGGACGACCGGCACCGGCAGCGGGCCGCAGGCCGCCCGTGCCGGAACGGCCGGCTGCTCGGGCAGCGCGACGCCCGATGTCGTGGCGTACGCGGTGGTCCTGTTCACCGTGATCGTCCTCCCCTGGGGCCAGGTACGAGTCCCATCCCCGCTGAGTGTAAAGAGAAGGTAATGCCCGATGTCTCTGGTTTTAGTCCTCTTCCCGCAACAGCCCTGCTACAGGGTGCTGCCCCTGCCGCCCCGCGACAATGCGTGCAATGATGTGCGCGCCAACTGCATACCGGCCGTTTGAATCCGCGCGGGAGAGTTCCCAGCACCGCTGACGCTGGGGCGCCGAAGGAGCAAGTCCCTCCCTTGAATCTCTCAGGCCCCGTTACCGCGCGGGCGAGGCACATCTGAAAAGCGGGCCATCCCCTGTCGCCGAGGCGGCGGGCGTGGCTCCACCCAAGGTGCAAGCCGTGTCCCCCGTGGTCATGGCGAACCTCTCAGGTTCCGATGACAGATGGGGAGGAACGACCTCGCCCGTCATGCCCTTGGAGACGACCGACCGATGAGCAGTACGCCACTGCGCCACACCGCGCTCGATGCCCTGCATCGTTCGCTCGGCGCGACGATGACCGACTTCGCCGGCTGGGACATGCCCCTGCGCTACGGCTCCGAGCGCGACGAGCACAACGCCGTGCGCACGAAGGCCGGGCTCTTCGACCTCTCCCACATGGGGGAGATCACCGTCACCGGCCCGCAGGCCGCCGCCCTCCTCGACCACGCCCTGGTGGGCAACATCGGCGGCGTCAAGCCCGGCCGCGCCCGCTACACCATGATCTGCCGGGCCGACGGCGGCATCCTCGACGACCTGATCGTCTACCGGCTGGGCGAGACCGAGTACATGGTCGTCGCCAACGCCTCCAACGCCCAGGTGGTCCTTGACGCGCTGACCGAGCGCGCCGCCGGCTTCGACGCAGAGGTGCGCGACGACCGGGACGCCTACGCGCTGATCGCCGTGCAGGGCCCGGAGTCCCCCGGGATCCTGAGGTCCCTCACCGACGCCGACCTCGACGGGCTGAAGTACTACGCCGGTCTGCCCGGCACGGTCGCCGGGGTCCCGGCCCTGATCGCCCGCACCGGCTACACCGGCGAGGACGGCTTCGAGCTGTTCGTGAAGCCGGAGCACGCCGTCGAGCTGTGGCAGGCCCTGACCAAGGCCGGCGAGGGCGCCGGACTGGTCCCCTGCGGACTGTCCTGCCGCGACACGCTGCGCCTGGAGGCGGGCATGCCGCTGTACGGGCACGAGCTGAGCACCTCGCTGACGCCCTTCGACGCCGGGCTCGGCCGGGTGGTGAAGTTCGAGAAGGAGGGCGACTTCGTGGGGCGCGAGGCCCTGCGCGAAGCCGCCGCCAGGGCCGAGCAGAACCCGCCGCGCGTGCTGGTCGGGCTCGTCGCCGAGGGCCGCCGGGTCCCGCGCGCCGGGTACGCGGTCGTCGCCGGCGGCGAGGTGATCGGCGAGGTCACCTCCGGCGCCCCCTCCCCCACGCTCGGCAAGCCGATCGCGATGGCCTACGTGGATCCCGCGCACGCCGCGCCCGGCGCGACCGGCGTGGGCGTGGACATCCGGGGCAGTCACGAGCCGTACGAGGTCGTGGCGCTGCCGTTCTACAAGCGCCAGAAGTAGACACTGGCCGTCGGGCCGCACCAGCGGCCCCGGCACATCACGGCGCTCACCAGCAGTCCCCTTCATCAGCACTCCCGCGCGTACAGGAGAATCCAGGCCATGAGCAACCCCCAGCAGCTGCGTTACAGCAAGGAGCACGAGTGGCTGTCGGCCGCCGAGGACGGCGTCTCGACGGTCGGCATCACGGAGCACGCGGCCAACGCGCTCGGCGACGTGGTCTTCGTCCAGCTCCCCGAGGTCGGTGACACGGTGTCCGCGGGCGAGACCTGCGGCGAACTGGAGTCGACCAAGTCGGTGTCCGACCTCTACTCCCCCGTCTCCGGTGAGGTCACCGAGGTCAACGAGGACGTGGTGAACGACCCGTCGCTGGTGAACTCGGCCCCCTTCGAGGGCGGCTGGCTGTTCAAGGTGCGGGTCGCCGAGGAGCCGGGCGACCTGCTCTCCGCCGACGAGTACACCGCGTTCTCCGCCGGCTGAGGAGTCATAGCCGTATGTCCGTCCTGAACACACCCCTGCACGAGCTCGACCCGGCCGTGGCCGCCGCGGTCGACGCCGAGCTGCACCGGCAGCAGTCCACGCTCGAGATGATCGCCTCGGAGAACTTCGCCCCGGTCGCGGTCATGGAGGCGCAGGGCTCGGTCCTCACCAACAAGTACGCCGAGGGCTACCCGGGCCGCCGCTACTACGGCGGCTGCGAGCACGTCGACGTGGTCGAGCAGATCGCGATCGACCGGGTCAAGGAGCTGTTCGGCGCCGAGCACGCCAACGTGCAGCCGCACTCGGGCGCCCAGGCCAACGCCGCCGCGATGTTCGCGCTGCTCAAGCCGGGCGACACCATCATGGGTCTGAACCTCGCGCACGGCGGGCACCTGACCCACGGCATGAAGATCAACTTCTCCGGCAAGCTCTACGACGTCGTCGCCTACCACGTGGGCGACGACGGCCGGGTCGACATGGCCGAGGTGGAGCGGCTGGCCAAGGAGTCGAAGCCGAAGCTGATCGTCGCGGGCTGGTCGGCCTACCCGCGGCAGCTGGACTTCGCCGCGTTCCGCCGGATCGCGGACGAGGTCGGCGCGTACCTGATGGTCGACATGGCGCACTTCGCCGGGCTCGTCGCGGCGGGGCTGCACCCGAACCCCGTGCCGCACGCGCACGTGGTGACCACGACCACCCACAAGACGCTGGGCGGCCCGCGCGGCGGTGTGATCCTCTCCACGGCCGAACTGGCCAAGAAGATCAACTCCGCCGTCTTCCCCGGTCAGCAGGGTGGTCCGCTGGAGCATGTGATCGCGGCCAAGGCCGTCGCCTTCAAGGTCGCGGCCTCGGAGGACTTCAAGGAGCGCCAGCGCCGTACGCTGGAGGGTGCCCGCATCCTGGCCGAGCGTCTGGTGAAGGACGACGTCCGGGGCGTGGGCGTGGACGTCCTGTCCGGCGGCACGGACGTGCACCTGGTCCTGGTCGACCTGCGCCACTCGGAGCTGGACGGCCGGCAGGCCGAGGACCGCCTCCACGAGGTGGGCATCACGGTCAACCGGAACGCGATCCCGGACGACCCGCGCCCGCCGATGGTGACGTCCGGCCTGCGGATCGGCACACCGGCCCTGGCCACCCGCGGGTTCCAGGCCGAGGACTTCGCGGAGGTCGCGGACGTCATCGCCGAGGCGCTGAAGCCGTCGTACGACGCCGAAGCCCTCAAGGCCCGGGTGAAGGCCCTGGCCGACAAGCACCCGCTGTACCCGGGTTCGACCACATAACGAAGAAACCTTTCAGGGCGCCCCGTTCCGCGTGGGGCGGGGCGCCCTGAAACCCTGCACCACCCCTTGCACCACCCCCGTAGTCAGGAGTCCCCCGTGGCCATCTCGGTCTTCGACCTGTTCTCGATCGGCATCGGCCCGTCCAGCTCCCACACCGTCGGCCCGATGCGCGCGGCCCGGATGTTCGCCCGGCGGCTGCGCAACGAGGAGCTGCTGGCCCCGGCCGCGAAGGTCCGCGCGGAGCTCTACGGCTCGCTCGGCGCCACCGGCCACGGCCACGGCACGCCCAAGGCGGTGCTGCTCGGCCTGGAGGGCGACTCGCCGCGCACGGTGGACGTGGAGAAGGCCGACGAACGGGTGGAGACGATCAAGGCCGGCGGCCGGCTGAACCTGCTGGGCGAGCACGAGATCGCGTTCTCCTACGACGACGACATGGTCCTGCACCGCCGCAAGACCCTGCCGTACCACGCCAACGGCATGACGCTGTGGGCGTACGACGCCTCGGGCGCCGAGCTGCTGACGAAGACGTACTACTCGGTCGGCGGCGGCTTCGTCGTCGACGAGGAAGCGGTCGGCGCGGACCGCATCAAGCTCGACGACACCGTGCTGAAGTACCCCTTCCGCACGGGCGACGAGCTGCTGCGGATGGCCCAGGAGACCGGCCTGTCCATCTCGGCGCTGATGCTGGAGAACGAGCGGGCCTGGCGCACCGAGGAGGAGATCCGCGCCGGACTGCTGGAGATCTGGCGGGTCATGGAGGCGTGCGTGGCGCGCGGCATGTCCCGCGAGGGCATCCTGCCGGGCGGTCTGAAGGTGCGCCGCCGGGCCGCGAACACCGCCCGCAAACTGCGCTCCGAGGGCGACCCGAAGGCCCTCGCCATGGAGTGGATCACCCTCTACGCGATGGCGGTCAACGAGGAGAACGCGGCCGGGGGCCGGGTCGTCACCGCCCCGACGAACGGCGCGGCCGGCATCATCCCGGCCGTCCTGCACTACTACATGAACTTCGTGCCCGGCGCCGACGAGGAGGGCGTGGTCCGCTTCCTGCTCGCCGCGGGCGCGATCGGCATGCTCTTCAAGGAGAACGCCTCCATCTCGGGCGCCGAGGTCGGCTGCCAGGGCGAGGTCGGCTCCGCCTGCTCCATGGCGGCGGGCGCGCTGGCCGAGGTCCTCGGAGGCTCCCCGGAACAGGTGGAGAACGCGGCCGAGATCGGCATGGAACACAACCTGGGCCTCACCTGCGATCCCGTGGGCGGCCTGGTCCAGATCCCCTGCATCGAGCGCAACGGCATGGCCGCGGTGAAGGCCGTCACGGCGGCGCGCATGGCGATGCGCGGCGACGGCTCCCACAAGGTGTCCCTGGACAAGGTCATCAAGACGATGAAGGACACCGGCGCGGACATGTCGGTCAAGTACAAGGAGACGGCGCGGGGCGGGCTGGCGGTCAACATCATCGAGTGCTGAGGGCATGGGCCCTGACCAGCGCGTTCGTGCCTTTCAGTGCTGGCGAGCCCTTCCTGCTCACGCGGCGGAAAGTCCCTGGAACTTACTGGGGCACGTCAGGCCCTGCTCACTCTCTCTCCCCCCCCGCGATCTGGCGCACTTGGTCATGAACTGGCGCACTTGGTCACGACAGGGGGAAGGACGGGTTGTGCGGCCCGAACCGGCCGGAACGACGCGGCGACCTGAAATCGGAAATGCGCCGATCGGGTTCTCAGCGGCGTCAGACCGCCTGGCGCGCGGAATTTCAGGCGGGCCGAGACCAGGTCCGGCGAGGCGAGCAAAGCAGTGCCGGGTCGCAGCGCGCCGACATGTCGGTCAAGTGCAAGGAGACCGCGCGGGGCGGACTCGCCGTCAACACCATCGCGTGCTGACGGCCCGCGCGGCGCCGGGCGGCGGCCGCCGTGGTCGTGGCGGTCCCGGCGGAAGCCGCTGTCGCCGCCCCTGCCGGTGAGGCGCGTCAGCTCGTCGAAGGCGGGGCCCAGGCGTGGGGCCCGCGGTCACCTGGCCGCCTCGCGGACCTCCGCGACGGCCGCGGGCAGGTCGGCCGGGTCCTCGGTGACGACGACCGCCACGACGGTGTCCGTGCCGGGCCAGTCCTCGGCGAGGACGACCCGCGGGCGCGCGAGCGCGGCCACGGCCACCTCGCCCGCCGGGCGCCCGGCCCGGGGCAGCAGCACCATGGCCGCGCCGCGGCTGGGCTCGGGGGTCTCGCCGGGCAGCTCTCCGCCGGTGAGCAGGGCGAGCAGCGCCTCGTACGGCCGGACAGCCCCCTGGTGCGCGTACGGGATGAGGTGGGAGTTGATCAGGTCGCCTCCGAGCCGTCCGCCGACCTCCAGGACGACGGGGCCCGCGGAGCCGCGCCGCAGGTCGACGTGGAACCCGCCGGTCCTGAGGCCGACGGCGAGCACGGCCTGCTCAGCGGCCCGCATCAGGTCCTTGACCTGTATGTCCGTCAGGGCGGAGGGGACAGCCGTGGCCCACGACGGGGACAAGGGCCCGTCGACACTCTTGTCGGTGACGCCCAGGATCCGCACCGTGCCGTCGGAGACGACACCCGAGACGGAGTGCTCGGAGCCGTCGACGTACTCCTCGACGAGGAAGTCGCCGGTCCCTGAGTAGTTGGCGGCCGTGAGCGCGAACACCTCGTCCAGGCCGGTGTCCTGGGTGATCAGCGCCATGCCGCGGCCGCCGGAGCAGTGGGCGGGCTTGAACACCAGGGGACGGCCCGTGGTGCCGAGCTCCGACACGGCGGCCCGCAGGTCGTCGGGCGTCCGGCCCGCCCGCCAGGGCGGGTTGAGCCCGTACGGCTCCATGGACCGGCGCTGGGCGGCCTTGTCGGTGGTGACGGCCGCGGCGTCGGTACCGATGCCGCGCACCCCGAACCGCTCGGCGAGCAGCGCGGTGAGGCCCACGTACTTGTCGCCCCAGCAGACGACAGCGACGGGGGCCTGGTCCGGGGATGCCTCAGCGGCCTGCTCCGCGAGCGAGGAGCCACGGTCGAAGGAGCCGATCCGGTGGCCGGGCAGCCCGGTGTCGGAGACGTCGGCGTCGGACGCGACGTGGACGGTCAGTCCCCGTGCGGCGGCGGCGTCGAGTTCGGCGCGCCATTCCAGGGGGGAGCGCCGCAGGCCGAGGTAGAGCACGGTGCCGCTCCCGGCCTCGCCGCCGTCGTCCGCTGCCGTCGGGGTCACCGCGGGGGTGTGTGCTGTCGTCATCTGGTCGGACACCGTTCTCGTTCGCCGTCGTGGCCTGCGCCCCCCTTGGAGGCCTTCGTGCCGCTGTCCGCCTAGTCTGGGCCCTTCGAGCACCAGGGGGTGGGCGCAGTGACGAGGCGGGCGGACAGCGTCGAGGTCGTGGCGGCGGTGCGGCGGGTTTTCCGGGACGGTCTGCTGAGCGGGAAGTCCGCGTTCGCGCGGGAGGTGCCGGCCTGGAGCGAGGCCACGGCCGCCGATCTGCGCGCGCGGTTCGTGGACCGGCCGGACGAGTCCTCGGACACCTTCCTGGTCAAGCTGCGGCGGCAGCTCGACGGCGCGCCCGAGGCGACGGTCGTGCTGGCGGCCGAGCTGCTGTTCGTGAACATGGCACCGCTGGTGCCCGAGCAGATCGGGCTGGCCAAGAAACACCAGATCCTCGGCGAGGTGCTGTCCTGGACCGGCCGCCCGGTGGCCGTTCCGGAGGATCTGGAGCCTGGCCTGAAGGGCTTCATCAACGGCGGCCAGGGCTTTCTGAACTACCGCTGGGCGCAGTTCCAGATCCTGGTCCTGCTGGTGGAGCGGCTCGCCGGGATGACCGGTGCGGAGCGGGAGGCGGTGCTGACGGATCCCCTGGGGTTCAAGGCCTTGTGCCTGGGCATCCAGGAGTCGGTCGGGCACAAGAAGGGGCGGGCGCAGATCCACGTCCTGCTGTTCCTGCTCTTCCCCGACTTCTACCAGCCGATCGCCAGCGCCTACCACAAGCAGGAGATCGTCAAGGCGTTCGCGGACGAACTCCCCGAGCCCACCGGTGACGACGACCGCGACCTGCTGGAACTGTGCCGGACGCTGGAGGAACAGACCGGGCAAGCGGTCGACTTCTACGACGAGCCGTGGGTGGGCAGGTGGCGCAGGGGCGCCGTCGAGCACGAGCAGCGCGGCTGGCTGGTGCGCGGATACAACGTGGACGGGCGCAACTTCATCCCCGACTGGCTGGGGCGCGGCTACTGCTCGATGTCCTGGCGGGAGATCCCGGAGCTCCCCGCCGGCGCCGCCAAGCAGGACGTCCAGCGGGCCGTCGCCGAGGCGATGCCGGAGTCGAGCGCCCAGTTGCGCGGGCAGGCCGCGTACCAGCTGCACGCCTTCCTCACCCTCATGCAGCCGGGCGACCTGGTCGTCACCGTCACCCCGGACGAGGTGCACGTCGGCACCGTCCAGGGCCCGGCCGCGTACGACGCCTCGGACGGCCCGGACAACGCCCGGCGCCGGCCGGTGCGCTGGGCCACCGCCGAGCGACCGCTCGTCCGCGCGGAGCTGCCCGAGCGCGTGCAGGCCCGGCTGCCCCTGCCGCCGACGGTCTACGACATCAGCAGCGTCGCGGCCGAACTCGCCGAGCGGGCGGGGCTGGAGGACGTGGTCGCCGAGGAGCTCGTCGACGTCGACGTCACCAAGGCGCTGGAACTGCCGCCGGTCACCGAGGAACTGGCGGCCCGCCTGCTGATGCCCCTGGAGTGGCTGCGGGAGACGGCCGAACAGCTCCAGGAGCAGGGACAGCTCGTCTTCCACGGCCCGCCCGGCACCGGGAAGACCTACCTCGCCCGCGCCCTCGCCCGGCATCTCGCCGGGCCCGACCGGGTGGAGCTGGTGCAGTTCCACCCCTCGTACACCTACGAGGACTTCTTCGAGGGGTTCCGTCCCGTCCGGGGCGAGGGCGGCTCGGTGGTGTTCGACGTCGTGCCCGGGCCGTTCCGGCTGCTCGCCGAACGCGCCGCGAAGGACCCGGCCAACCCGTACGTCCTGATCGTCGACGAGATCAACCGGGCCAACCTGGCGAAGGTCTTCGGCGAGCTGTACTTCCTGCTGGAGTACCGCGAGGAGCCCGTCACCACCCAGTACAGCCCGCACGCCCCGTTCACCCTGCCGGACAACCTGTTCCTCCTCGGCACGATGAACACCGCCGACCGCTCGATCGCCCTCGTCGACGCGGCGATGCGCCGACGCTTCGCCTTCCGCCGCCTCTCCCCCGAGAAGCCGCCGGTCCAGGGCCTGCTGGACCGCTGGCTGCATGAGCGCGGACTGCCGGACACCGCGGCCAGGCTGCTGGACGCGCTCAACGCCCGGCTCGGCGACGCCGACCGGGCGATCGGGCCGTCGTACCTGATGAAGCCCGCCGCGGCCCGGCCGGAGGGACTCGACCTCGTCTGGCGCACCCAGATCCTGCCCCTGCTGGAGGACCAGCTCTACGGCACCGGTGTCGACGTGGAGGAGGAGTACGGCCTGCCCGCCCTGCGGGCGGCGCTCGGGCAGGACCCGGAGGAGGCGTGACCGCCCCCCGCCCCGCCGGCCCCGGCCCGGCCGGCCTCGACCTCACCGTGCGGGAGACCGGCCCCGGCACCGTGCGGGAGCTGACCGGCGACCAGATCGCCGGGCTGCTCTCCGTGCCGGACCTGGTCCGGCTCACCCCGGCGGCGGGCGGACGCTGGCGCCTGAGGGGAAACCAGAAGGTCGGCCTGGTGCGGCTGCGCACGCCGTCCGGCGGAGCCGTCCAGCTGCGCCTGCGTCCCAAACTCCCGGTCCGTGACCTGCTGTTCCTGCTCTCCTACTCCCCCGGCGACCCCTGGCGGCCCGAGCCGGTCACCGCCGCCGAGTCGGACGACCTGCTGCCCGCCGTCGCCGACCTGCTCGCCCGCACCGCCCGCCGCACGCTCGACGCGGGAGTGCTGCACGGCTATCGCACGGTCGAGGAGGACCTGCCCCTGATCCGGGGCCGGATCCGCACGGCGGACCAGCTGCGCCGCGTCGGCCTGCCGCTGCCGGTCGCCGTGCGCTACGACGACCACACCCCGGACATCGCCGAGAACCGCGTCCTGCTCACGGCCCTGCACCTGGCCGCCCGGCTCCCCGGAGTTCCCCGGCGCACGGCCATGACCCTGCGCCACCTGGCCGGCCACCTCACGGGCGTCCGCCCCCTCCACCCCGGCGCGCCCCTGCCCCGCTGGACGCCGAACCGCCTCAACTCCCGCTACACCCGGGTACTGCGGCTGGCCGAACTGGTGCTGTCCGCCCGTTCCGTCCAGCCGGCCGGCGGGACACCCACCGCGGCGGACGGCTTCCTGCTCGACATGCCGGACGTCTTCGAACGGTTCCTCACCCTGGCACTCGGCGACGTACTCGCCCGCCAGGGGATCCGGTGCGCCGGGCAGGAGGGACACCACCGCCTGGACGAGGCCCGCAGGGTGCGTCTGCGTCCGGACATCGTGCTGTACCGGGCGGGCCGCCCCGTCTCCGTCGTCGACGCGAAGTACGTCTTCCTCGACAGGCCCGCCCCCTCCACGGACCACCTCGGCCAGCTGCTCGGCTACTGCACCGCGCTCGGCCTGCCGCACGGCCACCTCGTCTACGCCGCCACCTCCCAGGACGGCCCGGCCGACCACGTCATCCGCCGCTCCGGGATCACCGTCACGGCCCACGCCCTGGACCTCGTCCGCCCGCCCGCCGAACTGCTCGCGTCCGTCGCCGGGTTGGCGGACCGGATCACCGCCACGGCGGCCCGCGCCCACCCCACGGCCCGCCCAAGTTGACATTTCCACGTCAGTCCACAGCAGCCCGTGCCATGGTGGTGGGCACCGACTCCCCCTCCCCCACCGGCACTTCAGGGAGACCCCCATGCTGCGCGGCATAGACGTGAGCGCCTACCAGTCCTCCTCCTACGACACCGACGGCCTGTCCTTCGTCTTCGTCAAGGCGACCGAGGGGCGTTCCTACGTCAATCCCAGACTGGCCGCCCAGACTAAGCGGGCCCGCGACGCCGGGCTGGTCGTCGGCTTCTACCACTTCCTGTGGCCCGGCAACCTCACCGCCCAGGCCGAGTACTTCGTCTCCAAGGCCCCGGACCGGCCGGGTGACATTCTCGCCGTCGACTGGGAGACGACCAGCAACGGGACGCACGCGAGCAACGCGCAGAAGGATCTGTTCATCCGGAAGCTGAAGGACCTCCGGCCGAACAACCAGGTCATTCTGTACGCGAACAGGCATTTTTGGCTGACCATCGACAAAACCTCCTACGCGGGCGACGGCCTGTGGATCGCCGACTACGTCAGTGCCGGGAAGCCGCGTATCAAGGCCAAATGGCGATTCCACCAGTACACCGACGATCCGCTGGACATGAACGCGGCGGATTTCGAGAGCAAGGCGGCGCTGCGAAGGTGGGCCGAGGACGCCTGACACGCCTGAAGGGAGTTGCGGAAGGCTTGGTGGCGGGCATGTCCGGGTGATGGCTGGCCTGCTGTTTCACCCTGCCATGGCGAGGTTGTGCATGGTGGCTACGGCCTGGACGGCGTGGTGGAGGCCTTCGCCTCTTTGGTGGCAGTCACAGAGGAAGCCGAGAACCGGTAGTTGTGCGAGGAGGCTGCGACCTGCCGGTCACGCACCGGGATCAGGGTGCCGTCCACGATCCATAACCGGTCGGTGCCCGGCACCGGCCTGGGCGCGGGCTCCAGCGCGAGCAGCGCCACCGGGGCCGTTGCCGCCTCGCTCCCGCACCACCCGAAGCAGCTTCTCAAAGGGCCCCATCGGCAACCCGGTGAACGTCTCCACCCACACCGGCTCAGCCCTCAACACCCCACCCATACAGGCAAAGTGCCCGCCACCAAGCCTCCTGCAACACCCTTTAGTACTCCAGCTGTAGACCGTGTCCTACGTGGTGAGGCGGACGAGTCGCTTGTAGCAGCAGAGAGCTGCTGCGAGTCCGAGGAAGGCCAGGTAGTTGCGGGGATTGCGTTCGTAGCGAGGGCTCAGGCGTCGGTAGCCGGAGAACCAGGACATCGTCCGCTCGATGACCCAGCGGCGGCGCCCTAATCGTTCGCTGGATTCGATGCCTTTGCGGGCGATGCGTACTCCGATTCGTTTCCATCGGAGCCATCTGCGCAGGTCGGCGCGGTCGTAGGCTTTGTCTGCGTGTAGGCGCTGGGGCTTGAAGTACCGGCCGCGGTGGGGGTCGTGTCTCGTTTGGTGACCCTCGATCATGGGCTTGAGCCCTTCGCTGTCGTAGGTGTTGCCAGCCGAGATGCCGACGGGGAGGGGCAGTCCGTTCGCGTCCGACAGGATGTGCATCTTGGAACCCGGCTTGCCCCGGTCCACGGGGCTCGGACCTGTGTGTTCGCCCCCTTTTTGGCCCTGACGTGGGCGGTGTCGAGGACGACGCGGGTGACGTCGATGAGGCCGGCGTCGTCGAGGTGATGCAGCACGGCTTGGTGCAGGCGGACCCAGACACCGGCTCTCGACCAGATCAGAAACCGACGGTGGGCGGTCGACTTCGATATCCCGAAGCAGGGCGGAAGTTGGCGCCAGGCGCAGCCGCTGGCGAGGACGTAGATAATGGCCGCGAAGAGCGTTTCATCAGGCGTGTCCTGTGTTCCGCCGCCCTGCGGCCGCACTTTCGACGCTGGGATCAGCGGCTTGGCGATCTCCCACAGCCCGTCCGGAACAATCCAACTCCATGTACCCCACCCCATGACCAGACCAACGTCCGCCTCACCACGTAGGACACGGCCTTAGCCGCCTGCCGGAGCCACCAGTTGCACCCGGAGCCGCTTCGCGGGCGGGTGCGCAAGGTAAGTGTTCAAAAGATCGAAAGTACGAAGCTCGGGCGGCAGAGCTTCGTACCATCCCAGAGCGTGGAAATTACAACTGCTGCAGACGAGGCCTCGCACGCACTCACCACAACTTCGCCTACCTGGGCAACAGGCATGGTCATGGTCGATGTCCATCGCCCTCTGGCCCCTGCCAACCGCCGCACAGAGGGCACATTTCCCTTCCTGGAACCGCAGAAGTAAATGCACGAATTCCTTGGTGAGACTGTAATGCCCAAGGCGGACACGCTCGGCATTGCAAGGTTTGCAGTACGGGCGCGGAACACCGGATGCGTTGAGTGTCGAGAACTCGGATACGGGTTTGTGCTCGCCGCATTCGCGGCACTCGATGATCCCGCGTTCGATCATCTCCTGGATGGCACCGTTGCCCCTCTTCCGTCGGAGCGGCGAGAGCGCTTGCTCCTTCATTCGCTGCTGATAATGGCCTGTACACAGCCCCCTTGCAGATACCGCCCTCATGCATCGGTCGAACTCACACGTCCGGCTCTCCGCGACCGCGCGGCCGACGTTGATGGGAGTCAGCACCTTTCCTCGCCGGAGCTGGGTGTAGTGGGTCTTGCACAACCCCTTCGTCAGCGGAAACCGGCCAGATGACCGGTCGCAGGTCCATCCGTCTCCGCCCGCTTCACACACCCGCACTTCGTTCCCCCGCTACTTCATCCTGTCGACCTACCATCCGATCAACGAGGACGCCGAACACATGTAACGCTCTCGCACGTCAGACCGTGCAAGCTCGGATCACGGGAGGTCGGCTCAATCCTCACTCGGCCCCGCGTCTCGTACTCGCCAGCAGGCGCCACACTGCCCTCACGCGGAAGCCTGTACTGATGACGAGGGGGCAGGGCGTACTCATGGGTCGGCCCGGGCAGGTGGCTCGGGACGGCTCGGAGGCGGGTGTGGCGGAGTGATGGGAAGAAGAGGGAAAGTCAGGGTGTAGGCCGAGAAGCCGTGAGCGCCTCAGAGGAACAGGGGCCAGCCCCGGATCGGTCGTCACCCGGAGGCTTCAAGGGTTGAGTTCTCCGCGGCGGGGCGGGTGCCGTGTGTGTAGGTGCAGTCGATCAGGCTTGGCATACCGGGCTGCGAGAGGCCCCGCGAAGGAGGGGCCAGGGTACGGAGAGGGTGCGCCAGGCGTCGTCCGCATCCGACGTCACGACTTCCGCGTGCGCATCAAAGCAGGCAGCATCTCGGTCACCGGCCCCACTCCTCCTTGATCTGCTCGGCCTGTGGACCTTATGCCCGGAACTCCGGCTTGCGTTCCGGGGACGCCTCCGCCAGGGCCTTCGTGACCGCCTCGACGCCGCCGCGCAGGCCGTAGACCGGGGTGTCGGGCTGCTGGCGCCAGGAGTCGTCGATGCCGCCCGAGTCGACGGTGTCAAAGCCGAGTTCGTCGATCAGATCCCGTACCTTGCGCTTGGCCGCCTCGTCGTCGCCGGCCACCGGCAGGGCGATGCGTTCGGGGTCGCCGGCCGGGAGCGGGCGGTCCAGGATGTCCTGGGCGTACGTGCCGTTGAAGGCCTTGATCACGGGGTGGCCGATCTGGCGTTCCGTCCAGCGGCTCTCGGTGAGGCCCTCGTCCTCGATCGCGGCGATCCTGCCGTCCCGCTGGCGGGGGTAGTAGTTGCCGGTGTCGATGACCACGACGCCGTCGGCCGCCTCGTCGAACAGGCCCGACGGCAGGTCCGGGACCGCCTTCAGCGGGATGGTGACGACGACGATCTCGGCGCCCCGCGGTGCCTCCTCGACCGTCACGGGTGTCGCGCCGGTCTCCTCCGCGAGGGCCGTGAGCGTGTGCGGGCCGCGGGAATTGGCCACGTACACGTCGTGACCGAGGGCGGTGAGCCGCCGGGTCAGGTTGCCGCCGATGTTGCCCGCTCCGATGATGCCGATCTTCATGTCCTCGCCTCGCCCTTCCAGGGAGTCAGGAGTTCTTGGCCAGCTTCGTGATCAGGGTCAACCTGCGGGGCTCAGGGGCTATTCCGGCTTCCGGGAAGGTGCGAACGGATCCTCCAGTTCCCCCCGCAGCACCTCCGCCGCCCCCTCCGCGTCCCCGTCCGCCACCGCCCGGACGAGCGCCTCGTGCGCCTCGTCGCCGGTGTCGGGGTCGTCGGCGCGCAGGCCGGTCAGGGACAGCAGCTCGATCAGGCCCTCGCGCAGGACGGGGCTGAACTCGGTGAACAGGTCGGCCAGCACCGGGTTGTGGGCGGCGGCGACCACGGCCGCGTGGAAGGCGATGTCCGCGTCGACGAAGGCGGCGTCGTCGGCCGTGCCGGCGGCTCGGCGGCCCTCCAGTGCGGCCCGGAGCGCCGTGACGTCCTCGGGGGTGCGGCGGAGCGCGGCGAGCCGGGCCGCGTGCACCTCGACCGCCATCCGGACCTCGTAGACGTCGGTCACGGCGGCCCGGCGCAGCCGGGTCGGCCAGTCCTCGACGGGCTCGGTCGCGATGACGAAGACGCCGGCGCCCTGGCGGGACCGGACCAGCCCGGCTCCGGCCAGCGCGCGCAGCGCCTCACGGACGGTGGAACGGCCCACACCCAGTTCCTTCGCCAGCGTCGTCTCCCCGGGCAGCCGCGTGCCGACCGGCCAGTGGCCGCCGGCGATCTGCTCGCGCAGCCGGGCGGCGGCCTGCTCGACCAGGGGGCTGGGGCGGACGGCGGCTAGCGGCATGTGCTTCACCAACTTGTCTGAGGAGGAGGGGGTTTCCACTTGTCTGAGGACCTGAGTGGTGGATAGCGTACTGCGCATGATCTTCCCCGGTCTCCTTCTCGGCTGCCGCGGCGGGGCCTGACGCGACCGGCACCCCGCCGCGGGGCGCCGTGCTGCCGGTCACCGTCCGACCGAGCCGGAAGGCCACAGCCGACGATGACCACCACCCCTGCCCCGGTCTGGAACCCCCAGCGCCCGGGCCCCATGCCCTTCCACCGCTACCGCCCCTTCCAGGAGCGCGTGCCCGTGCCCGCCGCGGACCGCGACTGGCCCGCCGCCCGGATCGAGCGCGCTCCCCTGTGGGTCCCCGTCGACCTGCGCGACGGCAACCAGGCCCTCGCCGAGCCGATGGACACCCCCCGCAAACGCCGCTTCTTCGACCTGCTGACCGGCATGGGCTTCAAGGAGATCGAGGTCGGCTACCCGTCGGCGAGCCGCACCGACTTCGACTTCGTACGGCACCTGGCGACCTCCGGTGCCGTACCGGACGATGTCACGCCCGTCGTGTTCACTCCGGCCCGCCGGGACCTGATCGACCGCACCTTCGAGGCGATCGAGGGACTGCCGAGGGCCGTCGTGCATCTGTACATCGCGACCTCGCCGGTGTGGCGGGACGTCGTCCTGGGGCGGGACCGGGCCGAGGTGTGGCGGACCGTGCGGGAGGCCGCCGAGCACATGGCCCGCCGGGCGGACCGGGCCTCGTACGTGCGCTTCCAGTTCTCCCCGGAGACCTTCAACCTGACCGAGCCGGACTTCGTCCTGGAACTGTGCGACGGGCTGACCGAGTTGTGGGACGCGAGCCCGGACCGGCCGGTGACCCACAACCTCCCGGCGACCGTGGAGATCGCGACGCCGAACGTCTACGCCGACCAGATCGAGTACGTCCACCGCCATCTGTCCCGGCGCGACAGCGTGATCCTCTCCGTGCACCCGCACAACGACCGCGGCACCGGCGTCGCCTGCGCCGAACTGGCCGTGCTGGCGGGGGCCCAGCGCGTCGAGGGCTGCCTGTTCGGCAACGGGGAGCGCACCGGCAACGTCGACCTGGTGACCCTGGCGCTGAACCTGTACGCCCAGGGCGTCGACCCGATGGTCGACTTCCGGGACATCGACACCGTCAGGGAGACGGTCGAGCACTGCAACCGGCTGCCCGTGCACCCGCGCCACCCGTACGCCGGGGAGCTCGTCCACACCGCCTTCTCGGGCACCCACCAGGACGCGATCAGCAAGGGCCTGGCCCGGCACGCCGAGCGGGCCCGGGAGCTGGGCGTGCCCGAGGGGCAGGCGCCCTGGTCGGTGCCGTACCTGCCGATCGACCCGGCCGACGTGGGCCGCTCCTACGAGGCGGTGATCCGCGTGAACTCGCAGTCGGGCAAGGGCGGCATGGCCTATCTGCTGCGCACCCACCACGGCGTCGACCTGCCCGCGCGCATGCGGCCGGACTTCTCCCGGGCCGTCCAGGAGGCGACGGACGACAGCGGGCGGGAGATGACGGCGAAGGAGCTGTACGCGCTGTTCCGGGCGGCGTACCTGGTGGAGGACGGGGAGGTGGCGCTGGAGACCTGGTCCGTGCACCGGGACGAGACCGGCGGCCACCGCTTCGTGTGCACACTGCGCACCGGTGACCGCACCGGCGACTACGAGGGCACCGGCAGCGGCCCGGTCTCCGCGTTCGTCGACGCGCTGGCCGGGGCCGGGATCCGCGTCGACGTGCTCGACTTCTGCGAGCGGGCCGGCGACGAGGGCACGGACGCCTTCGCCGAGTGCCGTGTCGGCGGCAGGACGTGCTGGGGCGCGGGCCGGGACTCCTCTTTCCTGGGCGCCTCGGTCCAGGCGGTGCTGTCCGCGGTGAACAGGGCGTTGCGGTGACGCCGGTCGTCCTGCGCGCCGAGGACGTCCACGTCGTACGCGACGGCCGGCCGATCCTGGCGGAGGTGTCGCTGACCGTCCGGGCCGGTGAGCACTGGGCGCTGCTCGGCGCGAACGGCGCGGGCAAGTCGACCCTGCTCGGCCTGCTCGGCGCGCATCTCCACCCGACCCGGGGCCGCGTGGAGGTGCTGGGCCACCGACTGGGCCGGGTCGACCTGCGGGAGCTGCGCGCGCACGTCGGGCATGTCGACCCGCGGCATCCGCTCACCTCGCCGCTGCGGGTACGGGACGTCGTCCTGACCGGCCTGACCAACTCGGTGGAGCAGCCGCTGCCCCGGTGGCGTCCGGCGCCGGAGCAGCGGGAGCGGGCGGAGCGGCTGATCCGGACGCTGGGACTGTCCGAGCACCGTGAGGCGCGCTGGCCGACACTGTCCCAGGGGCAGCGCGGCCGGACGCTGATCGCCCGGGCGCTGATGCCCGAGCCCCGGCTGCTGCTCCTGGACGAGCCGGCCACCGGCCTGGATCTGCCGGGCCGGGAGCAGCTGATCGAGGCGCTCGGGGAGCTGCGCCGGGAGCATCCGCGGCTGGCGACGGTCCTGGTCACCCACCACCTGGAGGAGCTGCCGGCCCACACCACGCACGCCCTGCTGCTGCGCGAGGGGCGGCCGCTCGCGGGCGGCCCGGTCGCCGAGGTGCTGACCGACGACCGGCTCGGCAAGTGCTTCGACCTGCCGCTGGCGCTGGAACGGCACGACGGCCGCTGGAGCGTACGCACGGCCCGGCGGGCATGACGAGGGGCCCGGGTCCGTCCGCAGGACGGACCCGGGCCCCCACACCTCGCGGCACCTTCGGAGCCGGCGTCACTTGCTCAGGTAGGCCCAGAACTCGTCGAAGCTGAGCTTCTTGTCGCCGTCGAGGTCGCGGGTCTTGATGACGACCTCGGCGACCGACTCGGTGACGTTCCAGTCGCCGGACCGGGCCAGGGCGGTCTTGAACTCGGCAGCGGTGATGAATCCGTCCCCGTCCGTATCGATCCGCTCGAACTGCTTGCGTGCTTCCTCGATGTCCGCCACCGATCCGCCCCTACTCTCTTTTCCAGGTCTTGCTGACGCAGGTCAGATTAACTGCCCGTACGTTCCTCCAGCGCGGCGACCACCCAGGCGAACTCCTCCCGGTGGGCCGCCTCGGGTCCGGCTCCCTTCACGACGGCGAGCAACTCGCGGTAGCGGGCGACCCGGTGGGTGGCGTGCGACCGCAGCCGCTCCAGCACGGCGGCGGGGTCGGCATCGCCCAGAAGCTCGCCCAGTACTTCGGCGGCCTCGGGTGAGTCGGGGGCGATCCCGCGCTCCCGGGCCCGGGCGCCCAGTTGCACGAGCCGCCGGGAGAACCACAGGGACGCCCCGGCGGGTGTGTCATGACCGCGGTCGGCCGCGTTGAACTCGGCGACCTTGCGATCTCGGCCCGGAAGTCCGGGTCCTGGAGCATCTCGGCCAGCTCCAGCCAGGCGTCCACCTGCTCGGGTGTCGGGTCCTCGGGCAGGTCGGCGGCGGTGTTCCGCATGTGCTCCCGGATCATCGGGTCCGCCGTGTCCAGCCCGTGGAACACCTCGTCCACGAACTCCTCGATGATGCGCCGCCGCTCGGCCGCCGACAGCCGTGCCAGTCTGTTCATCAGGGTCGTCTCCTCCGCACCGGAACCCCGCTTCGCGACCGTCGACAGCACCGCACGCGTCACCGTCAGCGCGCGGATCTGCGCGTCCAGCGCGACCACGTGCGTGGCCGCGACCTGCGCGACCGTGGTCTCACCGGCGAGCACCCGGCGGACGTCCGCCAGCCCGAGGCCGAGTTCGCGCAGGGTCCGGATCAGCTCCAGACGGGCCACGGACGCGGCGTCGTACAGCCGGTAGCCGCCCGCGGACCGGGCCACCGGGGGCAGCGCGCCCTCGTCGGACCAGTACCGGATGGTGCGCACGGACAGCCCGGTGACCCGGGCCAGTTCGCCGATGGTGTGCAGTCCGGTGCCGTCGTCGGTCATGTGGGGGAGTCTGGGCCTTCCAGCGGGTGGAGACTCAAGCCCCGCTCAGTGCCAGGGCTTGTAGTGCGGGTTGCTCTCGCACTCGCTCATGATCTCGGTCTTGGTCTGTTTGTCGACCGGGCAGACGCCGACGATGTACTCGCGGGCGATACCGCCGGGGAAGGCGACCTCCTGCTGGTCGGCCCACTTGTGGGTGTCGCCGATGGTCTTGTTGACGTCGACTCCGCCGGGTGCGTCGACGTAGTAGTTGAAGGCGGACTTCCACTTCTTGAACAGGTCGTGGTCGTACGTGGTCGACACATAGGGGGACGGCTGGTTGACCAGGACGTACTTCTCGAGGTCGTACTGGCCGTTGACGACGTCCCGGGGCAGGAAGCCCTCCTCGAAGACCACGGACGGGCCGCGGCCGTCGGCGCGGTAGAGGGTGCCGCAGCTGGTGCGCCAGGACGGGTCGGGGGTGATGCGGTCGACCTGGACCCGGCGGTCGGCGGCGGCCTTGACCTTGTCGTCGAACTGGACGGGGCAGGCGGCCGGTCCGGGGGCGGCGGGTTTGGCGGCCGCCGTCACGGAAGCCGCGGTGGCCGCGGGGGCCTGGCCGGGCGTGGCGGCCGTCGTGGTGAGGACGGCCGCGAGGGAGAGAGCGGCGGCAGCGGTGCGCCGCCGCATGCTGGTGGTGATCATGAGGAGCACGATCGCGGGTCCGCGGCGCCGGGCCGGGGACCCTCACTCGATCAGGGGCGTGTCAACTGCCCCTTTGTGGACGGCTGCTGACCGTCACCGGAAGACGCCCGTGTGCCCGAGCGAGTAGCGGCCGGGCTGCGGGTAGACCGCGAGGCCGTGCGGGCCGTTGCCGACGGGGATGCGGGCGAGCTGGGTGCCGGTGCGGGTGTCGACGGCGTACACCTCGCCGTCGTAGCGGCCGGATAGCCACAGCACCTTGCCGTCGGCGGAGACACCGCCCATGTCGGGGCTGCCGCCGTCGGGCAGCCGCCACTTCTTCGTCAGCTTGTCCTGCGTGAAGTCGAAGACGGAGATCGTGCCCTCGCCGCGGTTGGACACGTACATCTCGCGGGAGTCGCGGCTGACGTACAGGCCGTGGCAGCCCTTGCCGGTGGGCAACAGGGTGGGCTCGGTGAACGTGTCGCCGTCCAGGACCCACATGCCGTGGGCCATCATGTCGGCGATGTAGAACTTCTCGCCGTCGGGCGAGACCTTCACGTCCTGCGGCATGGCGCCCTCGAACGGCAGCCGCTGCTGCCCGACGACCTTCATCTTCTCGGTGTCGACCTTGAGCAGTTCGCCACTGAACTCGCAGGAGACGATGAAGTAGCGCCCATCGAGGGAGAAGTCGGCGTGGTTGACGCCGTAGCAGGAGACCGGGACCGTCTTCTTGATCTCCATGGTGTGCGGGTCGCGGAAGACCAGTTCACGGTCGAGGGACGCCATGACGACGGCGTACTTGCCGTGGGGCGTGAAGTAGAGGTTGTAGGGGTCGTGGACCTCGACTTCCTTGCCCGCCTTGCCGGTCTTCGGGTCGATCGGGGTGAGGGTGTGGCCGCGGTTGTTGTTGACCCAGAGCGTCTTCAGGTCCCAGGAGGGCACGACGTGCTGGGGCTGCCGGCCCACGGGGATCGTCTCGACGATCTCGTACGTCTTCGGGTCGATGACGGAGACCGTGTCGGACTCGGTGTTGGGCACGTAGACCCGGGACGGGAAGTCCTTGACCACGGGCGACAGTTTGTTCGGGCGGTCGGCCGCGTACACGTCCTCGGGGTCGAGGACGGGCGGCATCCCGGGCAGCCCCTGAACGGGCTTCTTCTCGCGCGGCGCGGGCACGGCGGCCTTGGTGCCGTGTGCCTCGGAGGTGCGTTCCCCGCCCTGCGTGCCGCAGGCGGCGAGGCAGGCGAGGGCGGCGCCCACGACGAGGGCGCTGGTGACAAGGTGGCGGTGCATCGCACCATTCAAGGTCCGCTTCGCGGGGAAACCGGTGATTCGCCCGATCGGCGGCCAGGCGGACTGTCGCAGGTCACGCCCCTCGTCCAGCCCGCGCCGCGGGGGCCGCCCTCAGCGGTCGCTGACCCGCATCTCGAACCACGTGGTCTTGCCCCGGGGCAGCAGATCGACGCCCCAGCGGTCGGCCAGCTTGTCGACGAGGAACAGGCCCCGGCCACTGATGTCCAGTTCCTGGACCGGCATCAGACAGGGCAGCCCCCGGGACGGGTCGCGGACCTCGACTCGGATCCAGCCGCGGCGGCGGTGCAGGCGCAGCCCGAAGACCCGGGCGCCCGTGTGCCGTACGGCGTTGCCCACCAGCTCGGAGACGAGCAGGACGGCGTCCTCGGTGATCTTGGGGGTGAGCGCCCAGTGGCGCAGGACGACGACCTGGGTCAATCGTCTGGCGGTGGCCGCGGACTCGGGGCGGGACGGCAGCGGCACCTCCGCCTCCGTCGGGTCGCCGTACAACTCCAGCGCCTTCAGCGCGCGTTCGTCCTCGACGGTCGGTGACCAGCGCGCCGCGGCCGCATGTGCGTGTCCCCGCGGCTGTTCCGTACCCTCCAGCCCCGCCATGCCCCCATCATGGCCGCCCGGAGCGGCCTCGGGGGCCGTTCCCGGGGAAAACGGCCCCCGGAGCGGGGTGCGCGACGGCGGGCCGAGGGCATGTGCCAAGGGCATTTCGGAGTCACCCAAATCCCATCTGACCTGCGGTGACGGCCCGATTCGGGGCATGGGGCGAAGGAGGGCGACCGGACACGCTTAAGGCTGTCTTAAGGTCGCCATAAACCGCCCCATCGAGGGACCCGGATCAGACACCGCGTCAAGTGCAAGCCCCTGGAGGGGGGGTTCAGAGGAACTTCGCCTTGCCCGGCCCCTCCTCCACGAAGCTGCGCATGCCGCGCTCGCGGTCCTCGGTGGCGAACAGGCCCGCGAACCAGTTCCGTTCGATCGCCAGGCCTGTGTCGATGTCCGTCTCCAGGCCCGTGTCGACCGCCTCCTTGGCGGCGCGCAGGGCGAGGGCCGGGCCCTGCGCCAGCTTCGCGGCCCAGGCGTGGGCCTGCGCGTACACCTCGTCGGCGGGCACGACCCGGTCGACCAGGCCGATCTCCTTCGCCTCGTCGGCCTTGACCATCCGGCCGGTGAAGATCAGGTCCTTGGCCTTGGACGGGCCGACCAGGCGGGCCAGGCGCTGGGTGCCGCCCGCGCCGGGGATCAGGCCGAGCAGGATCTCCGGCTGGCCGAGCTTGGCGTTCTCGCCGGCGATGCGGTAGTCCGCGCACAGCGCGAGTTCGCAGCCGCCGCCGAGCGCGTAGCCGGTCACGGCCGCGACGACCGGCTTGGGGATCCGGGCCACCGCCGTGAAGGAGTCCTGCAGGGCGCGGGCGCGCAGGACCATCGCGGTGTGGTCCATCGCCTGCATCTCCTTGATGTCCGCGCCGGCCGCGAACACCTTCTCGCCGCCGTAGACCACCACGGCCCGCACGTCCTCGCGGCGCGTGGCCTCCTCGGCGAGTTCCTTCAGCCGGTCCTGCGTGGCGATGTCCAGCGCGTTCATGGGCGGGCGGTCGAGACGGAGCGTGCCGACGCCTTCAGCGACTTCGAGAGAGACGGTCATACGCAGCAGGTTAACGCCCACTAACGGCGAAGGCCCCGGTGCGGTCCGTCACACCGGGGCCCTCTTGTCAGTGGCGGAGAATTACTTCTTCCACTTCTCCCACGACATGTTCCAGCCGTTGAGCCCGTTGTCCGGGTCGACGATGCGGTCCTCGGAGTTCTTGACGACCACCACGTCGCCGACCATCGAGTGGTTGAAGAACCACGCGGCCGGGGTCTTCTTGTCCCAGCCGCCGCGCACGTCGCGCAGGCCGATGCAGCCGTGGCTGGCGTTGTGGTTGCCGAAGGCGCCGCCCGCCCAGTAGTTGCCGTGCAGGAAGGTGCCGGAGGTGGTGAGGCGCACGGCGTGCGGGACGTCCTTGATGTCGTACTCGCCGCCGTAGCCGACGGTCTCGCCGTTCATCCGGGTCACCGTGAGCATCTCGCTGATGACCATCTGGCCGTTCCAGGTCTCCATGCCGGGCTTGCCGGTGGTGACCGGGATGGTCTTGAAGACCTTGCCGTCGCGCATGACCTTCATCGTGAGCTTCTTGGCGTCGACGACCGAGACCTGGTTGCGGCCGATGGTGAACTCGACCTTCTTGTCCTGCTCGCCGTAGACGCCGGGGCGGCCCTCGACGCCGTCGAGGCCGAGGTCGACGGTCACCTTGGTGCCGGGCTTCCAGTACTTCTCGGGGCGGAAGTCGAGACGGTCGTTGCCGAACCAGTGGCCCTCGACGTCCACGGCCGGTTCCGTCTTGATGCGGATGGCCTTCTCGACGTCGTCGGGGTTGGTGATGCCCCGGCTGAAGCGGATGGAGAACGGCATGCCCACGCCGACCTTGGAGCCGTCCTCGGGGGTGAAGGTGCCGATGAAGGTGTTCTTCGGCGTCAGGGTCGTGAAGTCCGCGTCCTCCGCGGCCGTGCGGCCCTCGGAGTCCTTGGCGACCGCGTGGACCGTGTACTTGGTGGCGGCGGCCAGGTGGGTGGACGGCGTCCAGGTGGCGCCGTCCCCGGATATCTCGCCGTCGACCTTCTTGCCCTTGGCGTCCTTTACCTCGACCTCGGTCAGCTTGCCCTTCGCGGCGGTCACCTTCAGCGCCCCGCTGGTGTCGACGGACTTGGCGCCGTCCTTGGGCGTGATGCCGACGACGGCCTCGGACTGCTTGCTCTGCGCGGCGTTCGCGTCCTCGCCCTTGCCGGCGCCCCCGCCGGAACCGGAGCCGGTCCCCCCGCCACCGCACGCCGTGACGGCGAGCAGCAGCACTCCCACTATCAGTGCGAGCAGTCCCTGCCTGCCGCGGGCCGACGCCCCCGATATCGGTCGCCCGTTCACTTGTTCTCCCCTCCCAGGGCCTGGTCAGGCCCGCACCCCTGCGCGTCCCCCGCGCACCGGCGAATATTAACCACAAGGCGCCGCACCCCGACGACCTGCGATTGTCACCGTTCAGTCCCAACTTCCACGGAAAGTTGAAGCAGCCCGCCCCCCTCTCGGGTTACTTCACCGCACTGCCCGCCTTCCATGCCTTCCAGCCCATGTTCCAGCCTCCGAGCCCGTTGTCGGGAGCGACCTTTTTGTCGTTGCTGTGGACCACCTCGACGACGTCCCCGATGAGGCTGCGGTCGAAGAACCAGCCGGCCGGGGTGTCCGAGCCGCCGCCCTTCACATCGCGCAGCCCGATGCAGCCGTGGCTGACGTTGGTGCGGCCGAAGACGGTGTGGTGGGCCCAGTAGTTGCCGTGCAGGAAGGTGCCGGAGTCGGTCAGGCGCATGGCGTGCGGGACGTCCGGGATGTCGTACTCGCCCTTGCCGTTGCGCTTCTTGAAGCCGACCGTGGCGCCGTTCATCCGGGTGACGTCGAGCATCTCGGTCACCACCATCTTGCCGTTGTACGTGGTGTTCTTCGGCGCGCCCGCCGTGATGGGCACGGTGGCGAGGGGCTCGCCGTCGCGCCGGACCTCCATGGTGTGCCGGGCGGCGTCGACCACGGAGACCTGGCTGCGTCCGACGGTGAAGGAGAACGTCTTGTGCTGGAGGCCGTAGACCCCGGGCGCTCCCTCGACGTCCCGCAGGCGCAGGGCGACGGTGACCTGGGTGCCGGGTTTCCAGTAGTGCTCGGGGCGGAAGTCGAGGCGGGTCCGGCCGAACCAGTGCGGGCGGATGTCGACGGCCGGGCGGGCGGTGACCTTCACCGCGCGTTCGACGGCGGCCCGGTTGGCGATCTTCCGGTTGAACTCCAGCGAGACGATCATGCCGGTGCCGACCGTGGCCCGGTTCTCCGGGCTGACGTAGCCGATGAAGCGTTCCTCCGGGACGTACGTCGTGAACGTGGTGTGCCGGGCCGAGCGGCGTCCGTCGCCGCCCACGGCCACCGCGTCGACCGTGTACTCGGCGGCCAGCGCGAGCCGCTCGTCGTCGGGCTCCCAGGACAGTCCGTCGGCGGAGAGGTGCCCGGGCACCGGGGACTCCTGCGCGTCCTGCGACCGGACGACCTTCACCGACTCCAGCCTGCCGTCGGGCACACGCACCCGCAGCTTCTTCCCGGGGCGCACGCCCCTGCTGCCGTCGTCGGGCGAGACCCGGATGACGTCCTCGGGCGCCGGGGGCGCGCCGAACGCCCCGGCGATCCCGCCCGCGTCGTCCGAGGTACAGCCGGTGGCCCCGGTCAGGAGCCCTGCCCATGTCACTACGGCGGCCAGCGCGGCCCTCGCGCGCCGCGCGCGCCCTTGTACGTGCCTCACGAGGTGCCCAACGACCGGCCGCGTCCCCGGGAAACGACCATGCCCGCCCCCGGGGAAACGTGAGTGCGACCCATGCTCTGGGCAGAACAGTGGGGAGGACGACGCGCAGGGGAGCCGCGACCCGGGCCGCAGCAGAGCCGCACCCCTCTGTCCCCCGTCGTCCCACGAGCCGCGGGAGGCTGACAGGTGTCCAGCGCAGCCGAGCAGGAGGCGGTGGCCGGTCATCAGGCCACCGGGAACGGGCGCCAGGCCGCCGCCGTGAACGGCGCGCGGCGGGCCGCGCCACCGCCCGCGGTGCCCGCCCGGCCGGGCGCGCCGACGCCGCTGGGCGCCCGGTTCCGGGTCGGCCCGGACGGGGTCGCGGGGACCAACTTCGCCCTGTGGGCGGGCGGGGCCGAAGGGGTCGAGCTGTGCCTCTTCGACGAGCGGGGCAAGGAGTCACGGGTCCGGCTCGCCGAGCTGACCCACGAGATCTGGCACGGCTTCGTGCCGGGCGTGCTGCCCGGGCAGCGCTACGGCTACCGGGTGCACGGCCGCTGGGACCCCTGGACCGGCGCCCGCTGGAACCCGGCGAAACTGCTCCTCGACCCGTACGCCCGTGCCGTGGACGGGGCCGAGGGACATGACTACAGCAGCCTGCCGCCGGAGGTGTACGGGCACGTGCGCGACTGGCCGCAGCAGCATGTCGCCGACACCGTGCGCGACGACCGGGACTCGGCGCCGTACGTCCCCAAGGGCGTCGTCGTCCACGATGACGACGACTGGGCGGACGACCGCCGCCCGAAGACGCCCTGGGCGGACTCGGTCATCTACGAGCTGCACGTCAAGGGCTTCACCCGGCTGCACCCGGACATCCCCGAGGAGCTGCGCGGCACCTACGCCGGCCTCGCGCACCCGGCGGCGATAGAGCACCTGGTGAAACTGGGCGTGACGGCGGTGGAGCTGCTGCCGGTGCACCAGTTCGCGCACGAGGACCACCTGTTGCGCAGAGGCCTGCGCAACTACTGGGGCTACAACTCCATCGGCTACTTCGCCCCGCACGCGGCCTACGCGGCCTCCGGGACGACCGGTCAGCAGGTCGGCGAGTTCAAGCGCATGGTGCGCGCCCTGCACGCGGCCGGGATCGAGGTCATCCTCGACGTGGTCTACAACCACACGGCGGAGGCGGGCGAGCTGGGGCCGACGCTGTCGCTGAAGGGCATCGACAACCGCGGCTACTACCGCCTCCAGGACGACCCCCGCCGCTACGCCGACTACACCGGCTGCGGCAACACCCTGCACGTGGTCCAGCCGCATGTGCTGCGGCTCATCACCGACTCCCTGCGGTACTGGGTGACGGAGATGGGCGTGGACGGCTTCCGCTTCGACCTGGCGGCGGCGCTGGCCCGCTCCATGCACGACGTCGACATGCTCTCCCCGTTCCTGGCGGTCATCGCCCAGGACCCGGTGCTGCGCCGGGTGAAGCTGATCGCCGAGCCGTGGGACGTGGGGTCGGGCGGCTACCAGGTGGGGGCGTTCCCGCCGCTGTGGACGGAGTGGAACGACCGGTACCGCAACGCCGTACGGGACTTCTGGCGGCACGCGCTGCCGGACGTGCGGGAGATGGGCTACCGCTTGTCGGGCTCCAGCGACCTGTACGCCTGGGGCGGGCGCAGGCCGTACGCGTCCGTCAACTTCATCACCGCGCACGACGGTTTCACCCTGCGCGACCTCGTGAGTTACGAGCGCAAGCACAACGAGGCCAACGGCGAGGGCAACCGGGACGGCACGGACGACAACCGGGCCTGGAACTGCGGCACCGAGGGCGAGACGGACGACGAGGGCGTCACCGCGCTCAGGCGGCGGCAGCTGAGGAACCTGCTGACCACGCTGCTGCTGTCGACCGGTGTGCCGATGCTGGTCGCGGGCGACGAGCTGGGCCGCACGCAGGGCGGCAACAACAACGCGTACTGCCAGGACAACGAGACCAGCTGGGTGGACTGGGGCCTGCTGCGGGACCCGGGCTGGAAGGCGCTGTCCGCGCTGACCGCCCGGCTGATCGAGCTGCGCCACCGGCACCCGGTGCTCCGGCGCCGGGCGTTCTTCTCGGGCCGGGCGCAGACCGCGGACGGCCTGCGCGACCTGGCCTGGTTCACGTCCCGGGGCACCGAGATGACGGAGCAGGACTGGTACGCGCCCGCCGCCACGCTGGGCATGTATCTGTCCGGCCGGGACATCCCGGGCCGGGACGAGCACGGCGACCAGATCCTCGACGACAGCTTCCTCGCCGTCCTGCACGCGGGCGAGGAGCCGGTGACCTTCGTGCTGCCGGGGCCGCCCTGGGCGGAGCGGTACGAGGTCGTGGTCGACACGAGTCTGGAGGAGCAGGAGGAGGCGCCGGGGGTGGAGCACCCGGCGGGCACGGAGATCACGGTGCCGGCGCGGGCGGTGCTGCTGCTGCGGGTGGCGGGCTGAGGCGGCCGGCCGGGCGGCTAGGCGGCCGGAGTCGACGACGCCGGAGTGCCGCGCCCGTGCCGGGAGTCGGGCAGGACGCCCGTGAGGACGATCCTGAGAACCTCGCGCAGTTCGTTGTGGAGCGGCCCGTCCGGGTTCTGCGACCAGCGGTAGAGCAGGCCCAGGTAGGAATCACGGAGCATGTTGCCGACCCGCATCGGATCGATGTCGGAGGTGACTTCCCCGCGCCGGCGCCCGGCTTCGACGATGTCGGCGAAGACCTGGCCCGCGTAGGGCTCTTCGAGGAGCGGCCGGCCGGCCTTCACCCAGGCCTGGAGCATGACGGCGGTGATCTCCCGCTCGGACTCGTTGAACTCCGCCAGTGCCGCCATGCACCGCTCCAGGTGCACCGTCACATCGTCGTCCTGTGACTTCATCGACTCTTCCATGCACAGCTCCAGGCGCCGCTTGCGGGCCTCGGCCCAGGCGGTGACCAGGTCTTCCTTGCGCTGGAAGTAGTTGAAGAAGGTGCCCCGGGCCACGTCGGCGTGCTCGGCGATCTGGTCGATCGTCGTGCGGTCGTAACCCTGCTCGGCGAAGAGGGTCAGGGCAGAGGTGTAGATGCGGTCCCGCACCCGCTGCTTGCTGCGCTCTCTGCGCCCGAGGGGCCGGGCGGGTTCCGAGGCCATGTGCTTCCTCGCCTTCTCACGTCACTGTGCGGGCTCCCCCGGCATGAAAAATATACCACCGTAAAAACATGGACTACAGTCCATTGATAGACCGCTACACAGGTCGCCTCTGCCCGAGCCATGCCCACGCACCCGACCCGAGAACAGGACTGACACGTTCCGATGCCCCAGTCGCCCGTTGATTCCGAGCTCTCACCACCCAGGACCGTCCCTGCGGAGACCGCCCCCGGTCCTACGCGTGTGCTGGTGGCCATCGCCCTGGCCGCCGTGATGCTGCCCATCTCCGTCACGGGGCCGGGAGTCGCCCTCGCCGACATGTCGGGCGCGCTGAACGCCTCGGCCGCTTCCACCCAGTGGGTGCTGAACGCCTACAACGTGGCGTTCACCGCCTTCATGCTCTCGGCCGGTTCCGCGGCCGACCTCTTCGGGCGCCGCCGCCTGTTCCGGAGCGGCACGGCCGTCTTCGCACTGGCCTCGCTCGTCGCCGGTACCGCGCCCACGATCCTGCTCGTGGACCTGGCGCGCTTCGTCCAGGGCATGGGCGCGGCCGCGGTGCTGACCAGTGGTTCCGCGCTGCTGGCCCACACGTTCAGCGGGGCCGCCCGTGCGAGGGCCTTCGGCATCTTCGGCGCCTCGATCGGGTTCGGCCTGGCGATGGGCCCGTTCGTGTCCGGTCTGCTGGTGGGCGTCGCGTCCTGGCACGCGGTGTTCCTGGTCAACGTCCTGCTCGGTGCGGTCGTGCTCGTCCTGGCGCGCACGCTGCCCGAGTCGAAGAACCCGGGGGCGCGGCGCATCGACCTGCCCGGCGTGCTGACCTTCACCCTGGCCCTCATGCTGCTCGCCCTCGGCTTCGTCGAGGGGCCCTCACGAGGGTGGGGCGGCATCGTCACGCTCGGCTCCTTCACGGGTGCGGCGCTGTTCCTCGCTCTGTTCGTCGTGGTCGAACTGCACGTCGCCGAGCCGATGTTCGACCTGAGCCTGCTGCGGCGCCCCACGTTCGTCGCCATCATCTGGCAGCCGGTGAGCATCGTCTTCGCGTTCGCGGCCCTGCTCGTCTACCTGCCGCCCTACTTCCAGGGCGCGGGCGGAGCGGGCTCGACGATGTCCGGAGCGATGCTGCTGCCGCTGACGCTGCCGGTCTTCGTCCTGCCGCTGTTCACCGGCACACTGGTGCGGTTGCTGTCCGTGCGGATGCTGCTGGCCCTCGGACCGGCGGTGCTGGCCGTCGCGCTGTTGCTGATGACGTTCACCGACCCGGTGTCCTCCCGTACGGGGCTGTACGCGGCGCTGCTGCTGGCCGGTGTCGGCATCGGTCTGGCCTTCGGCGTCATGGACAACGCGGCGGTCAGTGTGGTGCCGGCCGAGCGCAGCGGTATGGCGTCGGGCATGTTCAACACCCTCCGGGTCGCCGGGGAGACGATCGGCGTGGCGTGTGTGGGCGGGCTGCTGCTCACCTCGACCCGTCGGCAACTGTCCGCGGACGACGGCGCGATGGCCGACGACGTCGTCCAGGGCCGGCTGGGTTCCGTACGCGCGAGCGGCGGTCAGGACCTGGTGGACCGGGCGGTCCAGGGTCTCCAGCACGGCTGGGGCGTCGTCCACGTGGTGCTGGCCTGTGTGGCCCTCGCCGGGGCGATCGCCATCTTCACCATGGTCCGTGACCGTGATCTGGACCAGTCCTCCGCAGCTCGGGACGTGTGAGCCCCTTCCGTTCCCCGGGCTAGCCGAGGATCCCCCGGTCGTAGGCCACCGCCACCGCCGCCGCGCGGTCCTTGACGCCGAGCTTGGCGTACAGGTGCGTGAGGTGGGTCTTCACGGTCGCCTCGCTGATGAACAGTTCACGGGCGATCTCGCGGTTGGACGTGCCCTTGGCGACCAGGGCCAGCACCTCGCGTTCGCGTGCGGAGAGCGGCTCGTTGCCGGGTGCCCTCGGAGTGCGGACGGCGGAGACCAGGCGCGAGGCCACGGCCGGGGAGAGGACCGTACGGCCCTGTGCCGCCGCCCGTACGGCGGTGAACAGTTCCTCGCGGGGGGCGTCCTTCAGCAGGTAGCCGGTGGCGCCCGCCTCGATCGCGGGGAGGGTGTCGGAGTCGGTGTCGTAGGTGGTGAGGACGAGGACCTTGGCACGGGCGCCGGTGCGGGTCAGTGCGCGGATGGCGTCCACGCCCCCGCCGCCCGGCATGCGCAGGTCCATCAGGATCACGTCCGGATCGAGGCCGGCGGCGAGCGAGAGCGCCTCGACGCCGTTCGACGCCTCCCCGAGGACCCTGAAGCCCGGCGCGGACTCGAACATGCCGCGCAGGCCGTCCCGTACGACGGGGTGGTCGTCGACGATGAGCAGGGTGATCGCGGCGTCACCCGTAGCGGCGACACCGGTCGCGGCGTCACCCGTAGCGGCGTCACAGGTCGCGGCGTCACCCGCAGCGGCGTGTTCAGTCATGGCGGACCAACGGTACGCGAGCGGAGACCGCCGTACCGTGGCCCGGCTCGGACTCGACGGTGAGAGAGCCGGCGATGCGTTCGGCGCGGGCGCGCATGCCGCCGAGGCCGAAGCCGCCGGAGCCGGTGCGGGCGGGGACGGTGAGGGGGTCGAAGCCGTGGCCGTCGTCGCGGACGTCGAGGATCACCTCGTCGCCGAGGAAGGACAGGGTGACGCCGACACGGGCGGCGGACGCGTGCCGGGCGGCGTTGGAGAGGGCCTCCTGGACGATCCGCAGAAGGGTGGCCGCGACCTCCTCGTGGAGTTGCTCGGTGGTGCCGGTGACCGTGAACTCGGCGCGCACCCCCGTCCGTTCGCCCCACTCGGCGACCGTCTTCTTCAGGGCTTCCGGCAGTCCGGTGTCGGTCAGCGCGACGGGGGCGAGGTTGTGCACGGAGCGGCGGGCCTCGCCGAGGCTGTGCCGGGCCAGGTCGGAGGCGCGTTCCAGGTGCGTGCGGGCCACCGCCAGGTCGGGGGCGTTCGCGACGACCTGGAGCTGGGCGATGATGCCGGTCAGCCGCTGGGCGATGGTGTCGTGGATCTCGGCGGCCAGCCGCCGGCGTTCGTCGGCGACGCCCGCTTCCCTTGCCTGGACGAGGAGTTGGGCATGGAGGGCGGCGTTCTCGTCATGGGCCTGCTGCAGGGCGGCGTTGGCGCGTTCGAGTTCGGTGATGACGACGGCCCGGTCACGGGAGCGCTGCTCCTCCTGCTGGGTGATGTGGCCGACCACTATCACCAGGCCGGAGTTCGCGACCAGCAGCACGCCGAACAGCAGCCACTGGGTGGGGCTGCGGATCGGCATCCCGCCGGACTGCGAGCTCGCCACCACGACGACGGTGGCGAGGAGACCGAGCCACTGCCGGCGTTTCCCGCGGATCAGTTCGTCGCTGTCGAAGTAGCCGGTGGACGCGTAGAACCCGAAGAACGGGGTCAGCCACGTGAGGGCGAAGGAGATCGCCCAGCGCAGGATGTAGTAGGCGGTGCCGCGGCGGGACGGGGTCCGGCGGCCGCGGCGGGGGCCGTGCCACAGCTGGAGCAGCACCGCCGCGAGGACCAGCGCCCCGCCCGCGTACCACTCGGCGGGGCTGGTCATCAGCTCGCTCGCGGCGAGCGAGAGCAGGGTGGAGACGGCGAGCAGTCCGTAGGCGCCCCAGGTGTGGAACTGGTTCTGACGGTGCTCGATCCGCTCGTCCGCCGTGGTCATCTGCCCAGTGTGCACTGCTGCTTCGCCTGCTCCCGGCGGAAACAGACCGACGGACCGGGCGAGGGTGTCCGGCACGGTCGGCGGCAGGGCGAGGGCGGATCCGAAGAGGCCTTGCGCGGGTCGGTGAGTTCGATGACGGGCATGCGTCGAGGGTCCCGGGGGCGGCCGGGTCCGCGCATCGGCCGTCGCGCTCGAACGGACATCATCCGATCGGCTGATGCCGTCGTGCGACCTCTCGAACGCTCCCCCAAGCTCTCGGCTTCGCTCGAGCAGGGAGGTACCCCCAGGTCGCAGGACCGGCACCCGAGTTCGGTACGGCGGAAACTCGGTGGGCAGTGTCAGTGGCGTTCCGTAGGCTCGCTGCTGATGGCCACCACACCCGCCCCCGCCCGGAACCGTTCCACCGTGCGTACGCTGCTGCGCCTGTGGCCGTATGTGCGGCCCGTGCGGATGCGGCTGTTCACCGCCGCGTTCGTCGCGATACTGGCCTCCTGCGCGGGCCTGGTGATCCCGCTCGTCCTGAAGTGGATGGTGGACGGGCCGATCGCCGGCCGGGACCCGGGCGGGGTGTGGCTCGGCGCGCTGTATCTGCTGCTGCTCGGCTTCGCCGAGGCCCTGTTGTTCGGGCTGCGGCGGTGGCTGGTGGCCCGGCCGCTCGCCCACGTCGAGGCGTCCATGCGGGCGGCCCTGTACCGGCACCTCCAGCGGCTGCCGGTGGCCTTCCACGACCGGTGGGCCTCGGGGCAGTTGCTGTCCCGGGGGACGACGGACCTGATGCTGCTGCGCATGTTCCTCGCCTTCCCGCTGACGTTCCTGCTGGTCAACAGCGTGACGATCCTCGTCGGCGTGGTCATCATGCTGCTCCAGGACTGGACGCTGGGGCTGGTGATCCTCGGGCCCGCCGTGCCCGTCATGGTCATGTGCGTGATCTTCGAGAAGCGGTACGCCAAGGTGGCCCGGCTCGCCCAGGACCAGGTCGGCGACCTGACGACGGTCGTCGAGGAGAGCGTGCTCGGCGTCCGCATCATCAAGGGCTTCGGACGGCACCGCAGCCAGGCCCGGGCGTTCCGGGAGCTGTCGGGGACGCTGCGCGGCACGGAGCTGCGCAAGGCGCGGCTGCTGGCGACGATCTGGGGCGTCATCGTGACGCTGCCGGAGGTCGCGATCGGGGCGGCGCTGGTGGTCGGGGTGGTGCAGGTGGCCGACGGGGGGCTGTCGGCGGGGACGCTGGTGGCGTTCCTGTCCACGGCGCTGGCGCTGCGGTGGCCGGTGGAGTCGATCGGCTTCCTGCTGGCGATGAGCCAGGAGGCGGCGACGGCGACGGAGCGGTATTTCGAGGTGATGGACGAGGGGGTGGAGGAGCCGGGGAGTGCCGGTGACGCGGCGCCGGTGCCCGTTGCCCGGCCCGGTCTCCAGTTCCACGACGTCACCTTCCGCTACCCCGACGCCCCGCCCCACTCCCCTCCCGTCCTGGACGGGATCGACCTCCACGTCCGCCCCGGCGAGTCCATGGCCCTGGTCGGCACGACGGGCAGCGGCAAGACGACCCTCACCGCGCTCATCCCCCGCTTCTACGAGGTGACTTCGGGCCGTATCACCCTCGACGGCGTCGACATCAGGACCCTGTCCCGGCAGGAGCTGCGTGCCAGGGTCGCGGTCGCCTTCGAGGAGCCCACGCTCTTCTCGGCCGCGGTCGCCGACAACGTTCTCATGGGCGCCGACGACACGGCCGGTCCGGCCGAGCTGGAGCGCGCCCTGGCCGTCGCCCAGGCCGATTTCGTGTACGCGCTGCCGCAGGGCACGGACACCCGGGTCGGCGAGCAGGGCCACAGCCTCTCCGGCGGGCAGCGGCAGCGTCTGGCACTGGCCAGGGCCGTCGTCGGACAGCCGGAGTTCCTCGTCCTGGACGACCCGCTGTCGGCCCTGGACGTGCACACGGAGGCCGCCGTGGAGGCCGCCCTGCGGCGGGTCCTCGCGGACACCACCGCCCTGATCGTGGCGCACCGCCCGTCCACCGTGCTGCTCGCCGACCGGGTCGCCCTGCTGTCCGGCGGCCGGATCACCGCGGTCGGCACCCACCACGAACTGCTGTGTACGAACGCCGAGTACGCGCACTTGATGTCCGGCGAACCGTCGGGCGAACCGTCCGGGGAACAGTCAGGCGAACCGTCCGGGGAACTGCCGGCCGAACAGGAGGGCGCACGATGACGGCGGCCACCACCGCACCGGCCGGCGGGACACCCGACGGCGGGAAACCCGGCCGGACACCCGGCGACGAGAAGCCCGACACCAAGAGGCCCGGCGACGCGAAACCCGCCGACGGGAAAGCCGCCGGCGGGAAAGCCGACACCCGGACCCCGGCCACCGGCGACCCCTTCGACCGGGACGCCCTGCCCACGCCCCCGGGCGCCACCGCCGCCCTGCTGCGCTCCCTCCTCGCGCCCATGAAGGCCCGCGTCACGGTCACGACGCTCCTGCTGCTGCTCCAGCAGGCGGTCGTGCAGGCGGGCCCGCTGCTGGTGGCGTACGCCATCGACCGTGCCGTGCCGGCGTTCCGGGCGCAGGACAACGGGCCGCTGATCGCGGTGGCCGTCGGCTATCTGGCGTGCGCGCTGGCCGCGGGCGGGCTCCAGTTCGCGTTCGTCGCCGCCGCGGCCCGCGTCAGCCAGGACGTGCTGCTGGACCTGCGCGGCCGGATCTTCCGCCACGCGCAGGCGCTGAGTGTCGACTTCCACGAGCGCTACACCTCGGGCCGGCTCATCTCCCGCTCCACCACGGACGTGGAGTCGCTGCGCGAGCTGCTCGACGAGGGTCTCCAGGAGCTCGTGACGGTCATCCTGTCCTTCGTCTACATCTCGGCCATGCTCCTCTGGCTCGACCTGGGCCTCGGCGGTGTCGCGGTGGCGTCCCTGGTGCCCCTCTACGCGCTCGTGCGGTGGTATCAGCGGCGGGCCGGCCGGGTGTACCGGGCACGGTCGACGGCGATCGCCGCCGTCATCGTCAAGTTCGTCGAGACCATGAACGGCATCCGCCCGGTGCGCGCCTTCCGCCGCGAGACCGTCAACGACGCGGACTTCGGCGCGCTCAACCAGCGGCACGAGCGGACCAACGGCGACGCGACACTGGAGATGGCCCGGTACGTCACCGGTTCGCGGCTGGTCGCCAACACGGCGGTCGCCTCGATCGTGCTGTGGGGCGCCTACCGGGTCGCGGACGGCACGCTGGCCCTCGGTGTGCTGGCGGCGGCCGTGCTGTACCTGCGGCGCCTGTACGACCCCATCGACCGGCTCGGTATGTTCCTCAACTCGTACCAGTCGGCGGCGGCCTCGCTGGAGAAGATCGCCGGGCTGCTCGCCCAGACCCCGTCGGTCCCCGAGCCGGCCACCCCCCGGCAGCTCCCGCCGCTCGAGAGCGAACACCCCGGCCGCAGCGTGGTCTTCGACGGCGTCCGCTTCGGCTACCGCACCGGCGGCGAGGTGCTGCCCCGCTTCGACCTGACGATCCCGGCCGGGCAGACGGTCGCGGTCGTCGGCTCCACGGGCGCCGGCAAGTCGACGCTGGCCAAGCTGCTCGCCCGGTTCTACGACCCGTCCGAGGGCCGGGTGCTGCTGGACGGCGTCGACCTGCGCGACCTCGCCGTGCCCGAACTGCGGCGCGGGGTCGTCATGGTGACGCAGGAGGCCTTCCTGTTCTCCGGCACGGTCGCCGACAACATCGCGATCGGCCGGCCGGACGCCTCCCGCGAGGAGATGGAGCGCGCGGCGAAGGAGATCGGCGCGCACGACTTCATCAGCTCCCTGCCCGACGGCTACGACACCGACGTACGCAAGCGGGGCGGCCGCATCTCGGCCGGTCAGCGGCAACTGGTCGCGTTCGCGCGGGCGTTGCTGGCCGATCCGGCGGTGCTGATCCTCGACGAGGCGACCAGCTCGCTGGACGTCCCGGGCGAGCGCGCGGTGCAGCGGGCGATGGCGACGGTGCTGAAGGGCCGTACGGCGGTGGTCATCGCGCACCGGCTGTCGACCGTCGAGATCGCGGACCGCGTCCTGGTGATGGAACACGGAAGGATCGTCGAGGACGGCGAACCGGCCGAACTGATCGCGGGCACGGGCAGGTTCGCGGATCTGCACCGGGCCTGGCGGGACAGCCTGGCGTAGGAGGGCCACGAGACCGTCCGCATAGCGAACACGACTTTCCGGTCAACGAACCTTTTCCGGCCATACTCTTGACGCGCCCCTGACAGAAAGCGCGCTCGCCTGCCACGCTTCCCACGACTGCTCCACAGCAACCCCACAGCAACACCTCCACCTCCCCAGGCCGGGCGACCCCCGGTCCCGCAGAAGGAGCCAGTGTTGAGAAGCAGTTCCTCGCGAAGAAGCACCTCCCACAGACGCACTCCCCGCACCCCCCGCCGGACCGCGGCCGTGGCCCTCGCCGGCGTCGCCGCACTGATCGCCGCCGCCGTGCAGGGCGGCACCGCCACCGCAGCACCGGAGAAGGCACCGTCGGCCGCGAGCAAGGCGAACCCCGGCTCGGAATCGGTCAGGCTCACCCCCGCCCAGCGCGCCGCGCTGATCCGCGCGGCCGACACCGGCAAGGCGCGGACCGCGAAGGACCTGGGCCTCGGCGCCAAGGAGAAGCTGGTCGTCCGCGACGTCCTCAAGGACCGCGACGGCACCGTGCACACGCGCTACGAGCGCACCTACGACGGCCTGCCGGTCCTCGGCGGCGACCTGGTCGTCCAGAGCACGAAGGCGGACGCCACCGCCTCCGTCGTGAAGGCCACCCGCGCCGCGATCAAGCCGGCCACGACTCAGGCCGCGGTGCCCGCCGCGCGGGCCCGGCAGCAGGCCCTGGCCGCGAGCAAGGCCGAGAAGGCCAAGAGCCCCGGCGTCAACCGCGAGCCCCGCAAGGTGATCTGGGCCGGGAACGGCAAGCCGGTCGTGGCCTACGAGACCGTCGTCGGCGGTTTCCAGCACGACGGCACCCCGCAGGAACTGCACGTGGTCACCGACGCCACCACCGGCGAGAAGCTGTACGCGTGGGAGGCGATCGAGACCGGCACCGGCAACACGGTGTACTCCGGCACGGTCGACCTCACCACCACCCAGTCCGGGTCGGCGTACAACCTCACCGACGGCGCCCGCGGCAACCACAAGACGTACAACCTCAACCGCGGCACCTCCGGCACCGGCACCCTCTTCTCCGGCCCCGACGACGTCTGGGGCAACGGCAGCCCCTCCAACCTGGAGTCGGCCGCCGCCGACGCCCATTACGGCGCCGCGCTGACGTGGGACTACTACAAGAACGTGCACGGCCGCAGCGGCATCCGCGGCGACGGCGTGGCCGCGTACTCCCGCGTCCACTACGGCAACAACTACGTCAACGCCTTCTGGTCGGACAGCTGCTTCTGCATGACGTACGGCGACGGCTCGGGCAACGCGAACCCGCTGACGTCGATCGACGTGGCCGCGCACGAGATGACCCACGGGCTCACCTCCAACACCGCGGGCCTCAACTACAGCGGAGAGTCCGGCGGTCTGAACGAGGCGACCAGCGACATCTTCGGCGCGACCGTCGAGTTCTACGCGAAGAACTCCTCCGACGTCGGTGACTACCTCATCGGCGAGGAGATCGACATCAACGGCGACGGAACGCCGCTGCGCTACATGGACAAGCCCAGCAAGGACGGCGACTCCAAGGACGCCTGGTACTCGGGCATCGGCTCGATCGACGTGCACTACTCCTCGGGCCCCGCGAACCACTTCTTCTACCTGCTGAGCGAGGGCAGCGGCACCAAGACCATCAACGGTGTCACCTACGACTCGCCCACCTCGGACGGCCTCCCGGTCACCGGCATCGGCCGGGACAAGGCGGAGAAGATCTGGTTCCGCGCGCTGACCACGAAGTTCACCTCGACCACCAACTACGCGGGCGCCCGCACCGGAACCCTCGCGGCGACCGGTGAGCTCTACGGCACCGACAGCGTCGAGTACAAGGCGGTCCAAGACGCGTGGGCGGGCGTGAACGTCGGCACCCGCTCCGGCGGCGGCGGAGGCGGCGGTACGTCCTTCGAGAACACCGCGGACGTGGCGATCCCCGACCGGGGCGCGGCGGTCACCTCGTCCCTCACCGTCTCCGGCCGGACGGGCAACGCGCCGTCCAACCTCCAGGTCGGCGTGGACATCGTCCATACCTACATCGGTGACCTCAAAGTGGAGCTCGTCGCCCCCGACGGCACGGCGTACACGCTGAAGGGCTACGGCACCGGCGGCAGCGCGGACAACATCGCCACCACCTACACCGTGAACGCCTCGTCCGAGGCCGCCAACGGCGCCTGGAAGCTGCGGGTCCAGGACAACGCGGCCCGCGACACCGGCTACATCAACAGCTGGAAGCTCACCTTCCCGTAGGCCTGTCGCGGTCCGCCCAGGACAGGGCGCCGCCCCGGCGGGTTCGACTCCCCCGGGACGGCGCCCGCTTCACGTGTCCAGGCGTCCACCTCGTCGTCGATTTCCGGCCAACATCACGCACAGTCCTGACATGTACGCGCCTCAAGTGCCACTCTTCCCCCACCCGCCGCACAGCACCACAGCACTTCCCCCACACCGAGGAGCTTGTGTGTCCACCTCTCTCTACGCGCGTCACAAGCGCACCACGCTCGCCATCGCCACCGCAGTCGCGGCCGGTGCCCTGCTCACCACCGGTCTGACCTCCGGCAGCAGCGCCGCCGCCGACGCCTCCTCCAAGCCGGCTCTCGCGGCCGCCCCCGTCCTGCTCTCCGCGCCCGCCCGCACCGCCCTGATCAAGGAGCACCAGGCGGACGCCGCGAAGACCGCCGACGAGATAGGCCTCGGCGAACAGGAGAAGCTGGTCGTCAGAGACGTCGTGAAGGACGCCGACGGCACGGTCCACACCCGCTACGAGCGCACCTACGCGGGCCTGCCGGTCCTCGGCGGCGACCTCGTGGTGCACGCGTCGAAGTCCGGCGCGACCAAGGGCGTCACCAGAGCGACGAAGGCGAAGCTCGCGGTCGACTCGCTCAAGCCCGCCGTGACCGCCGCCAAGGCCGAGAAGCAGGCCGTGACGCTCGCGAAGGCGGCCGGCTCGGAGAAGACCGAGGCGAACTCCACGCCCCGCAAGGTGATCTGGGCGGCCGACGGCAAGCCCACCCTCGCCTACGAGACGGTCGTCGGCGGCCTCCAGGAGGACGGCACCCCGAACGAGCTGCACGTCATCACGGACGCCGCCACCGGCAAGAAGCTCTACGAGTACCAGGGCATCGAGACCGGCACGGGCAACACCACCTACAGCGGCAAGGTCACCCTCGGCACCACCAAGTCCGGGTCCTCGTACAACCTCACGGACGGCACGCGCGGCGGCCACAAGACGTACAACCTCAACCGCGGCACCTCCGGCACCGGCACCCTCTTCTCCGGCTCCGACGACATCTGGGGCAACGGCAACCCGTCCAACCTGGAGACCGCAGCCGCCGACGCACACTACGGCGCCCAGGTGACCTGGGACTTCTACAAGAGCACCTTCGGCCGCAGCGGTATCCGCAACGACGGCAAGGCTGCCCACTCGCGCGTCCACTACGGCAACAACTACGTCAACGCCTTCTGGTCGGACGGCTGCTTCTGCATGACCTACGGCGACGGCTCGGGCAACACCCACCCGCTGACCTCGCTCGACGTGGCCGCCCACGAGATGAGCCACGGCCTGACCTCGGCCACGGCACGCCTCAACTACAGCGGCGAGTCCGGCGGCCTGAACGAGGCGACCAGCGACATCTTCGGCGCGGGCGCGGAGTTCTTCGCGGGCAACGCCTCCGACGTCGGCGACTACCTCATCGGCGAGGAGATCGACATCCGCGGCGACGGCTCCCCGCTGCGGTACATGGACAAGCCCAGCAAGGACGGCGACTCGGCCGACGCCTGGTCGGCCGGTCTGGGCAGTCTGGACGTCCACTACTCCTCCGGCCCCGCCAACCACTTCTTCTACCTGCTGTCCGAGGGCAGCGGCTCGAAGACCATCAACGGCGTGACCTACAACTCGCCGACGTCCAACGGCTCCACGGTCACCGGCATCGGCCGCACCAAGGCGCTGCAGATCTGGTACAAGGCGCTGACGACGTACATGACGTCGACGACCAAGTACGCGGGCGCCCGCACGGCGACCCTGAACGCGGCCTCGGCGCTCTACGGCGCGAGCAGCGCCGAGTACAAGGCGGTCGCGTCCGCCTGGTCCGCCGTCAACGTGGGCTGATCGAGGTACGACCGAGGGCGGTACCCGGGCCGAAGGCAGACCCGGGTACCGCCCTACTCTTGGTGACCGTGTCTTATGCGGATCCGAAGGACTTCACCTACGCCGATGTCGGCGCCACCCGCGACCAGGGCTTCTGCCCGCCGGGCTTCCATCCCATGAACGTGCGCACGCGCCTCGGCGAGGGCGAGGAGGTCTTCCGCCGGGCCTCGGAGGCGGTCCTCACCTGGGAGATGCACCGGGCCCTGGGCGTCGGCATCGACGCGGGCGCGGACCGGGCCGCCCCCGGCGTCGACGTCACCGTCACCCTCGCCGGCATGATCAAGGCCCCCTGCCGCATCGTGTGGACGATCGAGGAACCCCGCCGCGCGGGCTGGGCCTACGGCACGTTGCCCGGCCATCCCGAGTGCGGCGAGGAGTCCTTCGTCGTGGACCGCACAGGCGACGGCACGGTCTGGCTGACCGTGAACGCCTTCAGCCGCGGCGCCAAGTGGTACGCAAGGGCCGGCGGCCCGGCGACCAGGGGGTTCCAGCACGCGTACGCCCGCAGGTGCGGCACGGTCCTGCGGGATTTGGCCAACCAGGGACTCTTGGACTGACCGAGGGGCAGCGTCCGTAGGGGCGCGGGGCTGTATCGATTTGCGGCTCCGCCGCGTGGGCGCGACAAGCCCCCACGCGCCCGCAGACAACCCTCAACGCATCAACAACCCGGCAGCCTCCACCAACTCCTCCGAGGGCCCGGCCACCAGCCCCAACTCCGCACTCGAAGCCAACAGCCGATGCGCGGGAAGGATCCGCACCGTATACCCAAAAGGCCCGGTGCGATCCAGAGACAAGGGCCCCTCATAAACCCAGCGCCCGTCCTGGTCGGGAGACCCCACCGGCTTCAACGGAACGACCGCCGCGTCAGCGATGTGGTCCTCCTCGTCCACCCGCCCGGAAACCGCCTGAACCTCGACGTCATCGGGCCCGAGATCCCCGAGACCGACCCTCACCCGCAGCCCCAGCGTCGTACCCAGCTCCGCCAGCGCCGCCGACGCCGACGTCTCCACATGGTCGACGGTGATCCCCGGCCACGCCGCCCGCACCCTGGTCTTCCACTCCGCGAGATCGCGCGCCACGTCCGGGCCCATGGACCGGTGGGAGAGCGCAGCGGGGGCGTAGAGCCGCTCCACGTACTCCCGGACCATGCGCCCGGCCAGCACCTTCGGCCCGAGCAGGCTCAGGGTCTGGCGGACCATCTCGATCCAGCGGTCGGGCAGCCCGCTCTGCCCGCCGCGCTCGTAGAAGCGCGGCGTCACCCGCTGCTCCAGCAGGTCGTACAGCGCCGCGGCCTCTATGTCGTCGCGGTGGTCCGGGTCGGTCCCCACACCGTCGGCCGTGGGAATGGCCCAGCCGAAGTCCGGCTGGAACCACTCGTCCCACCAGCCGTCCAGGACGGACAGATTCAGACAGCCGTTGAGAGCCGCCTTCATCCCGGACGTGCCGCAGGCCTCCAGCGGCCTGAGCGGGTTGTTCAGCCAGATGTCGCACCCCGGGTACAGCTTCTGCGCCATCCCCATGCCGTAGTCCGGCAGGAACACGATCCGGTGCCGCACCCGCGGATCGTCCGCGAACCGCACCAGCTCCTGCACCAGCCGCTTCCCGCCGTCGTCCGCGGGGTGCGCCTTGCCCGCCACGACGATCTGGACCGGCCGCTCGGGATGGAGCAGCAGGTCCATCAGCCGGTCGCGGTCGCGCAGCATCAGCGTCAGGCGCTTGTACGACGGGACGCGCCGCGCGAAGCCGATGGTGAGGACGTCCGGGTCGAGCACGCCGTCGATCCAGCCCAGCTCGGCCGTGCCGGCGCCGCGCTGCCGCCAGGAGGCCCGCAGCCGCTCCCGCACCTCCGTCACGAGCTGCTCGCGCAGGCCCCGACGCAGTTCCCAGATCTCCTGGTCGGGGATGTCCGCCACCGCGTCCCACCGGTCCGAGCCGCCGACGGTCAGGGCGTCCTCGGCGCGGTGGACGCCGATCTGCCGGGCGCCGAGCCGGAACACCTCGGGGGCGACCCAGGTCGGGGCGTGCACCCCGTTGGTCACGGAGGTGATCGGCACCTCGTCGGCGTCGAAGCCGGGCCACAGGCCGGAGAACATCTCGCGGCTGACGTTGCCGTGCAGCAGGGACACGCCGTTGGCGCGCTGGGCCAGGCGCAGGCCCATCACGGCCATGTTGAACAGGTTGGGTTCGCCGCCGGGGTAGGTCTCCATGCCCAGCTTGAGGACGCGCTCGACGTCGATGCGGGGCAGCTCGGCGTCGGGGCCGAAGTGGCGGGCGACCAGCTCGCGGTCGAAGCGGTCGATGCCGGCCGGGACGGGAGTGTGGGTGGTGAAGACGGTCCCGGCGCGGACCGCCTCCAGCGCCGAGTCGAAGTCCAGGCCCTGCGAGCAGAGCTCGGCGATCCGTTCCAGACCGAGGAACCCGGCGTGTCCCTCGTTCGTGTGGAACACCTCCGGAGCGGGGTGCCCGGTCAGCCGGCAGTACGTGCGCACCGCCCGGACCCCTCCTATGCCGAGCAGCATCTCCTGGAGCAGCCGGTGCTCACTGCCGCCGCCGTAGAGCCGGTCGGTGACGCCGCGCTCGCCGAGGTCGTTCTCCTCGACGTCCGAGTCCAGCATCAGCAGCGGGACCCGGCCGACCTGCGCCAGCCAGATCCGGGCGTGCAGCTGCCTGCCGCCGGGCAGGGCGAGGGCGACCTGGGCGGGGGTGCCGTCGGGCTCCTCCAGGAGGACCACGGGCAACTCGTTGGGGTCGAGGACGGGGTAGTGCTCCTGCTGCCAGCCGTCCCGGGACAGGGTCTGGCGGAAGTAGCCGTGCCGGTAGAGCAGGCCGACGCCGATCAGCGGGACACCGAGGTCGCTGGCGGCCTTCAGATGGTCGCCGGCCAGGATGCCGAGGCCACCGGAGTACTGCGGCAGGGCGGCCGTGATGCCGAACTCGGGCGAGAAGTAGGCGATCGCGGCGGGGAGTTCGTCGGGCTGGGCCTGGTACCAGCGCTCGCCGGTCATGTAGTCGTTCAGATCGCCCGCGACCGCGGCGAGGCGGCGCAGGAAGCGGCGGTCTGAGGCCAGGTCCGCGAGCCGCGCGGGCGGCACGCTGCCCAGCAGCCGGACCGGGTCGCCACCCGAGGCGGCCCAGCGCTCCGGATCGACGGACTGGAACAGGTCACGGGTCTCCGCATGCCACGACCAGCGCAGGTTGCGGGCCAGATCACTGAGCGGCCGGAGGGGTTCGGGGAGAACGGGTCGGACGGTGAATCGACGGATCGCCTTCACGGGTTCCACCTCGGCGCGTTCGCAGGATGACGCAGGGTTCTGACACAGGGCTTCATCGACGTCACCTACGACAGTACCGGCGTCGGTGCCGCAGCCGCTGAAGCTCCGCCTCCCGACGCCCGATCGGCCGGAACCGGCCCATCCAGGGATATGGCCGATTCCGCCCCATAGGCGTCCTTGTGGCGCTTCACCTGTCACGAGAGGCTGCCCCTGGCGTACCGGGCCCGTGCCTGCCGTACGCGGCGCCGCACGGCAGCCGTACGCCGAGTCGAGGAGGGGAACTCGGACCATGGCACGGACGCGCGCACGGCGTCTGCGCTGGACGGGGGGCCTGGCGGCGGCGATCTGTGCCGCGGCTTTTTCGGCCACCACCCTGCCCGCGCACGCCGTACCGGAGGGGCGGATACTCGGCGCCGGACAACCCGGCTCTGTGGACGGAAGTTACCTGGTGACACTGAAGGAGGGCACCCGGGCGCCATCGGCGGCCGGAAAGGCCCTCGCCGAGAAGTACGGGGTGCACATCAGCCACACCTACGGCGCCGTTCTGAACGGCTACGCGATCAGGACCGACGAGAGACGGGCCGGGCGGCTCGCCGCCGATCCCCGGGTCGCCTCGGTCGTCCAGGACACCCGCGTACGGCTGGAGCGCACCCAGGCCGAGCCGCCCTCGTGGGGCCTGGACCGGGTCGACCAGACGGGCCTGCCGCTGGACCGGAGCTACACCTCTCCCGATTCGGCGGGCTCCGGGGTGAGCGTGTACGTGATCGACACCGGCGTCCGGACCACGCACCGGGACTTCGGCGGCCGGGCGAGCCACGGCTGGGACTTCGTCGGGAACGACAAGGTCGCGTCGGACGCCAACGGCCACGGCACACACATCGCCGGCACGGTCGCCGGAAGGACCCACGGTGTCGCCAAGCAGGCCCGTGTCGTCTCCGTGCGCGTCCTCGACGCGGCGGGGGCGGGCACCACGGCCCGGGTGATCGCCGGGATCGACTGGGTGACCCGGCACGCGAAGAAACCCGCCGTCGCCAACCTCAGCCTGGGCGGCCCGCGCAACGAGCGGCTGGACGCCGCCGTCCGCGCCTCCATCGCCTCCGGCGTCACCTACACGGTCGCCGCGGGCAACGACGGCAGGCCGGCCGGCCTGTACTCCCCGGCGAGCGTCGAGCAGGCGCTCACGGTCGGCGCGACCGACCGGAGGGATGCAAAACCGGCCTTCTCCAACCACGGTCCGGCCCTCGATCTGTTCGCCCCGGGCGTGGGCATCATCTCGGCGTCAGCCGCGAGCGACACCGCACGGGTCACCTTCTCGGGTACTTCGATGGCGGCACCGCACGCCGCGGGCGCGGCCGCGCTGTATCTGGCCGATCATCCGAAAGCTGCTCCGGCCCAGGTCACGAGGGCTCTGACCACGGGAGCGGCGACCGGGAAGATCTCCGGCCGGGGTCCCGGCTCACCGGACAAGTTACTGCGGGTGCCGCACGGCTAGGGCGAAGGAGCAGCCTCGCGCAGGGGCCGGCCTCGTCCTTCGCGGACGAGGCCGGTCTTGTGTGTCGACATACGCGTGAGTAGTTAACAAAGTGCCGGATTGCCCACCCGAATAGGGTGGGAAGGCTCCTGCGGGTACCCCTCTCAGGAGCACCATGCAGGACCCACCTCCCCACAGACATCCGCCCACCCACGTTGACGCGGACAGGAGCGGTCATGCCCGCCAAGCACCATTCGTCACCACCCCCCACCCGTCGCACCGGGGCGCGCGCGCCCAGCGGCGAGTCCCGTTCCGCGCGCCCGGCCGACGCCGGTCCGCAGATTCCGCAACCACCCCCCGCGGGCGAGGCGACCGCCGTCGGGCGCATACCCGTTCTCGATGTCCGCCCGGTCGTCCAGCGCGGACGCCGGCCGGCCAAGGCCGTGACCGGCGAGACGTTCGAGATCTCGGCGACCGTGTTCCGGGAGGGGCACGACGCGGTCGCCGCCAATGCCGTCCTGAAGGATCCCGAGGGCCGCCCCGGTCCGTGGACGCCGATGCGTGAGCTGGCTCCGGGGACGGACCGGTGGGGCGCCGAGGTCACCGCCGGGGAGCCCGGCCTGTGGTCGTTCACGGTGGAGGCGTGGGGCGACCCGGTCAGCACCTGGCGCCATCACGCGCAGATCAAGATCCCGGCGGGCATGGACACGGACGTCGTGCTGGAGGAGGGCGCGCGCCTGTACGAGAGGGCGGCCGCCGGGGTGCCCGAGGAGGAGGGCCGCCGGGACGTGATCCTCGCGGCCGTCGCAGCCCTGCGGGACGAGAACCGCCCGGCGGCGGCGCGGTTGGCGGCGGCGTTGACGCCGGAGGTGGACGAGGTCCTGGCCCGGCATCCGCTGCGGGACCTGGTCACCACCTCCGAGCCGCTG